>NZ_JACCWG010000360.1 GCF_013697775.1 Ramlibacter sp. | reverse complement strand
ATGGTGTTCTCGCGGCGGATCTTCGCCTGCAGCTGAAGCACGCCGTAGAGCAGCGCCTCCGCCGTTGGCGGGCAGCCGGGCACATAGACGTCGACCGGCACGATGCGATCGCAACCGCGGACGACCGAATAGCTGTAGTGGTAATAGCCGCCGCCGTTGGCGCACGAACCCATGGAGATAACCCAGCGAGGCTCGGCCATCTGGTCGTATACCTTGCGCAGCGCCGGCGCCATCTTGTTGCACAGCGTGCCGGCCACGATCATCAGGTCGGACTGGCGCGGGCTGGGACGGAACAGCATGCCGAAGCGGTCGATGTCATAGCGCGCGGCGCCCGCGTGCATCATCTCCACGGCGCAGCAGGCCAGGCCGAACGTCATCGGCCACAGCGAGCCGGTCTTGGCCCAGTTGATGACCGAGTCCACGGTCGTGGTCACGACACCTTTGTCGAGAATGCCTTCATTGGCCATAGTGAAAATCCTTGAGGGACGCGTGCGGGATCACTCCCAGTCCAGCGCGCCTTTCTTCCACTCGTAGACGAAGCCGACCACCAGGATGGCCAGGAAAATCATCATCGCCCAGAAGCCGACCGCGCCGATTTCCTTCAGGGCGACGGCCCAGGGGAAGAGGAACGCGATTTCCAGGTCGAACAGGATGAAGAGGATGGCCACCAGGTAGTAGCGCACGTCGAACTTCATGCGCGCGTCCTCGAAGGCCTCGAAGCCGCACTCGTAGGGGGAGTTCTTCGCGGCATCGGGCTTGTGCACGCCGATGAATTTCGCGATGCCCCAGCCGAGGGCCTGGGGCGCGACACCGACACCGATGCCGACCAGGATGAACAAAAAGACGGGGAGGTACTGTTCGAGGTTCATCTAGGGGCTCTCGTCCGGCGCTTCAAGCCGCAAGGCGCAGCCCTGCGACCTCTTTTTTTATGTGGTGCCGTCGGCGAGACTCGAACTCGCACAGCTTTCGCCACTACCCCCTCAAGATAGCGTGTCTACCAATTTCACCACGACGGCGTTTTGCTTTGCGCCCGGACGGGCATGAGGCGTGCGCTCCACAGAGCTGAGCGCGGCTATCCGGACAACCGCTAAGTGTACTCCGAATCGGAGGGCTTACTGCAGCGCAGCAAACCCCGCGAAGCGAATTTACCGGGCCGGAATCTGGCCTGCGCCGGAGGCCGGCGCAGCCGGTGCCGCGGGCCTCGGCAAGGTGGCCGACGCCTGGTTGGCCGGTACCGGTGCCGGCGTGGCCGGGATCTGCGCAGCCGCACCCGACGCGGCAGGTGCCGCGGCCGGCGCACCGGCGCGCTCCAGCACGCTGCCGCCCGACTCTGTCGGACGCAGGTTGCCGAAGTAGGCCAGCAGTAGCGTGCAGGCGAAAAACACGCCCGCCAGCACAGCGGTGGTGCGCGACAGGAAGTTGGCGCTGCCGGTGGCGCCGAACAGGCTGCCGGATGCGCCGCCGCCGAAGGCCGCGCCCATGTCCGCGCCCTTGCCGTGCTGCAGCAGGATCAGGCCGATCATGCCCAGCGCGGTCAGCATCTGCACCGCCAGCACGATGGTCAACAGAACGTTCATTCAATCACTCCTGGTTCTTTATCTTTTGTTCAACTCAGCCCGCAACCGCCGCGCCAGCGGCGGCGACGATCTGCAGGAAATCCGCGGCCTTGAGCGACGCGCCGCCAATCAGCCCGCCGTCGATGTCGGCCTGGGCCAGCAGCGAAGCGGCATTGGCCGCGTTCATGCTGCCGCCGTAGAGAAGAGGCACGCGCTCCGGGTGCGGCGTGGCCGCGGCCAGCTGGCGGCGCAGCAGCGCATGCACCTGCTGCGCCTGTTCCGGGCTGGCGGTGCGGCCGGTGCCGATGGCCCACACCGGCTCGTACGCGACCACGATTTCGCTGATGCAGTGGCCGTTGACGTGGATCACCGCGGCCAGCTGCCGCTTGACGACCTCTTCCGTCTGGCCGGCTTCGCGTTCGGCCAGCGTCTCGCCCACGCAGACGATGGGCGTGATGCCCACCGCCAGCGCGGTCTTGGCTTTTTCCGCGACGAGCGCATCGGTCTCGCCGTGGTACTGGCGACGCTCAGAGTGGCCGGCAAGGCAAAAGCGCACGCCGAACTCGCACAGCATGGCGGCCGACACCTCGCCGGTGTAGGCGCCCTGCGCATGCCGCGACACGTCCTGCGCGCCGAGCGCCAGCGCCGAGCCCTGGGCCAGCGCCCGCACCTGCGCCAGGTACGGCGCGGGCACGCACACGGCGACCGTGCAGGCCGCATTGTTCAAGCCGGCAGCGATGTCGCGCACCAGGGCCTCGTTGGCCTGCAGCGCGCCATTCATCTTCCAGTTGCCGGCGATGAGTTTGTGTTTGGTCATCTCAGCTGCGCCTTCACCAGGTCAGGACGATCTTTCCAATGTGCTGGTTCGATTCCATCAGCGCATGCGCCCGGGCGGCATCCGCCGCGGCGAAGGTGCTGTGGATGATGGGCTTGATCTTGCCGGCTTCCAGCAGCGGCCAGACCTTCGCCTTCAGCGCCGCGGCGATCGCCGTTTTGAACGCGACCGGGCGCGCCCGCAACGTGGAGCCCGTGATGGTCAGCCGGCGGCGCAGCACCAGCCCCGCATTCACTTGCGCCTGGGTTCCGCCCTGCACCGCGATGACGACCAGGCGGCCGTCCTCGGCCAGGCATTCCACTTCGCGTGCGATGTAGTCGCCGGCCACCATGTCCAGGATCACGTCGACGCCCTTGCCGCCGGTGAGCTTCTTCGCTTCCTCGGCAAAGTCCTGCGTCTTGTAGTTGACGGCATGGTCCGCGCCGATGGCGATGCAGGCCTTGCACTTGTCGTCGCTGCCCGCCGTGGCAATGACGTTCGCGCCCATGGCCTTGGCCATCTGGATCGCGGTGACGCCGATGCCGCTGGTGCCGCCCTGGATCAGCAGGGTTTCCCCGGCCTGCAGGTGGCCGCGGTCGAACACGTTGCTCCAGACGGTGAAGAACGTCTCGGGCAGCGAAGCCGCTTCGGTGTCGCTCATGCCGCGCAGCACCGGCAGGCATTGGCCCAGCGGCGCGACGCACAGCTCGGCGTAGCCGCCACCGGCCACCAGCGCGCACACGCGGTCGCCCATTTCCAGGCCGGCCGCGGCCATGGCCTGGGCATCGCCGTCGATGATTTCGCCGGCGACTTCCAGGCCGGGAATGTCGGACGCGCCGGGCGGCACCGGGTAATTGCCGGTTCGCTGCAGCACGTCGGGGCGGTTCACGCCGCTGGCGCGCACGCGAATGAGCACCTCGCCCGCGCCGGCGGTGGGCGCGGGCCGTTCGGCCGCGCGCAGCACCTCCGGCCCGCCGTACTGGCTGATCTCGATGGCTTTCAAGGCGCGGCCCGCGTTACTGCTGGCCCGGCTCCGTGCCGCCGTTGCCGCCAGCGTTTCCGCCGCCATGACCACCGAAGTTGCCGCCGCCGTTGCTGTTCTGCGGCTGCGCTTCGGTCAGCGAGGAGCCCTCGGCGGGCTGCTGCGGCGCCGGGCGTTCCTGGCGCTCGCCACGGCTTTCGCCGCGGCGGTCGTCACGGCGCTCGCCACCGCGGTAGTCGCCACGGCCTTCGCCGCGCGGGGGACGGTCGCCACGCGGTTCACGCGGCTCGCGCTCGGGCATGCCTTCGGGACGGTCGGACAGCGCCTTCATGGACAGCTTGACGCGGCCCTTCTCGTCGGTCTCCAGCACCTTCACGCGCACGATCTGGCCTTCCGACAGGTAGTCGGTGACCTTCTCCACGCGCTCGTGCGCGATCTGGCTGATATGCAGCAGGCCGTCCTTGCCGGGCAGCAGGTTGACCAGCGCGCCGAAGTCCAGGATCTTGGTGATCGGGCCTTCGTAGATCTTGCCGATCTCCACTTCCGCGGTGATCTGCTCGATGCGCTTCTTCGCCTCTTCGGCCTTCGCCGGGTCGGTGGAGGCGATGGTGATGGTACCGTCTTCGCCGATGTCGATCTGCGTGCCGGTCTCTTCGGTCAGCGCGCGGATCACCGAGCCGCCCTTGCCGATCACGTCGCGGATCTTGTCGGGGTTGATCTTCATCGTGAACAGGCGCGGCGCGAAGTTGCTGACCTCGGCCTTGGCCGTGCCCAGCGCTTCCTGCATCTTGCCCAGGATGTGCATGCGCGCTTCCTTGGCCTGGGCCAGGGCGACCTGCATGATTTCCTTGGTGATGCCCTGGATCTTGATGTCCATCTGCAGCGCGGTGATGCCGTTGGTGGTGCCAGCCACCTTGAAGTCCATGTCGCCCAGGTGATCTTCATCGCCCAGGATGTCGGTCAGCACGGCGAAGCGGTTGGCTTCCTTGATCAGGCCCATGGCGATGCCGGCCACGTGCGCCTTCATCGGCACGCCGGCGTCCATCAGCGCCAGGCAGCCGCCGCACACCGAAGCCATGGAGGAAGAGCCGTTGGATTCGGTGATCTCGGAGACCACGCGCATCACGTACGGGAACTCTTCCTTGGACGGCAGCAGCGGGATCAGCGCGCGCTTGGCCAGGCGGCCGTGGCCCACTTCGCGGCGCTTGGTGGAACCCATGCGGCCGGTTTCGCCAGTGGCGAAGGGAGGCATGTTGTAGTGGAACAGGAAGCGGTCGTGGTATTCGCCGGCCAGCGCGTCGATGCGCTGCGCGTCCTGCTCGGTGCCCAGGGTGCTGATCACCAGCGCCTGCGTCTCGCCGCGGGTGAACAGCGCCGAGCCGTGGGTGCGCGGCAGCACGCCGGTGCGGATTTCGATCGGGCGCACGGTGCGCGTGTCGCGGCCGTCGATGCGCGGCTCGCCGGAGAGGATCTGGCTGCGCACGACGCGCGCCTCGATGTCGAACAGCAGGCCGTCGACCTTGATCGGGTCGAACGCCGTGCCCTGCTCCTTCAGCGCGGCGTGCAGCGAGGCGGTGGCGTCGCGCAGGGCCTGGGTGCGGGCCTGCTTGCTGCGGATGCCGTAGGCGGCGCGGATCTTCTCTTCGGCCAGGCTGGTGACGGTGGCGATGAAAGCCTCGTCCTTGGCCGGCGGCTGCCAGTCCCACACCGGCTTGCCGGCTTCGCGCACCAGCTCGTGGATGGCGTTGATGGCCGCCTTGCCCTGCTCGTGGCCGAACACCACGGCGCCCAGCATCACTTCCTCGGACAGCTGCTGCGCCTCGGACTCGACCATCAGCACGGCCGACTCGGTGCCCGCGACGATCAGGTCCAGGGCAGACGTCTTGCGCACGGTGGGGCCGGGGTTGAGAACGTATTCACCGTTGACGTAGCCCACGCGGGCGGCGCCGATCGGGCCATTGAACGGGATGCCGGAGATCGACAGCGCGGCGGACACGCCGATCATGGCGGCGATGTCGGCGTCAACTTCCGGGTTGAGCGACACGGTGTGGATGACCACGTGCACTTCGTTGTAGAAGCCGTCCGGGAACAGCGGGCGGATCGGGCGGTCGATCAGGCGGCTGGTCAGCGTCTCGTGCTCGCTGGGCTTGGCTTCACGCTTGAAGAAGCTGCCGGGGATCTTGCCCGCGGCGTAGGTCTTCTCGATGTAGTCGACGGTCAGCGGGAAGAAGTCCTGGCCCGGCTTGGCGGTCTTGGAGCCGACCACGGTGGCCAGCACCACGGTGCCGTCGATGTCCACCAGCACGGCGCCGCCGGCCTGGCGGGCGATTTCGCCGGTTTCCAGCGTGACCTGGTTTGAACCCCAGGTAAAGGTCTTGGTGACTTTGTTGAAGATGCTCATGTTGTCGCTCTCTCTTGTCTTGGAGGGATGGAGGACGAGGGGCGGAACACGATGCCATTCCAGCAGCAGCCTGCGCTTTCAGGCTTCTCGTGGAATGACACAGCGCGTATTCGTTTCCCGTCCGTCGAAGTGCAAAACGCCTGAGCTAGCTTGAACTAACCCAGGCGCTTCGTGTTTTCAATCGCGCTTACTTGCGCAGGCCCAGCTTGCCGATCAGGGCCGTGTAGCGCTCGGCGTTCGTGTTCTTCAGGTAGGACAGCAGGCGCTTGCGGCTGTTCACCATGCGCAGCAGGCCGCGGCGGCCGTGGTGGTCCTTGGCGTGCGTCTTGAAGTGCGGGGTGAGTTCGTTGATACGGGCGGTCAGCAGTGCGACTTGCACTTCCGGGCTGCCGGTGTCATTGGGAGCGCGAGCGTGCGCTTGCACGATCTCGGCCTTGTTCAGGTTGGTCATGTGATTCCTTGGGTACTTGCGCTAGCGCGGGAAGTCGCACCAGCGTGCGCTCTGCGTGGAGCAAAGCCTCGGGATTATAGCCCGGGGCCGGTCAGCGGCGGCTCATCGGCTCGCCAGCCAGCCCTGCAGCCGCTCCACGCCCTGGCGCAGCCGCCCCAGGTCCTTGCTGGCGAAGCACCAGCGCAGCCAGCCCTGGGCTTCGGGTGCGAAGGCATTGCCGGGCGCCAAGCCGAGCCCGGCTTCCAGCACCAGGCGCTTGGCGACGTCGAGCGAGTCGTCGAAACCGTCGAGCTTGAAGAATGCGTACATGCCGCCCCTGGCCGGCGCCACCTGTACGCCCGGCACCGCCTGCAGCAGCGGCACCAGCATGTCGCGGCAAGCCTTGAGGTGTGCCACCACGCGCGGCGTGACTTCTTCGGTGCGCTGCACCGCCACCAGGCCGGCGCGCTGGGTGAACACGCTGGCGCAGGAGGTGTTGAATTCGATCAGCTTGCCCACCTGCCGCGTGAGGCTGGCCGGCATCACCATCCAGCCCAGCCGCCAGCCGGTCATGAGAAAGCTCTTGGAAAAACTGTGCACCACCACCAGCCGGTCGTCGGGCGACGCGACGTCCAGGAAACTGGGCGCGCAGCGGTTCGGCGTGTCCTCGAAGTACAGCCGCTCGTACACCTCGTCGGCCAGGATCCAGGTGCCGGTGTTGCGGCAATGGTCCAGGATCGTCTGCTGCTCTTCGCGCGTGAGCGTCCAGCCGGTCGGGTTGTTGGGCGCGTTCAGGATCAGCAGTTTGGTGGTCGGCGTCACGGCCGCCAGCAACTCGGCCATGTCCAGCTGCCAGGCGCCGCCCTGCGGCCGCAGCGACACGCGCTTGAGCTTGGCGCCCAGGATCAGCGGCTGCGCGGTGAGGTTGGGCCACACGGGCGTGATCGCCACCACCTCGTCGCCGGCGTCGAGCAGCGCCTGCATGGCCAGCATCAGCGCGCTGACGCCGCTGGACGTGACGGCGATGCGCTCGCTGCCGATGTTGCCGTGCAGCGCCGTGGCGTAGGCGGCGATCGCCTCGCGCAGCTCGGGCAGGCCCAGGTTGTGCGAATAGAAGGTCTCGCCCCGACGGATGGATTCGATGCCCGCCTCGCGGATGAAGTCGGGCGTGACCTCGTCGCTCTCGCCGAACCAGAAGGCCAGCACGTCTGCGCGCCCCATGCCCGCGTTGGCGACTTCACGGATCTTGGATTCTTCGAGGTTGGCGATGGCTTGGCGCATGGACACGGCTTTCGGCGGCGGTGGATCGGCTTATCCGGCGGCGCGGCGCAGGGCGCGGGTGGCGGCTGCCAGCGCGGCCTGCAACTGCGGTGCCGGAAGGAACCCGAAGCCTAGCCGAAATACGCGCGCCTCTTCGCCGAACCAGTTGCCGGGGCCCACCCGCGCGTCCTCCTCGGCCATGGCGGCATAGAAGCGCTGCACGGCCGCGTCGTCGAAGGCCTTGTGGCGCAAGCGCACGCAGCACAGCGCGCCGGCATCGGGCGGCACCCACTCGACGAAGGCGGCGTTGTCCTGCACCCACTGCGCCGTGGTGCGTTTGCCGGCCGCCAGGCCCTCGCGCCGCGCGCCGATGATGGTGTCGTGGCGCTGCAGCACCCGCAGCGCCAATGCCTCGTCCACCGGCGAGCAGGAGATCACGGTGTTGAACTTGGCCTGCGTGAGCTGCTGGCGCAGCTGCGCGTCGCGCGTGATGAGCCAGCCCAGGCGCAGGCCCGGCGCGCCGTGGCATTTGGAGAGCGACGCCACCACGATCACGCGGCCGCCCAGGCTGAGTGCCGTGGGCGCGGGCATATCGCTGCCGTACACGGCTTCCCGGTAGGTCTCGTCCACGACCAGCCAGGCGTCTGGGCACTTGCGCGCCATCACCGCCAGCAGTGCGCGCAGTGCCTCCGGCGGGAACGCCACACCCGCCGGGTTTTGCGGCGTGGCCAGCGACACGATGCGGGTGCGCGCGTTCAGCACCTGCTCAAACGCCTGCAGGTCGAGGCGGTAGCCCTCGTCGAAGCGCAGCGCTGGCGTGTGCACCTTGGCGCCGCACGCCGCCAGTGCGTCGCGCGCGGGCGGAAACAGCGGCGCGGGGACCACCGCCTCGTCGCCCGGCTCGCACAGCACGAAGGCCAGCAGGAACAGCGCATGGATGCCGCCGACGGTGGTGAGCACCTCGTCCGCCTCGACGCCGTGCCGCGCGGCGATGGCGGCGCGCAGCCGCGCGTCGCCCGGCGCCGTGCCGTAGGCCAGCGGCAGCTGCGCCAGCGCGCCGAGATCGCCCTCGTCGAACAGTTCGCCCAGGCGCAGGTCCGGCCCCACGCTTTCGCCGAGTTCATGGCGCGGCGCGGTGCCGATCAGGGAAATGATGTCGTTGTCGGGAAAACGGGGAGAGCGGGGCATGCGGTCCTCTTGTTCGGAAAGAGTGGCCAGCGTATCCAGAACAATCGGACCGGAACAGCCACAGATTTCCGTAATTGTTCCCAGCACAGTTATGCTGGCGCGATGAAAGAAGACACCGCGCAGGACAGCCACCGCTACCAGGAAGTCGCCGCCTACGTCGCCGGACTGGCCGAGCGCGGCACCCTGGCCGCCGGCGCGCGGGCGCCCTCGCTGCGCGAAGTGAGCCGCCAGCAGCGCGTGAGCCTGTCCACCGCGCTGCAGGCCTACCGCTTGCTGGAAGACCGCGGCGTGCTGCAGGCCCGCCCGCGTTCGGGCTATTACGTGGCCGCCGCAGCCGGCACGCGGCCGCAGCGGCCGGCGATGTCGCGCCACGCCCCGCGCGCCATCGACGTCGCCGTCTCGGGCTTCGTGGTGCAGCTGCTGGCCCATGCGGCCGACCCGAGCCTGGTGCCCCTGGGCTGCGCGGTGCCCAGCGCCGAGCTGCTGGCCACCGCCCACCTCGATCGTTTCCTGGCGCGCGCCATCCGCATGCACGGGCCGGAGCACAACACCTACACCGAACCGCGCGGCGACGCCCGCCTGCGCCAGGAGATCGCCCGCCGCGCCATGCGCTGGGGCCAGGCGCTGGCGCCGGAAGACATCGTCATCACCTCGGGCTGCACTGAAGCCGTGGCGCTGGCGCTGGCCGCCGTGTGCAAGCCGGGCGACACCGTGGCGGTGGAGTCGCCCACCTACTTCGGCCTGCTGCATGCGCTGGAGGCACTTCAGCTGAAGGCGCTGGAGCTGCCCACCGACGCCGCCACCGGCATCGACCTTCCCGCGATGGAAGAGGCCTTGAACGCGCAGCCGGTGCACGCCTGCCTGCTGGCCTCGAGCTTCAACAATCCGCTGGGCTTCGCCATGGACGAAGCGAAGAAGCGCAGCATCCTGGCCCTGCTTGCGCGGCACCGGATCCCGTTGATCGAGGACGACATCTACGGCGACCTGCACTTCGGCCCGGTGCGCCCGCGGCCCTTCGCCGCACTGGACCGCGCCGGCAACACGCTGTATTGCAGTTCGTTCTCGAAAACGGTGGCACCCGGCTGGCGGCTGGGCTGGCTGGTGCCCGGGCGCCACATGCGCACGGTGCTGGACCGCAAGTTCGCCATGACCTTGTGCGGCGCGTCGCTGCCGCAATCGGCCTTCGCCGACTTCCTGTCCTCGGGCGGCTACGACAACCACCTGCGCCGCATGCGCCGCGCGTTCGCCGATGGCCTGGCGCGCATGAGCGACGTGGTCGCCGAAGTTTTCCCGGAGGGCACGCGCATCTCGCAGCCCGAAGGCGGCTTCGTGCTGTGGGTGGAGCTGCCCCGGCGGATCAAGACGCGCGAGCTGCTCGACGCGGCGCTGGCGCAGGGCATCTGCTTCGCGCCGGGCGACGTGTTCGCCGCCGGCCGCCGCTATGCGCACTGCATGCGCCTGAGCTGCGGCCAGGGCTGGGACACGCGCATCGAGCAGGGCCTGCGCACGCTGGGTGCGCTGTCCTGCGCCAGGAGCTGAAGCAGCGCGCTACGGCCGCACCATCCTGCAGCTGGTGGACATCTCCGCCTGCGCGGGGGACAGCGCCTTGATGACCCTGAAACCGTAGCCCGAGCCTTCCACGTCGAATTTCACCCCGGGCGCGCCCTGCTTGTCCATCACGCCCACTACCAGCGGCTGCTGGAACTGGTGGTCGGCGGCGCGCATCGCACCGCCCTGGCCGCCCAGGCCGACGCGCGCGCCTTCCAGGGCATTCGCGAGCGCCACCGCGTCGGTGCTGCCGGCCTTGTCGATCGCCTGCGCCAGCGCCTCGACCATCAGGTGCATGCGCATGTGCACGTAGTCGTCGGCCGGATTCGGAAAGCGCTGGCGGAAGGCCTGGTAGAAGGCTTCGCTCTCGCGCGTGGGCACGTTGGGCAGCCAGTCGGCCACCGCGATCACGCGGCCCACGCCGCCTTCGCCGATGGCGGCCGGCGCGCCCAGCGCGTTGCCGTAGAAGGTGTAGAACTTGCCGTCGTAGCCGATTTCGCGCGCGGCCTTCACCAGCAGCGTGAGGTCGTTGCTGAAGTTGCCGGTGACCACCGCCTGCGCGCCGCTCGCCTTGATCTTGGCGGCATAGGGCGCGAAGTCCTTGATGCGCAGCAGCGGATGCAGCTCCTCGCCCACGATGCGCACGTCGGGCCGCTGCGCGGTGAGCTGGCGCCTGGCCTCGCGCAGCACCGCCTGGCCGAAGCTGTAGTCCTGGCCGAACAGGTAGGCGGACTTCAGCGCCTTGTCCTCGCGCATCACCGCCATCAGCGCCGCCATGCGCATGTCGGCATGCGCGTCGAAGCGGAAATGCCAGAAGCTGCATTTCTCGTTGGTGAGGATCGGATCCACCGCGGAGTAGTTGAGGAACACCACGCGGCGCTGTGGCTCGCGTTCGTTGTGCTTGTCGATCGCGTCGATCAGCGCCGCCGCGACCGAGGACGAATTGCCCTGCAGGATGACGCGCGCGCCGTCGTCAATGGCCGAGCGCAGCGCCGACAGCGCCTCCTCCACCTGGCCCTTGCTGTCGTAGCGATCCAGCTGCAGCGGCCGTGCGCCCTGGCGCGTTTTCACGCCGCCGCGCTGGTTGACGCGCTCCACGGCCCACACCAGGTTGCGGAACACCGCCTCGCCGCCGTTGGCGTTGCCGCCCGACAGGCCTTCGACCATTGCCAGTTTCACCGGCGCCGCGGGTGCCTGCGCCCACGCGAGGGCGGGAGCAGATAGCGTTGCCGCGGCCGCTTTCAAGAGCCGGCGCCGGGAATTTTTCATCTGATTTTTTCCTTGAAAAACACGGCGATGCGCGCACCTGTGGTCCATGCGGCGCTCGCCGAGAGCTGCGAAGTTTACGAGGTGGGTGGTACGCATTCGTGCCAGCCGCATCGCTTTTGACGCCAAGGAGATCCACATGTATTTCGCCCCCGCCGTGCGCACCCGCGCCTACGTTCCCGCCACCCGCGGCACCGACCGCTCGTTCGAGCGTTTCATCAACGACACCTTCACGCCTGCGTCCTGGAGCGGCCTGAAGTTCGAGCAGGACGAGCAGTCCTGGACCGTCACGCTGGACCTGCCCGGCGTGCCGCGTGAAGACCTGGCCATCGACGTCGAAGGCACCGTGGTCCGCATCGCCACCAAGGCCGACGCCAAGCGCGCCTTCAAGGCCGCCTACGAGCTGCCGGAAGACATCGACGCCGAAGCCACCAGCGCCAAGCTGGAACACGGCGTGCTGACGCTGGTGCTGGGCAAGAAGAAGCCCGTGTCCAGCGCGCGGCAGATCGAAGTCAAGTAAGCAGGATTTCCGATCGAAAACGCCCTCTCCGGAGGGCGTTTTCTTTGGGCCTCAGCCGCGGCGCACCCAGAGCAGCGCGCCCAAGACCGCGCAATGCGCCGCAAGCGTGAGCCAGTAGGCGGTGCGGAACGACTGCTTGCTGGACTTGTGGCGCAGCAACTGCTGCGCGAGCCCTGCGCCGGCCCAGCCGCCGGCAAGGCTCAAGGCATGAAGCGTGTCTTCCTTGGTGCGCCAGCGCCCGCGCACGGCGGCGCTCTTGTCCACCGCATAGGCGAGGAATGTCAGCAGGTTCAGCGCCAGCGATGCCGGCAGCACCCACCCGGGCAGCAGCCCGGCCCGAACTGCCCACGCCATCAGCCCGTAGTAGCCGATCACCAGCGGCAAGACGCGCGCGAAGGGACGGGCTTTGGAGGACGAGGCCTGCGCCTCTTCGCGGCGTGGCCGGATCACCCTGTCTTCTCGCCGCATCTCTCCTCCACGCCCCTGTCAGGCTTCCGCAGCCGCCCCCAGCGGCCACCTCGGCTTGACGTCGAACGCGTAGTCCCTGTTCGGCAGCGCGATGCCGGCATCCACGCGCATGGCCGCCGCCATGGCGATCATGGCGCCGTTGTCGGTGCACAGGTGCAGCTCTGGGTAGTGCACGCGCACGCCGCGTTCGGCGCAGGCGGCGTCCAGCTGCGCGCGCAGCTGGCGGTTGGCGCCGACGCCGCCGGCGACTACCAGCCGGTTCAGCCCGGTGCGCTGCAGCGCCATCAGCGATTTCTTCACCAGCACTTCAACGATGGCCGCCTGCGTGCTGGCGGCCAGGTCGGCCTTGCGGTCCTGCAGGTCGGGGCCGAGTTTGGTGGCCTGCGTCAGCACCGCCGTCTTCAGACCTGCGAACGAGAAGTCCAGGTTGCCGCTGTGCAGCAGCGGGCGCGGCAGCTTGAAGGCGTGCGCGTTGCCGTGCTGCGCCAGGCCCGCCAGCGCGGGGCCGCCCGGATAGCCCAGGCCCATCAATTTGGCCGACTTGTCGAAGGCCTCACCAGCGGCGTCGTCGATGGTTTCGCCCAGCAGTTCGTAGCGGCCGACCTCTTCCACCTGCATCAGCTGCGTGTGGCCGCCCGACACCAGCAGCGCCACGAAGGGAAACTGCGGCGGGTCGGCGCTCAGGAAAGGCGACAGCAGGTGCCCTTCCAGGTGGTGCACGCCCAGCACCGGCTTGTCCAGCGCGGCGCCCAGCGCGCAGGCGATGCCGGCGCCGACCAGCAGCGCGCCGGCCAGGCCGGGCCCGCGCGTGTAGGCGACCAGGTCCACGTCTTGCAGCGCACAGCCGGCTTCGGTGAGCACCGTGTGCGCCAACGGCAGCACGCGGCGGATGTGGTCGCGGCTGGCGAGTTCGGGCACCACGCCGCCGTAGGCCTGGTGCATTTCGATCTGGCTGTGCAGCGCGTGCGCGCGCAGCACCGGCAGCGCGCCGGCGCTGCCGTCGGCGGTTTCCACCAGCGCCACGCCGGTTTCATCGCAGGAGGTTTCGATGCCCAGGATGCGCATCGGGCGAGTGTAGGGGAAGCGCCTCCAGGCCACGGTTCGACGGCAAGGCACGGGGCTTCGACAGGCTCAGCCCGAACGATGTTGATGGCACGCACGGTGTTTGGGGCAGCGAACGGTGCCGGTGGCGCGCTTTTTGCAGCGTGATCCGGCAATGACACCTTCGCATGCCCTGCGGCTGGTCGTGATCGCGCCGGACTCGCTGTCCCCCGACGCCTCGGACACCGAAGCAATGGACCTGGCCGAGCGGTCGCGCGCGCTGCGCATCGGCCTGCTGGAAAACGGCTACAACGTGATCGCCGTGCTGCCGACCGACCCGTTCCTGCCCGACCGGCTGGCGCAGCTGCAGCCCGACATGATCATCGTGGACGCGGAGAGCGGCGCGCGCGACACGCTGGAGCACGTGGTGATGGCCACGCGCGACGAACGGCGTCCGATCGTGCTGTTCACCAACGATGGCGACACAACGCACGTGAAGGACGCGGTGGCTGCCGGCGTCACGGCATACATCGTGGCGGGCCTCGCGCCCGAGCGCATCCGCCCCATCCTGGACGTGGCGATGGCGCGCTTCCAGCATGAGCAGGCGCTACGGCGCGAACTGGCCGATGCGAAGTCGGAACTGCGCGAGCGCAAGACCATCGAGCGCGCCAAGGGCCTCTTGATGCAGCGCCAGGGCCTGACCGAACCGCAGGCCTACGAAAAGCTGCGCAAGACGGCAATGGACCGCGGCCTGCGGCTGGCCGACGTGGCGCAGCGCATCCTGGACGTGGCCGATCTCCTGGGCTGACCGCACCGCCTTGGGTGCGCGTGCATGACGCACTGCACAAAACGGGTGCGCCGGCGCCGCTGAAGCCCGGAAACATGCCGCCAAGTGCTGGCACGCTTGTTGCTGAATTTCCTGCGTAACCAACGATGGTTTTTCGGCCGCATGCGCGTCAACGGCGATGCATGTGCGGCTCCGGACGAAGGCGTCCCCACAACACCTGGTGTGTTCGTGCGGACGCCTTTTTGTTTTTGCTTTCCTGTTTTGTGGAGCCCCGACGCGATGACGCCCAAGCCCCTGGAGATTCCCATGACCCGCCGCACCGTGCTGCAAGCCGCCACCGCCGCCGCCGCGGGCCTGACCCCCGCGCTGCGCAGCGCGGTGTACGCCGCCGGCTCCGACAAGCCGGAAAAGGAGGAGGTGAAGATCGGCTTCATCCCGCTGACCGACTGCGCCAGCGTGGTGATGGCCTCGGTGCTGGGCCTGGACAAGAAGTACGGCGTGAAGATCGTGCCGAGCAAGGAGGCCAGCTGGGCCGGCGTGCGCGACAAGCTGGTCAACGGCGAGCTGGACATGGCGCACGTGCTGTACGGCCTGGTGTACGGCGTGCACATGGGCACGGCCGGCCCGAAGAAGGACATGGCCGTGCTGATGAGCCTGAACAACAACGGCCAGGCGATCACGCTGTCGAAGAAGCTGGCCGACAAGGGCGCGGTGGACGGCGCCTCGCTGGCCAAGGCCATGGCCGCCGAGAAGCGCGACTACACATTCGCGCAGACCTTCCCCACCGGCACCCACGCCATGTGGCTGTACTACTGGCTGGCGGCCTACGGCATCAATCCGATGAAGGACGTGAAGGCCATCACCGTGCCGCCGCCGCAGATGGTGGCCAACATGCGGGTGGGCAACATGGACGGCTTCTGCGTGGGCGAGCCCTGGGGCCACCGCGCCATCATGGACGGCATCGGCGTCACCGCGGTGACCACGCAGGACATCTGGCGCGACCACCCGGAAAAAGCGCTGGGCACCACGGCGGAGTTCGCGAAGAAGTACCCCAACACCTGCCGCGCGGTGGTGTCCGCCATCCTGGAAGCGGGCAAGTGGATCGACGCCGGCCTGCAGAACAAGATGAAGATGGCCGAGACGGTGGCCGACAAGAGCTACGTCAACACCGGCGTGGACGCCATCAACCAGCGCATCCTGGGCCGCTACCAGAACGGCCTGGGCAAGACCTGGGACGACCCCAATCACATGAAGTTCTACAACGACGGCCAGGCGACCTTCCCGTTCCTGTCCGACGGCATGTGGTTCCTCACGCAGCACAAGCGCTGGAACCTGATCAAGGAACACCCGGATTACCTGGCGATCGCCAAGCAGATCAACCACGTCGACATCTACAAGGACGCGGCCGCCGCGACCAAGACGCCGCTGCCCAAGGACGTCATGCGCAGCGCCAAGCTGATCGACGGCGTGGTGTGGGACCCGAAGGACCCGAAGAAGTACGCCGACGGTTTCAAGGTGCATGCCTGAGGAGATGACGATGGTCAGTGCCGTGTTCCATTCGCCGCAGTCTTCTTCACTCCCTCTCCCGCACGCGGGAGAGGGCGGGGCGAGGGAGAAAGTCAAAGTCCGCAGGCCGCCGTTCGACTGGCGCGCGCTGTGGCTGCGCGTGCTGCCGCCGATCCTCGGCCTCGGGCTGCTGGTCGGCGTGTGGGCGCTGGTGTCGCTGGGCAGCGGCAGCACCTTCCCCTCGCCGGCCGACACGTTCAAGCAGGCGATCACCGTGTTCGGCGACCCGTTCTACCGCAAGGGTCCCAACGACCAGGGCATCGGCTGGAACGTGCTGATGTCGCTGCAGCGCGTGGCCGTTGGCTTCGGCCTGGCGGCGGCGGTCGGCATTCCGCTGGGCTTTTTGATCGGGCGCTTCACGTTCCTGTCGCGCATGTTCAACCCGCTGATCAGCCTGCTGCGCCCGGTGTCCCCGCTGGCCTGGCTGCCGATCGGGCTGATGGTGTTCAAGGGCGCCAACCCGGCGGCCATCTGGACCATCTTCATCTGCTCGATCTGGCCGATGGTCATCAACACCGCCGTCGGCGTGCAGCGCGTGCCCAGCGACTACATGAACGTGGCGCGCGTGCTCAATCTGTCCGAGTGGAAGATCGTCACCCGCATCCTGCTGCCCGCCGTGCTGCCCTACACGCTCACCGGCGTGCGCCTGGCCGTGGGCACCGCCTGGCTGGTGATCGTGGCGGCCGAGATGCTGACCGGCGGCGTCGGCATCGGCTTCTGGGTGTGGGACGAGTGGAACAACCTGAACGTGAAGAACATCATCGTGGCGATCTTCACCATCGGCATGGTCGGCCTGCTGCTGGAGTACGCGCTGGTGCGCATCGCCAGCGCCTGCACCTACGACGACGTGAAGTCCTGAGGAGCGAACACACCATGAGCACTTCTTCCGACGCCAGGTACATCGACGTCATGGACGTCGAACAGACCTTCGCCACGCCCAAGGGCGCCTTCCCCGCGCTGCGCGACATCAACCTCACGGTCGCCAAGGGCGAGTTCGTGGCGCTGATCGGCCATTCGGGCTGCGGCAAGTCCACCTTGCTGAACCTGATCGCCGGGCTCACGCGGCCCACGCGCGGCAGCCTGCTGTGCGCCAACCGCGAGATCGCCGGCCCGGGGCCCGACCGCGGCGTGGTGTTCCAGAACCATTCGCTGCTGCCCTGGTTCACCTGCTTCGAGAACGTGCACCTGGCCGTGGAGCGCGTGTTCGGTGCCACCGAGACCAAGGCGCAGCTGAAGGCCCGCACCGACGCGGCGCTGGCCCTGGTCGGCCTGACGCCCGCCGCGGCCAAGCGGCCCGGCGAGATCTCCGGCGGCATGAAGCAGCGGGTGGGCATCGCCCGCGCGCTGTCGATGGAGCCCAAGGTGCTGCTGATGGACGAGCCCTTCGGCGCGCTGGACGCGCTGACCCGCGCCCGGCTGCAGGACGAGCTGCTGCAGATCGTGGCCAAGACGCGCAACACCGTGGTGATGGTCACGCACGACGTGGACGAGGCCGTTCTGCTGTCCGACCGCATCGTGATGATGACCAACGGGCCGGCCGCCACCATCGGCGACATCCTGGCGGTGGACCTGCCGCGCCCGCGCAGCCGCGTGGCGCTGGCCGAAAGCGCGGCCTACCTGCGCTGCCGCAAGGCTGTGATCGATTTCCTGTACACGCGCCAGGCGGCGGTGGAGGCGGCATGAAGAAGTCCAGGCTGGTGGTGGTGGGCAACGGCATGGCCGGCGTGCGCGCCGTCGAGGAACTGCTGAAGCTTGCGCCCGAGCTGTACGACATCGCGGTGTTCGGCGCCGAGCCGCACCCGAACTACAACCGCATCCTGCTGTCCCCGGTGCTGGCCGGCGAACAGACGCTCGACGAGATCGTGCTGAATTCGTGGGAGTGGTATGCCGAGAACGGCATCCGGCTGCACGCCGGCAAGAAGGTGGTGGAGATCGACCGCGTGCGCCGCGTCGCGCGCGCCGTGGATGCCGAGGGCGGCACCACGGAAGAGCCCTATGACCGGCTGCTGCTGGCCACCGGCTCCAACCCGTTCATCCTGCCGGTGCCCGGCAAGGATTTGGAAGGCGTGATCGCCTACCGCGACATCGCAGACACCAACGCCATGATCGAGGCCGCCAAGGTGCACAAAAGCGCGGTGGTGATCGGCGGCGGCCTGCTCGGCCTGGAAGCGGCCAACGGACTGAAGCGGCGCGGCATGGACGTGACGGTGGTGCACGTCATGCCCTGGCTGATGGAGCGCCAGCTGGACGAGACCGCGGGCAAGCTGCTGCAGGCGTCCCTGGAAGAGCGCGGCCTGAAGTTCCGCATGGGCGCGCACACGCAGGAACTGGTCGCCGGCGCTGACGGGCGCGTGAAGCAGGTGCTGTTCAAGGACGGCAGCGCGGCGGACGCCGAGCTGGTGGTGATGGCCGTGGGCATCCGCCCCAACACCGCGCTGGCGGAATCGATGCGGCTGCACTGCAACCGCGGCATCGTGGTCAACGACACCATGCAGACGGTGACCGACGCGCGCATCTACGCGGTGGGCGAATGCGTGAGCCACCGTGGCATCGCCTACGGGCTGGTGGCGCCGCTGTTCGAGCAGGCCAAGGTGGCGGCCAACCACCTGGCGCAGTTCGGCATCGGCCGCTACACCGGCTCGCTGACTTCCACCAAGCTGAAGGTGACCGGCATCGACCTGTTCTCCTGCGGCGAATTCACCGGTGGCGAAGGCACCGAGGAAATCCTGCTGTCCGACCCGGTGGGCGGCGTCTACAAGAAGCTGGTGCTCAAGGACGACAGGCTGGTGGGCGCCTGCCTGTACGGCGACACGGTGGACGCGAGCTGGTACTTCAAGCTGCTGCGCGAAGGCCGCGCCATCGGCGACATCCGCGACAAGCTGATGTTCGGCGAATCCAACATCGGCGACACCGGCCACGAGGGCCACAGCCGCGCCGCCGGCATGCCCGACGCCGCCGAGGTCTGCGGCTGCAACGGCGTGAGCAAGGGCGCGATCTGCAAGGCCATCAAGGACAAGGGGCTGTTCACGCTGGACGAGGTGCGCAAACACACCAAGGCCAGCGCGTCCTGCGGCTCCTGCACCGGCCTGGTGGAGCAGATCCTGATGTTCACCGCCGGCGGGGACTATTCCGCGGCGCCGAAGAAGAAGGCACTGTGCGGCTGCACCGACCATTCGCACCAGGAGGTGCGCGATGCCATCCGCGCCAACAAGCTGCTGGCGGTGGGCGACACCATGCGCTTCATGGAATGGCGCACGCCCAACGGCTGCGCCACCTGCCGCCCGGCCATCAACTACTACCTGCTGTCCACCTGGCCGAAGGAGGCGGTGGACGACCCGCAGTCGCGCTACATCAACGAACGCAGCCACGCCAACATCCAGAAGGACGGCACCTACTCGGTGATCCCGCGCATGTGGGCCGGCGAGACCACGGCCGCCGAGCTGCGCCGCATCGCCGACGTGGTGGACAAGTACAAGATCCCGACGGTGAAGGTCACCGGCGGCCAGCGCATCGACCTGCTGGGCGTGAAGAAGGAAGACCTGCACAACGTGTGGCAGGAGATAGGCATGCCGTCGGGCCACGCCTATGCCAAGGCGCTGCGCACGGTGAAGACCTGCGTGGGGTCGGAGTGGTGCCGCTTCGGCACGCAGGACAGCACGCAGATGGGCAAGGACCTGGAGCGGGCGTTGTGGCGCATGTACGCGCCGCACAAGGTGAAGCTGGCGGTGTCCGGCTGCCCGCGCAACTGCGCCGAGTCCGGCATCAAGGACGTGGGCGTGATCGGCGTCGATTCCGGCTGGGAGATCTACGTGGCCGGCAACGGCGGCATCAAGACCGAAGTGGCGCAGTTTCTCGTCAAGGTGAAGACCGCTGGCGAGGTGATGGAGTACAGCGGCGCCTTCCTGCAGCTGTACCGCGAGGAAGGCTGGTACCTGGAGCGTACCGTGCACTACGTGTCGCGCGTCGGCCTGGACCACGTGAAGAAGCGCGTGCTGGACGATGCGGAGGGCCGCAAGGCGCTGTGGGAACGCCTGCAGTTCAGCCTGGACGGCGAGCCCGATCCCTGGTTCGAGGCAAGCAAGGCTCAGGTGGACGTGCGGCAGTTCCAGCCGCTCGCGGCGGCGGCGCAGGACCGCCCGGTGGAGGCGACCGCGAAATGAGGATGTGCCGCAGAACCTTGATCGGCTCGGCCGGCCTGGCCGCGCTTGGGCTGCCGCCGTCGCTGCGCGCGCAGGTGCTCGACCTGGGCGACGCGATCAACAAGGCGGGGCGCCAGCGCATGCTGTCGCAGCGCATGAGCAAGGCCTACCTGGCGCTGGTGCAGAACGTGGAGAGAACGCTGGCGCAACAGGCACTGGACAAGTCGATCGCGCTGTTCGACCGGCAGCTGGTGGAGCTGAAGGCTTTCGCGCCGGCCGGCGAGCTGCGCGGCATCTATGACGCGCTGGAGGCGGCATGGGGCGAGTACAAAGGTGCGCTCGTCGGCGCGCCGCCCGTGCGCGCCGACGCGCCGGCCGTGATGGCCAACGCTGGCCGCGTGCTGGCGCTGGCCCACAAGGGGACCGTGCAGTACGAAACGCTGCTGGACAAGCCGATCGGCAAGCTGGTCAACCTGGCCGGACGGCAGCGCATGCTGTCGCAGCGCATGGCCGCCTTCTATCTCGCTTCCGTGCTGCCGATCGACCCGGCGGGCGCGCGCCAGGAGATCGCCAAGGCACGCGCGGAATTCGTGGCGGCGCTGGAGCTGCTGCGCAACGCGCCGGAAGCCACGGTGCGCATCAGGGAGCAGCTGCAGCTGGGCGACGCGCAGTGGGTGCTGTTCGACAGTGCGCTGCGCAGGACGGCGCCGGCCGGTTCGGTGCGGCCGCTGTCGGAGGTCTTTGTCGCCAGCGAGAACCTGTTGCAGGTGATGGACCGCGTCACCGGCCTCTACGCGGAGTTGAAAACATGAACCAGACGAATTGGCAGCAAGTCTGCCGGGTGGACGAGATCCCGGTGCTGGGCGCGCGCCGCGTCGCGCGTCCGCGCGGCATGGACGTTGCGGTGTTCCGCAACGGCGACGGCGAGGTGTTCGCGCTGCTGGACCGCTGCCCGCACAAAGGCGGCCCGCTGTCGCAGGGCATCGTGTTCGGCACCAGCGTGGCCTGCCCGCTGCACAACTGGACCATCGGCCTGGACGACGGCTGCGCGAAGCAGCCCGATGAAGGCTGCACGCCGAAGTTCAGCGTGAAGGTGGAGGACGGGGCGGTCTATTTGAACGCGGTGGAGCTGGCGGGCGTGGGGCTGGATGTGGAACGGCCGGTGGCCGGGCCGGTTCACCACAGAACGGGTGCATGAAAGAAACGAAGTCCACCTGCCCCTACTGCGGCGTCGGCTGCGGGGTCATCATCGAATCCGACGGCGCGCAGATCACCGGCGTGCGCGGCGACCCGGACCATCCGGCCAACTTCGGGCGGCTGTGCACCAAGGGCGCGACACTGCACCTGAGCGCCGCCGCGCCCATCACGCGCCAGGCGCGGCTGCTGCATCCGATGCGGCGCAAGCACCGCGGCGAGGCGCCGAAACGCATCGGCTGGGACACCGCGCTCGACCTCGCCACCGAAAGCTTCGCGCAGATCATCGGCGAATCGGGCCCCGATGCGGTCGGCTTCTACATCTCGGGCCAGCTGCTCACCGAGGACTACTACGTCTTCAACAAGCTGGCCAAGGGCCTGATCGGCACCAACAACATCGACAGCAACTCGCGCCTGTGCATGAGCAGCGCCGTGGCGGGCTACAAGCGCACGCTGGGCGCGGATGCGCCGCCCGCCTGCTACGACGACGTGCACCACGCCGAC
Source organism: Ramlibacter sp. (assembly GCF_013697775.1). Taxonomy (GTDB): domain Bacteria; phylum Pseudomonadota; class Gammaproteobacteria; order Burkholderiales; family Burkholderiaceae_C; genus Ramlibacter. The sequence continues at coordinate 29,325 of NZ_JACCWG010000360.1, read as the reverse complement.
TGCCTGTTCATCGCCGGCAGCAACACGGCCTGGGCGCATCCCATCCTGTTCCGGCGCATCGAGGACGCCAAGGCCGCACGGCCCGGCATGAAAATCATCGTGTGCGACCCGCGCCGCACCGACACCGCCGAGATCGCCGACCTGTTCCTGCCGATCCAGCCCGGCACCGACGTGATGCTGTTCAACGCCATGCTGCACGTGATGCTGTGGGAAGGCTGGACGCAGCCGGCGTGGATCGCCGCGCACACGGGCGGCTTCGACGCGCTGAAGGCAGCGGTGCGCGAGTGCACGCCGGAGGCCGCCGCGCAGGTCTGCGGCATTCCGAAGGACGACATCGTCACCGCGGCGAAATGGTTCGCCACGTCGCCCGCCACGCTCAGCCTGTACTGCCAGGGCCTGAACCAATCGTCCAGCGGCACCGACAAGAATGCGGCGCTGATCAACCTGCACCTGGCCACCGCGCAGATCGGCCGGCCCGGCGCGGGGCCGTTCTCGCTCACAGGCCAGCCCAACGCCATGGGCGGGCGCGAAGTGGGCGGCATGGCCAACCTGCTGTCGGGGCATCGCGACCTCGCGGACCCGCGTCACCGCGCCGAAGTCGCCGCGCTGTGGGGCGTGGAATCGGTACCGGAAAAGCCCGGCAAGACGGCGGTGGAGATGTTCCAGGCCGCCGCCGACGGCGAGATCAAGGCGCTGTGGATTGCCTGCACCAACCCCGCGCAGTCGCTGCCCGACCAGGCGACGGTGCGGCGCGCGCTGGAGCGCGCGGAGTTCGTGGTGGTGCAGGAAGCTTTCGCCACCACCGCCACCTGCGATTACGCCGACCTGCTGCTGCCCGCCACCACCTGGGGCGAGAAGGACGGCACCGTCACCAACAGCGAACGGCGCATCAGCCGTGTGCGCCCGGCGGTGGCCGCACCCGGCGACACGCGGCACGACTGGCGCATCGCGGTGGAGTTCGCGCGGCGGCTGGAACAACGCATCGCGCCCGGACGCCCTACCCTGTTCCCCTACGACACGCCCGAAGCCGTATGGAACGAGCACCGCGCATCGACGCGCGGGCGCGACCTCGACATCACCGGCATGAGCTACCCCGGGCTGGAGCGCGCACCGCTGCAATGGCCCATGCCGGAAGGCGCTGCCGAGGGCCAGGCACGGCTGTACGCCGACGGCTTGTACCCCACCGCCGACGGCCGCGCGCAGTTCGCTGGCGTGGCGTACAGGCCGGTGGCCGAGCCGCGCGAGGCACGCTGGCCGTTCTCGCTGACCACCACGCGGCTGCGCGACCAGTGGCACGGCATGAGCCGCACCGGCACGCTGGGCCGCCTGTTCGGCCACGCGCCCGAGCCGGCGGTCCAGATGCACGCGCGCGACATGGCCCGCATCGGCGTCGCCGAAGGCGACCTGGTGCACGTGACCTCGCGCCGCGGCTCCATCGTGGTGCCGGTGCAGACCAGCGCCGAACTCGCCATCAACCAGGCCTGCATTCCGATGCACTGGGGCTCGGAATTCCTGAGCGGCTCTTCCAGCACCGGCACGCGGCTGGCGGGTGTCAACGCGCTCACCATGCCGGCCTTCTGCCCCACCTCCAAGCAGCCGGAGCTCAAGCACGCGGCGGTGAAGATCCTGAAGGCGGAGCTGCCGTGGTCGCTGCTGGCCGCGGCCTGGCTGCCGGACAGCGATGCGCTGCATGCCCGCACCATCCTGCGCGAGATGATGGCGCTGTTCCCCTTCGCCTCCTGCGTGCCGTTCGGCCGCGAGCGCGCCGGTGTGCTGTTCCGCGCGGCGGCGCACGAGGCCCCGCCGCACGAATGGCTGCAGCGCATCGAACAGATGCTGTCCCTGGACGGACCCGATACGCTGCGCTATGCCGACGCGCGCAAGGGCCAGCGCCGCGCCATGCGGCTGGTGCGGGCGCAAGGCGAGCTGCGGTTGGAAGCCTTCGTGCTCGCCGGCGACACCACGGCAGAGCGCTGGGTGCGCACCCTGCTGCAGGACGAACTGCCGGCGCAGCCGTACGGCCGATTGCTGCTGGCGCCCGGCAGCAAGCCGCCGGTGGCGCTGCGCAGCGCCGGACGGCAGGTGTGCAGCTGCTTCAACGTGACGGACCTGCAGATCCATGCGCAGTTGCAAACCTGTGATGACACCGACGGGGAACGCCTGCAGGTGCTGCAAGCAAAGCTGCGTTGCGGCACCAACTGCGGCTCCTGCCTGCCCGAACTCAAGCGCATGGTGCGCGAAACGCGCCCGGTCGAGCAGGCGGTGCCGTCAATCGGCATATAGCTGCGAGTCATCAGTGCTCTGGGACAATCCACGGTTCGGACATCCATGAGCATCAGCCACTTCATCAAAGACATCGGCCGCGGCAAGCAGGGCGCGCGTGCGCTCGACCGGGCGCAGGCGGCCGACCTGTTCGGCCAGGTGCTCGACGACACCGTCACCGACCTGGAGATCGGCGCCTTCTGCCTGGCCATGCGCATCAAGGGCGAAACGCCCGAGGAAATGGCCGGCTTCCTGGACGCCACGCACCAGCGCCTGCAGCGCGTGCCGGCCGGCGCACAGCCTTTGGTCGTGCTGCCCAGCTACAACGGGGCGCGCCGCCTGCCCCTCTTGACGCCGCTGCTGGCGCTGCTGTGCGCGCGGCGTGGCCTGCCGGTGCTGATCCACGGCGCTTCCACCGAGTCCACCCGCGTGTTCGTGGCCGACGTGCTGCGCGCACTCGACATCGCACCGATGCAGACCGTGGTGTCCGTGGCCGACGGCGCCGTTGCCTATGCGCCGACCGAGCTGCTTTGCGCCGGGCTGAAGCGCCTGCTGGACGTGCGCCGCGTGGTCGGCGTGCGCAACAGCGCGCACAGCGTGGTGAAGCTGATGAACCCCGGCGCCGGCAAGGCCGTCATCGTGGGCAGTTACACCCACCCGGAATACGCGGTGTCGATGGCCGACACCTTCTGCCTGATGGGCGCGACGGCGATGCTGCTGCGCGGCACCGAAGGCGAGCCAGTGGCCGATGCGCGCCGCATGCCGCGCATGGAAGGCTTCGTCGCCGGGCAGCGCCTGCCGCTGGAGGAAGGCCGCCCCGGCACTGTCACCGACATGCCCGACCTGCCGCGCGAGATCGACGCCGCGACAGCCGCCGGCTACATCCGGGACGTCCTACAGGGACGCAAGCCAGTGCCCGACGCCATCGGCGCGCAGGTGGAACACATCTTGCGACTTGCAGCGGCATGATGGACATGAACAACCCAGGAAAAGTCACTCTCGTGGGCGCCGGTCCGGGCGACCCGGACCTGCTCACGCTCAAGGCGGTGAAGGCCATCCGCGCGGCCACCGTGCTGCTGGTCGACGACCTGGTCAGCGCCGAGGTGCTGGCGTATGCGCAGCCCGATGCGCGCGTGGTCCACGTGGGCAAGCGCGGCGGCTGCAAGAGCACGCCGCAGGCCTTCATCGAAAAACTGATGCTGATGGCGGCCAGCGAGGGCGAGAACGTGGTGCGGCTGAAAGGCGGCGACCCGTTCATCTTCGGCCGCGGCGGCGAGGAAGTGGAGCGCCTGCGCGCGACCGGCATCGCGGTGGAGGTGGTCAACGGCATCACCTCGGGGCTGGCCGCGGCCACCTCGCTGGGCGTGCCGCTCACGCACCGCGAGCATGCGCACGGCGTGGTGTTCGTCACCGGCCATGCGCAGCCCGGCGCCACCGGCCCCGACTGGAAGCAGCTCGCCGCGACCGCGCGCGACGCGCGGCTCACGCTGGTGATCTACATGGGCGTGCGCGGCGCTGGACGCATCGAAAGCGAACTGCTGGCGGGCGGCCTGCCGGCATCGACGCCGGTGGCGGTGATCCAGCATGTCTCGCTGCCCGAACAGCGGCATGCGGTGACCACGCTGGGCCAATTGCAGGCCACCATCGCGCGCGACGGCCTGGCCAGCCCGTCGGTGATCGTGGTGGGCGACGTGATCTGCGGCGTGGCGGCGGCCGCCGCGCCGGCGGTGCGCGCGCGCACCGCTTGACGCGCACGCGGCGCTACAGGCCGACTTCCACCATCTCCAGCACGCGCTCGCCCAGCGCCTCCAGGCGGGCCAGCGGCATGCCGTGCAGCGGGCCGTCGATGGCCAGGATGGCGAGCCCGTGCACCGCCGACCACGCCACGTATTCCGCGCCGGGCCGGCGTTCCGGCGGCAGCACGCCGGCCTCCACCATGCCGTCGAGCGCGGCGCCCAGCAGCTCGAACGGGTTCAGCCCGCTGTGGCCGGCGTTCTCCGGGTTCCTGTCGGTCTCGGCGGCCAGCGGCTGCAGGAAAGCAATGCGGAACAGCCCGGGTTCGCGCAGCGCGAAGCGCATGTAGCCGCGGCCGACGGCGCCGACCCGGGCACGCGCCCGTGCCGCGGCCGCAGCCTTCGTGACGCGGCCTTCGGCGGCGGGCACCGCCTCCAGTTCGGCCTCCATCGACTGCGCCACCAGCGATAGCGCCGCCGCGCGCACCGCCTGCAGCAACTCCGCGTGGTTGGCGAAATGGCGGTAGGCCGCGTTGGGCACCACGCCGGCGCGCCGCGTGGCTTCGCGCAGTACCACCGCCAACGGACCGCCCTCGCGCGCCAGGGCGATGCCAGCATCCAGCAGGGCATGGCGCAGGTCGCCATGCCGGTAGGTGGCGCGGGAAGTCTTGGCGGGGGAGCGGCTCATCTTTTTGGAAATGTGGACAGCGTCCATTTTGTCTGATATCGTTTGTGGACGCTGTACACATCAACGGCGACCCTACTCTCCGATCACTCAACTCTTTCTTCCAAAAAGGACTCCCCATGCCCACGTGTTCCCCCTACCTCTATTTCGACGGCAATGCCGCAGAAGCCATGCGCACCTACGAGCGCGTGCTCGGCGGCGAACTGAAGATGCTGCGCTACGCCGACGGCCCGCCTTCGAACGAGCCGCCGCCGCCCGGCTGCGAGGTCACCGACACGCAGCGCGTCATGCACGCCTGCCTCACTTTCGACGGCGGCTTCATCATGTGCTCCGACGCGCCCAATTCGAAGATGGTCGAGCCTGTGGGCGGCATCTCCGTCAACCTGATGTTCGACGAGGCCGAGAAGGGCCGCAAGGTGTTCGAGGCGCTGTCCGAAGGCGCTCAGGTCCAGATGCCCTATGCCCCGACCTTCTGGGCTGACGGCTTCGGCATGCTGAAGGACCGTTTCGGCATCTCGTGGATGGTGAACGGCGGCCAGCGCGAGGTCCCGGAAAAAGGCTGATTGCGCGCCCGCGCGCGGCTGTGCTAGCCTCCGGGAAAAAACCGGAGGTGGGATGAAGATCAAGGCGCCCGTCGCGCTCGGGCTGCTGTCCATGGCCATGTGTGCCTTGGCGGCGCCCGCCGATGACATCAAGAACCTGCTGCTGCAAGGCAAGGACAAGCAGGCCTACGAACTGGGCCGCTCGGCGCCCGCGCAGCTGGGCGAGCCGGCCTTCGATTTCTACTTCGGCATCGCCGCGCTGAATACCGGCGCGCCGGGCGAAGGCGTGCTGGCGCTGGAGCGCTACCTGCTGCAGTTCCCGGCAACCGTTCGGCGCAGTTCCAGCTGGCGCGCGGCTACTACATCCTCGGCGAGGACCACCACGCCCGCACCGGCGTGGTGATGGGCCGCCTCACCGGCTTCAACTTGCAAGGCTACGTCGCCGCGCTCCTGCTGACCGGTTCGCTTGGCAAGGCGCAGCCGCAGCTCCCCCTCATGGGCCTGGCCGCCGCGTTCGGGCGGCAATAGCGCCAACGGCACGCGCGGCGCGGCTGGCGCCGCGCCTACACTTTCGCCGATGGATTCATTCGATGCGGTGGTGATCGGCGCCGGTGCGGCCGGCCTGTTTTGCGCGGCGGTCGCGGGCCAGCGCGGCCTGAAGGTGCTGCTGGTCGACCACGCGGCCAAGGTGGCGGAGAAGATCCGCATCTCCGGCGGCGGGCGCTGCAACTTCACCAACCGCGACCTCGACCCGCGCGCGCCGCAGAAGTATTTTATCGGCGCCAACGCGCAGTTCTGCCGCTCGGCGCTGGCGCGCTGCACGCCGAACGACTTCATCGCGCTGGTGCAAAAGCACGGCATCGCGTTCCACGAAAAGCACAAGGGCCAGCTGTTCGGCGACCGCTCCTCCGAAGACTTCATCCGCATGCTGCTGGCCGAGTGCGAGGCCGGCAACGTCACGCGCTGGCAGCCCTGCAAGGTGGAGCGCGTGGAGCATCCGGGCGACGGCGGCTACGTGCTGCAGACGGACCGCGGGCCGGTGCGCACGCGCCTGCTCGCCATCGCCACCGGCGGGCTGTCGATCCCGCAGATCGGCGCCAGCGATTTCGGCCACCGCATCGCGCGGCAGTTCGGCCTGCGCCTGGTGGAGCCGCGGCCGGCGCTGGTGCCGCTGACGTTCCACGGCGACGAATGGGCGCCGTTTGCCGAACTCGCGGGCCTGTCGCTGCCGGTGGAGATCGCCGTGGGCGAGAAGAAGGAGCGCATGGCGTTCCACGAAGACCTGCTGTTCACCCACCGCGGCCTGAGCGGCCCTGCGGTGCTGCAGATCTCCAGCTACTGGCGCGAGGGCATGGCGCTGCGCATCGACCTGGCGCCCGGTGCCGACGTAGCGCAGGCGCTCCTACAGGCCAAGGCGCGCGCCTCGCGCAAGCTGATTGCCAACGAGCTCGCCGCCTTCGTGCCCGCGCGCCTGGCGGACGCCTGGGCGCGGCAGGACGCCGCGTGGCAGCGCCCCGTGAACGATGCCAGCGACAAGGCGCTGCACAAGCTTGCCGAGCGGCTGCAGCGCTGGGAGCTGCGGCCCAGCGGCACCGAGGGCTACCGCAAGGCCGAAGTCACGGCCGGCGGCGTGGACACGCGCGAGCTGTCCTCGCAGACCATGGAGGCGTCTAAGCAGCCGGGGCTGTACTTCATCGGCGAGGTGGTGGACGTGACCGGCTGGCTGGGCGGCTACAACTTCCAGTGGGCCTGGGCCAGCGGGCAGGCCTGCGCGCTGGCGATGGCCGCCGTATTCGGGCGCTGACGAATCAGGCGCCGGGCAATCAGCCGCCGAAGCGCTGCAGCACCTGCAGCAGCCGGTCGGGCGACACCGGCTTGACCAGGTGTTCGTCGAAGCGCGCAGACATGGCGCGGGCCCGGTCGTTGTCGCGGCCGTAGCCGGTGAGCGCGACCAGGCGGATGCCAGCGCCCTGCGGCGTGGCGCGGATCGCCTCGGCCAGCTGGTAGCCGTCCATGCCGGGCAGGCCGATGTCCAGCAGCGCGACCTGCGGCGTGTAGTTCTGCAACAGGGCCAGCGCCGCTTCGCCGTCGGGCGCGCACTGCGCGTCGAAACCGTCGATGCGCAGCAGCTCGGCCAGGGTTTCGGACGCGTCGGTGTTGTCGTCGACGATCAGGACGCGCAGGCCGCCGGTGGTGCCGGTGGTTTCGATGGATTCGGGCATGGGGCTGAAAATGGGGATGCGAAGAAGAAAGGCAAGCGGCTACGAACAGGCCAACGCGCCGATTTTCGCGGATTTCGCAAAACCGGGTTGGGGGCTTTGCCTGCGCTTTGCACGATGAACTCGGCAGTGCGCAAGCGATTTTGCCGGGCGTCACGGGACGGCTATAATGATCGGCTTTGCTGGCAACCCCTACCGGCCTGATCATCCAATCAGGGGACCCCTCGTCGGATGCCTCGATCTCATCCGACACAATAGAACTGAAAGTCATGACGACCATCCGTGTCAAGGAAAACGAACCGTTCGACGTGGCGCTGCGCCGCTTCAAGCGCACCATCGAGAAGCTCGGCCTGCTGACCGAACTGCGCGCCCGCGAGTTCTACGAAAAGCCCACCGCCGAGCGCAAGCGCAAGAAGGCAGCCGCCGTCAAGCGGCACTTCAAGCGTGTGCGCAGCATGCAGCTGCCCAAAAAGCTTTACTGAGCTTTTACGCTCCAGCTGCAAGGCTCGCCCGGGGACGCCCGCGCGAGCCTTTCTTTTTTTCCACTTCCCTTTTTCCACTTCCCTTTTTCTTTTCTGCCATTTCGAAAGCCGCCATGACGACGCTGAAGGAACGCATCACCGAGGACATGAAGGCCGCCATGCGTGCCAAGGAAGCGGAGTGCCTGGGCGCCATCCGCCTGCTGACCGCGGCCATCAAGCAAAAGGAAGTGGACGAGCGCATCGAGCTGGACGACACGGCCGTGGTTGCCATCGTCGACAAGCTCATCAAGCAGCGCAAGGACAGCATCGAGGCCTTTGAGAAGGCCGCCCGCCAGGATTTGGCGGACAAGGAAGCCTCTGAGCTGAAGATCCTGTCGGCTTACCTGCCGGTGCGGATGTCGGCCGACGAAGTCGCCGCCGCGGTGAAGGCCATCGTGGCCGAGGTGGGAGCCACCGGACCCGCAGACATGGGCAAGGTCATGGGGCCCGCCAAGCAGCGCCTGGCGGGCAAGGCCGACATGGGCCAGGTGAGCGCCGCGGTGAAGGCGGCGCTGTCAGGAGCCTGATGCCCTGGGGGCGGTTCAGGAGCCGGCCACCTTCATGCGGCCCAGGAGAATCGATCCCACGGTCTTGGCGCCGTAGTTGTAGACATCGGCGCCCACCGCCTGGATGCCGGAGAACATCTCGGGCAGGTTGCCCGCGATGGTGATCTCCTGCACGGGATAGACGATCTCGCCGTTCTCCACCCAGAAGCCGCTGGCCCCGCGCGAATAGTCGCCGGTCACGTAGTTCACGCCCTGCCCCATCAGCTCGATCACGAACAGGCCGGTGCCCAGCTTGCGCAGCATGGCGGGCAGGTCGTCCTCTGGCTTGGTCAGCCGCGACGTCAGTGTGAGGTTGTGCGAGCCGCCCGCGTTGCCGGTGGTCTTCATGCCCAGCTTGCGCGCCGAATAGCTGCTGAGGAAATAGCCGCCCACACGGCCGGCGTCGACCACCTTGCGCGGCTGCGTGCGCACGCCCTCCTCGTCGAAGGGCGAGCTGCCCTTGCCGCGCTTCACGAACGGATCTTCCAGCACGTCGATGTGATCGGGAAACAGCGGCTTGCCCAGCGAATCCAGCAGGAAGGTGCTGCGGCGGTACAGCGCGCCGCCACTGGTGGCCTGCACGTAGGAGCCCAGCAGGCCGGCCGCCAGCGGCGACTCGAACAGCACCGGGCATTCGCGCGTGCTGATTTTGCGCGACTTCAGGCGCGACAGCGCGCGCTCGGCGGCGTATTGGCCCACTTTTTCGGGGGAAGCCATCTCCTTGTGCGAGCGCATCGAGCTGTACCAGGCGTCGCGCTGCATCGCGTCGCCCTTGCCGGCGATCGGCGCCACCGAGATCGAATGGCGCGAACTCGCGTAGCCGCCGCGAAAGCCGCGCGTGTGGGCGCTGAAGAAGTGGCTTTGCTGCGCCGACACGCCGGCGCCTTCGCTGTTGCCGATGCGCTTGTCGGTGGCGAAGGCGGCGTGCTCGCAGCGCAGCGCCAGCTCGGCCGCCTGCTCGCTGGTGACGTCCCAGGGATGGAACAGGTCCAGGTCCGGCTGCGCGTCCGGGCGGGCGATGTCGTCGGCATCCGGCAGGCCGGCCACCGGGTCTTCGGCCGTGAAGCGCGCGATGTCGTAGGCGGCCTGCACGGTCTGCTGGATGGCGGCGCCGGAGAAATCAGAAGTGCTGGCGTTGCCGCGCCGCTTGCCGATGTAGACCGTGACGCCCAGCGACTTGTCGCGGTTGCGCTCGACGTTCTCCAGCTCGCCCATGCGCACCGACACGCTCAGGCCGCAGCCTTCCGAAGCCTCCGCCGCCGCATCGGTGGCACCGAGCTTGCGCGCGTGCGCCAGGGCCTGGTCCACCAGTTCTTCGAATTGGGGCCGGCTGTAGCTGAAGCCGGTGGCGGGGCGCGCGGGGGAGTCGTTCTTCATGGCGGGCTATGATACTTGCGCGCCGCAACACAGCCGTGGCGCGCCTCACAACACCCCCATGTCCCGCAAACCCCCCAAAGGCTATTTCGTGCGCGGCCAGTTCGTCCCCGAAGGCAGCGATCTCGACTTGCTGCTGCAGGCCGAACGCGGCCTGGACGAGCCGAGCAAGACCGACCTCAAGCGCGAAAGCGAAGAGCTGCAAAAGCTTGGCGAAGCCCTGCTCACGCTCCCCGCGCCCCTGATGGACAAACTCGCGCTGCCCGAAAAGCTGGTCGACGCGCTGGACCAGCTGCGCCGCATCACGAATTTCGAAGGCCGCCGCCGCCAGTCGCAGTACGTCGGCAAGCTGATGCGCGCGCTCGACGAAGAAAGCCGCCAGGCGGTGCGCGATGCCGTGCAGGAGCAGCACTCCGGCTCGGCCCAGCAGACGCTGGCGCTGCACGCGGCCGAGCGCTGGCGCGACGACCTGGTCGCGGGCGACGAAGCGCTGGCGCAATGGATCGAGCAGCACCCCGACACCGACGTGCAGCAGCTGCGCGCACTCATTCGCCAGGCACGCAAGGACCGCCAGGCCACGGCCGACGAGGTGTCCAAAGGCCAGCCGCCACGCCACGGCCGTGCCTTTCGCGACATCTTCCAGCTGGTCAAGGAGCAGTTGAACGATGACGACGATGCCGAATGACTTCGAGCCCGTGGCGATCGGCATCGTGTCCATCAGCGACCGTGCTTCCACCGGCGTGTACGAGGACAAGGGCCTGCCCGCGCTGAAAGACTGGCTCACCCGCGCGCTGAAGAACCCCGTCACCTTCGAGCCGCGCCTGATCCCCGACGAACAGGCGCGCATCAGCGAGACGCTGATCGACCTGGTGGACAGCGTCGGCTGCGCGCTGGTGCTCACCACCGGCGGCACCGGCCCGGCCCCGCGCGACGTGACGCCGGAGGCCACGCTGGCCATCGCCACCAAGGAAATGCCCGGCTTCGGCGAGCAGATGCGGCAGATCGGCCTGCGCTTCGTGCCGACGGCGATCCTCTCGCGGCAGGTGGCGGTGATCCGCGGCACCAGCCTGGTGATCAACCTGCCGGGCCAGCCGAAGTCGATCCAGGAGACGCTGGAAGGCCTGAAGGATGCCGACGGCAAGCAGGTCGTGCCCGGCATCTTCGCGGCCGTGCCGTATTGCATCGACCTGATCGGCGGGCCCTACCTGGAAACCCACGACGCGGTGTGCAAGGCCTTCCGGCCGAAGAACGCGGTCCGCGCGCCCAAGCCGGCGGCCTGAGCCGCGGCCTTCCTGGCCAGCCCTACTTGCCCACCATCTGGGTGAGCTTGTCGGCCTGGAAGTCTTCCTTGGTGTGGGCGTCGCCGGGCACGCAGTCGGCTTCGCGCTCGCGCGAGAGCTTTTCAATGGCCTGCCACAGCATGGTGATCTGGTGCTCCTGCGAAGACGCGGTGCCGATCAGGCTCTTCATGGCCTGGGTCAGCGGATCGTCCTGCTCGGTGATGCCGTAGGCGCTGAAGTTCACCTGGCCGGCCGCCTGGCCGCTGGCCACGCTGTCTTCAGCCAGGATGATGCGCGCCGGGATACCGACCGCCGTGGCGCCCGCTGGCACCGGCTTGATCACCACCGCGTTGCTGCCGATCTTGGCGCCGTCGCCCACGGTGAAGCCGCCCAGCACCTTGGCGCCGGCGCTGACCACCACGTTGCGCCCCAAGGTGGGGTGCCGCTTGGCGCCTTTGTAGAGCGAGGTGCCGCCCAGGGTCACGCCCTGGTAGATGGTGCAGCCGTCGCCGATTTCGGCGGTTTCACCGACCACCACGCCCATGGCGTGGTCGAAGAACACGCCGGTGCCGATGGTGGCGCCCGGATGGATCTCGATGCCGGTGAGCCAGCGCGCGAACATGGAGATGAAGCGGCCCAGCCACTTCATGCCGCGGACCCAGCACCAGTGCGACAGCCGGTGCATCAGCACCGCGTGCAGCCCCGGATAACAGGTGAGCACCTCCCAGGTGCTGCGCGCGGCAGGGTCGCGGTCGAGGATGCATTGGATGTCGGTGCGAAGTCGGCTGAACATGTACCAGGGCAATAAGCTGATGCCCGGACAGTCTAAAGCTTTGGCTTGCGTCCCGCTTGGGACATCGCTTTGGCGATGCCGCGCAGGATGTGCACCTCTTCGGGCGTGGGCTGCGCCCGGTTGAACAGCTGGTTCAGCCGCGGCATGAGCTTCTTGGGCGCGGCGGGGTCGAGGAAGCCGATGTCCACCAGGGATTGTTCCCAGTGGGACAGCATGCGGGCGACGGACTGGGCGTCGGCCGCCTCCGTTCGCCCTGAGCCTGTCGAAGGGCCGGCTTCGACAGGCTCAGCCCGAACGGGGGTGGTGTCTGTCAGGCATGTCCGCCACTCGTACGCGATCACCTGCAGCGCCGCCGCCAGGTTCAGCGAGCCGTAGTCCGGGTCGGTGGGGATGCGCAGCGCGGCGTGGCAGCGGTACACGTCCTCGTTGCGCATGCCGTAGCGCTCGGACCCGAACAGGAAGGCCACGCTCTCCTGTGCCGCAGCCAGCGTGGTCAGGTGCGCGCGCGGCGCGTGCGTGGGCGGGCCGAAGTCGCGCGGGGTCATCACCGTGGCGCAGAGGTAGCCCACGCCGTCCAGCGCCTCTTCCAGCGTGGCGACGGCGCGCGCGCGGCGCAGCACGTCGGTCGCGCCGCTGGCGCGCTCGATGGCCTCGGGGCGCGAGAGCACGTCGGGCCAGCGCGGCGCCACCAGCACCAGGTCGTCGAAGCCCATGACCTTGATGGCGCGCGCCGCGGCGCCCACGTTGCCGGCGTGGCTGGGTTGGATGAGGATGAAGCGGGTACGCATCTGGGTAAAATCGCCGCCATTGTCGCCGCCCGCATCGTCCGGGCGGTTCCGCTTTCGAGCACAGCTCTTTCGGACGGCCGTGGCGGGCGTTTGCAGCCCCGCTTCTTCCCGTCGGAACAATCCATGTCGCCCAACCAGCACCCCATGCTCAACATGGCCGTCAAGGCCGCCCGCGCCGCCGGCGCGATCATCAACCGGGCCGCGCTCGACGTGGAGTCGGTCCGCATCTCGCAAAAGCAGGTCAACGATTTCGTCACCGAAGTCGACCACGCCAGCGAAAACGTCATCATCGAGACCCTGCTGGGGGCCTACCCGCACCACGGCATCTGGGCCGAGGAATCGGGGCGCGAACACGGCAACCCGGCGGCCGACCATGTGTGGCTGATCGACCCACTGGACGGCACCACCAACTTCATCCACGGCTTCCCGGTCTATTGCGTGAGCATCGCACTGCTGGTCAAGGGGCGCGTGGAGCAGGCGGTGGTCTACGACCCCACCCGCAACGACCTGTTCACTTCCACGCGCGGCCGCGGCGCCTACCTGAACGACCGGCGCATCCGCGTGAGCAAGCGCACCATGCTCAAGCAGTGCCTGGTGTCCACCGGCTTTCCGTTCCGCCCGGGCGACAACTTCAACCACTACCTGCGCATGATGGCCGACGTGATGAAGATCACCGCCGGCCTGCGCCGCCCCGGCGCCGCCGCGCTGGACCTGGCCTACGTGGCGGCCGGCTTCACCGACGGCTTCTTCGAAACCGGCCTGTCGCCGTGGGACGTGGGCGCGGGCTCGCTGCTGGTGACCGAGGCCGGCGGCCTGATCGGCAACTTCACCGGCGACTCCGATTTCCTGGAGCAGCGCGAATGCCTGGCCGGCAACCCGCGCATCTACGGCCAGCTGGTCAGCATCCTGCGCAAGTACAGCAAGTTCGCCACCGTGGAAGAGAAGACCGAGCTGAGCGCCACCACGCCCAACCTGGTGGAGCCCTTGTCCATCGGCCCGCAGGACGACCCGGTTCCCGACGCCAGCGAGTGACCAAGCAGTCGCGGCAGCAGCCGTGGCTGGTGGCGCAGCTGGCGCGCGGGCGGCGCGGATAATCGCCGCAGCATGAGCCAGAACCCCGTCGCGGCCCCGGTGGCCGACCTGAGCAAGCACACCCCCATGATGCAGCACTACCACGGGGACAATTTATGGCGCTGGAGGATGGCTGGCCCCTGCCCCGCCAGTCCCCCGCTAATCCCCAGCCGGCGCGCGGCACTTGAGGGAATTCATACCTGGTGTGCCGGCGCGGGCTGGGCAGCATGAATCACGGCTGGTGGGTTGAGCTCAGGAGCCAGGGCAGTCCTGGCGAAGAGCTTTTTGACCAACGATGCTAGCCGCGGCGAACTCGGGTCGTTCGAAATCGCGCGGCAGGCGTCGATGAAGTGCTGCGTCGCCGTGCCGAAGTGAGCGTCGTAGGTCGCTCGTTGAAGCCGCATCTCGATCATCCGCCGCATGAATCGACGCAGCTTGTCGATGTCCATGCCTCGTATGGCGGTTTCGAAATCCCCGGCCGTCGCCCGCCTCATGGCCACCTCCTGCAGCGTGCCCCACCCGCTGTTGTCGATGATGTCGATACAGGCGTCGACCACCGTGGCGCTCGCTTGGACGCGCGCCTTGGCGGCCTCGAACGCCGCCGTGATGTCCGGATGGATCGGATTGTTGAACGGGTTGTCGTCCTCGACGTCGGGGTGATCCCCAGCCGCGAACGCGGCTATCCACGCGTCGACGATCGCCTGGCCAAGAGCCTGCCCGCCGGGGAGCTCGGATAAAGTGTCGAAGAGATTGGTGGTCACGTAGGGATCCAGCAATCCGGCGCTGGCAGAGAACTGACCGGCCTCCGCCAGCAAATCGGCCTCGCTCACGCGATGGTCCCAGAACGCCCGCTTCAAGAAGTCGCGCGCCGCCTCCCTGGCTTGCAGCGCCTGCGTCTCGGCCACGAACCGGTCGATGATGGCCTGCACCTGGTCGGCGTCGAACAGCCCGGACTCCAAGAATTCGACCAGCACCTTCTCGAACTCGTCGCAGCCGTGAACGCCCAGCTCCTGCATCAGCAAGCGCCACGCGTCCTCGCGCTTCTCCTGCTCGGTCGGCTCGGCGTTCTTGTCCCGGCCGAAATGCATCCAATCCGGGTTCGCCACGTTCAGGGCGAATTGAAAGTCCGGCCCGTCTGGGATGCCGCGGTAGTGGATCGCGGAGAACAGGACGATGGACGGCACCACTCGCGATTGGATCGCCTGGTCCAAGTCTCGGCCGGCCAATATCTGGTTGGCCGTCTTCACCACCTTCCCGACTATGCGGATGTTGGTGAGTCCGCAGACCGCTGTCGCACGTTCGAGCGCCTGCTCGTATTTCGACGGCGTCAGCTTGATGGCGATCGAGAAAGCCTCCTCCGGGGACGTCGACAGCCTGATCTCTTCGTCAATGACCTTCTCCCGGAAGGTCGCCCACAACTTCGCCTGGTCGCCGTCGGTGGAGAGTTGATCGTCGTTCAGCACCAGAACGAACCTAACCCGAAACTGCTTGGAGTAGTCGTCGATGAACCCAAGAACCTCGTCGATGCCGAGCTTGGCGTGCTTGCGCTCGATGTCGTCGATGACGATCAGCTTGTCTCGGAGCACCACAGGCGCCATCAACAATACGTTGAGGTCTTTGAGGGCCGCCATGGCTTTGAAGTGCTGCGAGGCGGCAGTCACGCCGGCGTTGAACAGGCTCTTGATCCCGTCGAACACGCCGCCGTGGGAGTCGACGCCGGGTATGGCCGACTCGATCAGCTTGCGCTTCACCTGGTCGACGCTCGAGAGGCCGAACAACGACACGTAGAGGGCCTTCTTGACCTTCTCGTCGCCGGATGCGCCCTTGACCTCGTTCCAAAGGTGCGTCTTCCCGGTGCCCCACTTGCCTGACAACGCGATGACGCTGCTGTCCTGCTCAGCGAGCAGCCGGACTAATTGCTGTTTAGTCTTCTCGAGCGACATGCTCAATCCTTCCGTTCTGCAGGACTCTCGGCGGGGCCGCCGCGCGCAGCTGGCTCACAGAGTGTCTTTGCGGCCCTCGGCCAGCGTCTTGCGCCCGACCTTCGCCGTTCCAGTGGCCATCTCGATATCTGAAGCCGCGATCAACGCCAGGAGCGCCTTCTTTTCAAGCAAGGGCGCGAGGCGGCGGTGGAAGCCAAGCTCGGGGGCGCAGAGCTCCCGCACCCGAGACATGAACGCCATGATGTCCGGCGGATCGCCGGAAAAATCGCCGAGCATGGCGCCCTTCCACGTAAAGAACGGGTTGCCGCCCTTGCGAAGACGGCTGACCACGTCGTTTAGCGTGTAGCTCCGATCCAACATTGAGTCCATGACATGCCGGCCTTCCCACGCCTTCTGCTTGTCAAAAATCGGATCCAGGTCGTTCGATGCAGCCTGAGACTCAGACGGGTCTTTGAACTGGCTAAGCAAAGCCACCCCAGTAGCCGGCACCCGAAAGCCGATGTAATGGCGCGGAAGCCGCGAGTCCGGCACGCTGGTGGAGAACGAGATCGCCCAATGGCTCTCGCCGTCCTCGTCGCCGGGCGTGATGCTCTCCACGATGTGCCACCGATTCATTATCAGATCCACTCCGGACTTCGCGGACTTTATGGGCGGCTCGTTCGTTGTTGCGAACGGTCCTGGAAAGGTCCGAAAGTCGTAGCCGCGCCGGGCCACAAACTTCACAAAGTCGGAGCTCCAGACACCATGGTCGTTTCCAGTCGCGTCGTAGCGCGCGTAAGGCCGCAGCGCGCCTGAAACCTCGGGCGCGGCAAGCTCCGTGAAATAAGCGTCGAGCTTCTCGAGGCCTCGCCGGCGAGCCAATTCCCCAAGCTTTGTGCGGCCGTCGATCCAGAACGCATTTGGGTCCGCTCCGGCCTCGATGGCGGCGCGGGCCATCGGCAGGCTGCCTTCGCAGATCGCACGCGCCAGAAACAGCGTGGCGTATTCCTTTGGGGAGCTTTTCTCCGGACGGGGCATCTCTATTCCTCGCGTGCTATTGGTTTTCCGGGCGCGGCGACGGTGTAGCCCGCATGCAGAAGCGCCCGGTGGCAAAGATCAAGGAAGGTCTCATGGGTGAGATCGTTCTTGGCGTCGTTGGTGCGCCAAGCGCAGATGCGGAACGAAATCGCGCTCGCGCTGGCGTCCAGGTGATCCACGGTCGGCAATAGACCGAAGCTCGCTTTGTAGACGCTGCGGCCCGCCTTCGACTTTTCGTTGTCGTATTGGCTCAGAAGCTCCCAGTGCAGGTCTTCACCGGTGTAGGCGTCCCGACCCGAGCTGAGGATGACGGCCTGGTGGATGGCGTCACGGTAGGCCGCACCTACGGCCCCGTCGAAATCGCGTTTGCGATCGCGCTTGACGTGAGCGGCAGCCTTTCGCTCTAGCCAGCGAGCGTATTGCTCGGGGCTCACCTTGCCGACGAGAAATTCAGGAAGTAGCCGCTTGATGCCCACCGGGTCTCCTTTACCGATGAGCCATGATAGCGGGCTCTAAAAGGGCTGCGGCACGCGTGACCGGTGGTGCTTCAGGGCGCCCTCCCGCCGTTGCACACTTTAGCTCGAACTACTCCGCTGGACCCAAGCCGACCGACGTGGCCGGAACGGAGTCGCCAACCTTGGCCGCGCGTGAGCGCAATGGATTGCTGCGGTCGTCATCTCTGAGGAACGGCGCGTGTTCACGCGAATACCCGAGAACCGTGAGGTCTCGCCGCTCAGCCAGCATCGGTGTCGCCAGCTTTGAATAGTGGATGCAAGTTCCTGAGGTAAGGCCGTTCTCGTTGTGCGGCAAGTCCGCTGCGGTCAGAGTAGCCGCAGCATTCGCCTTAAACGCCGGTCCGCAGTGGTAATGCCAGATTTTGTTGCTGTGATAGGTGCCTGCCCTTGGGGAGCCATCCTGATTCAAGAGCCACGAGGGCTTGTTCCGCCCCTGGTGCGTGTTGCCTTGCGAAAGGTCGGACAGCCAAGCTGCCAATGCGTCGTCTTCGTCGTCGCCCATGTTCATGAGGTCCACGAGAAATGGTCCATCGAGCGACCCATCGGCGAATTTGACGTGGATGTGGATGAGGGGAGGCGCGAACGCGTCCAGTTCCTCCTCGCTCACCGCAGCTTTCCCTCTCTTGCCAAGGCCTTGATGGCGCGGATGCGAGCCTTGGCCTCCTCCTTAGTGAGGGGCTTGTCGATGAGCAGCAGCGGATGCGTGCCGCGGTCCTCGACCCCGCGCCGAGCGAGCGTTTGCTCGGCCTCAGCCACAAAGACTGATCCAGCGTCGCCCTGCCCCGCCGTTGCAGCATCCTCATTGTTGGCGCCGCCCGCGCTCTGACGCCGGTCGCTCGACCCGAGCCTGTGTCCGCGGGAAGCGCGGAAGGCTGGCTCCGCCCTGACGAAATATTTCTTCAACGCCCAACCTGTGCGTTCATCACGAGCAAGCCAGTCGTAATACTCCACTTTGATCCACTTCCCGCGTTCTTCCAGAAGCGTAACGACTTGGTTTGGGAAGGCCTCTGCGACCACGCCGGCTCCGTGGCGCGGATCAGCCCTAATGGTGGCCACGCGCTCACGAACGACCATGTTCGTCTCGGCGAGCACCTCTTGCTCGGCGATCTCCACAACCTGCTCCATCAGCTTGGCCATGGCCCCGAGCTTCTCGCTGGTGCGCTGTTCGGAAGCTCCGATCTCCGCGGACGTGCGCGCCTCCGCGGCTTTCATCTCGCCCGTGATTCGAGCTTCGGCTTGGTTGGAGTCCCACCAGGTGTAAAGCGGGAACAGCACTGAATAGAGGATGAAAACGATGTTCCACAGCCTGACGAGTTGCGCCTTAGTCAGTTGCCGGCGGGGCGTTCCATCCGTCTCACCCGAGTCTCGAAGCAGCTCCTCAATGTCGTCCTCGTCCTCTGCCACCGTGGATGCAACAGCGCGAAGCGTCGCCTCATCGATGCCAAACAACTTCAACTGAGAAAGCAAGCCTTCGACGCCCGAGGATCTTGCGATCGCCGCGAAGGAGGCGGCGTCCATCACCGGCATCCCGAGGCCTCTCGCAAGCTGAGCCGGATCGAAAGCGGTGGCGTCGCGCCACGCTTTTGCCTGCTTGTCGATGATGTCCTTGGCGCTCGCGAACTGTTGCGCGATGTCGCGGGCCGAGGAAAGCCAGCGCCCAGCCAGGGACTCGCCGAGGTTCGTGGCAAGCAATTCTTGTTGTTTGCGGAGCTGCTCGGTAGCGGAGAAAGCCTCGGCGTAGCTCTTGATGCCAGCGGCGCCCAGGAGCCCGCCCGATTGCCTGGCCAGTCGCGCCGCTTCGCTCTCATATAGGGCGACGGACCGCAGCGCGGATAAGGGCCCCACGGCGTCGCCCACCATGCGTCGATATCGCTCCATGTCCCCTAAGGCGTCCGAGAAAACGCTCGCGTAGCGTCTCCGCACCGACTCGGCGTCCTCGATCGCGCTGGCGATCTTCCTGGCTTCGCGGAGCAAGTAGTCCTTCGTGCCCAGGATGCTCTCCGTCTGCTGTCGAAGCCTCTCGAGGCCGCCGTGCGCGGTGAGCGCGTTCACGTCACGGAGCATCGAAGCAACGGATTGATCGAGACCCGCCAGGCGGTGCATCTTGGCCAGCGAGTTCGCTTGCGCGAGCGCGGAGAGCTGGGAGTCGAAGGGGCTCTGCATGTCTATACGGCCACGGGTTGAAAGAGGGCGGCGAACGCCGCGAAGGGAAGCTCGAACACTTCCCATCGTCCGGACCCAGAGTCGACCGGAGCGTGTGGGGCGAGGGCGTCGCGGGGAAGCACGGCTAGCCGGGCTTGCGGCTTTGACACGTCCCAGAGGTGGAAGCGGTGCAGGGGCATGAGCTCGGTGGCGTCCCACTCGTTGCGCGTCACGTGCATTGAGCCACCCGCGCCGGCCCTCGAGGCCTTCACTTCGATCTGAACGGCGCGCCCGTCGTCGCGGTCCGCGACGGAGAGCACGTCATATCCGTCGCTGTTGCTCTCGACCGAGCGCCATTTGGGATCCCGGCCGGTGCGCGCCTTCTCGTAAGCCAGGGTCAGGCGCTCGCCCTCGCGGCCGATCTCGTTGAGCTCGGCGCCGCGCAAGCCGCGTGCGGTGGACGCGAGCTCGTCCCAGAACCTCACGACGTGCGGCTCATAGCTCACGGCGAGCTCGGCTTCCACCAGACACTGCCGGATGTCGTTGGGGGCGAACGTGAGGACCTTCTTCCGCCCATCGATCGCGAGCTTCAACCAGGGAGGGGCGACGATCTCCACGTAGTCCAGCAACGCTTGCCGCAGCCGCAGGGGCTCGGTCGCAGCCGCCAGGACGCGCTCTCCGCGAGGGGTGAGAACGGCCTGACCGGAGTCGTTGGCGCGGAGCCATGCGAGCTGCTGGGAGACTTCGAGTAGCCTTGCCACGTCGATCCGCTCGTAGCGCGGCAGCTCGGCTCGCATGCGCTCGAATGGCATGCGGTGCCGCTGCGCCATCGCCAACAGCACGAAGCACCCGGAGGCCAAGCCAGGCGACAGGGTGATCAAGCTGCCTCCCGGTCGAAGTCCCGCAGGAGCGCCTCGATGTCATCGGAGCTCAGGCCCGCCGAGTATTCGTCGTAGCCGTCGATGTCATCCTCGTCCAGGTCGATCGGCTCCACGAGCAGCGAAGAGTCTTCGAGGGCCTCGGCCATGCGGCCGATCTTGTAATTGAGCCGCTCGAGCACCGTCTCGTCGACGGTCTCCTCGCACTCCACGATTTCGATCGTGGTGTCCTGGTCGAGCGCCAGTCCGAACCTGTGGATGCGGTCCTCGGATTGAAGGTAGTGCGCCGCGTTGAACGTGCGGTCAAGGTAGATGGCGTGGTGGCATACGCGGTGCAGGCTGATCCCTTCGCTCGCCGCTGCCGGATTGGCAACCATCACCATGGTGTGCGCGTCCTGATGGAACTGCCTGATCTTGCCTTCACGCGTGTCGTCGTCGTCCTCGTCGCCGGCCTCGACCGAGCCGTGGATGTAGACCGCGCCGAGATCGCTCAGGCGGTCGGCGATGTATTCCACGTTCTTGCGGTAAGAGGACCAGATGAGGACCTTCTTGTTCTCCCCGGCGAGCTGCCTCGCGCGCCGCAGGACGTATTTGAGCTTCGGGCCTTCGCCTTCTTGCAGGACGGCCGCGAGGAGCTCCGGCTTGGCGAAAGCCAGCTCCGACCCCAGAAGCGAAGGGTTGGAGACGAATTGAAGCAGGCGAGTCACGGAGCGGCCGAGGGCGCGGAACGCCTGCCTGCCGCGCGCGTTGAGAAGCGCCGCGCGGGCCTCGCGCGCCACCTCGAACTTCATCAAGCGATACAACTCTCGCTGCAAGGGTGCCATCTGAAGCCGCACGCGGTGCCGCGTCACGGGAGGCAGTCCGAGCTCGCGCTTGTTGGTCCGCACGTAGATCGGTTTGACGCGCTCGAGCACATCGTCCTTCGTCGTGGCGATCTCGGGGTAGAGGAACGAGAACTGGGGGATGAGGTCCTCGTCGGACTGCGGCATGGGCGTGCCGGACATGATCAACTTGCCAACCGGGAGATGCGCGAGACCGAGCACCGCGCGGGCGGTCTGCTTGGCTTTGCCGCTCTTGATGCGGTGGCTCTCGTCCAGGAACACGAATGTCGACCGGCGAGCCAAGTGGGCCGCGATCACTCCGCCGACCAAGGCGAGTTGCTGGTAGCCAATGAGCATGAAGCGCGGGTCATCGGCCAGCAGCCGCTCGATCTTGTCGCCTCCCCGCAGCCGCACGAAGCTCGCCCCAAGCGCCGGCATGCAGTCCCTGATCTGCTCGTCCCACGCGGCGAACGCGTTTTTAGGGGCTATCACGAGCAGACGTTCGGCCTCGCGGGCCTTGTAGAAGAAGGTGGCGAGCGCCTCGGTCGTCTTGCCAGCGCCGGGGACGGAGAACGTAGCCGCGGCTGGGAGCGCCGCCATTTTCCTGACGTTGCGGGCCTGCTCGGGCGAGAGTTCGCGCGTGAAGCCGATCTCGCGCAGGTAGCCGCGCAGCATGGTCTCGTCGAGCGCCTGGCCACGGAGGGCGTCCTCGTAGCTGCTGGCCACGCGCCGCGAGCGTTGCAGCAAGTCCCGCGCCGCGTCGCCCACCTGATATCCGACGCCGAGTCGGAGCTCGAAGGTGGCGAAGATGTTCTGCAAACCGCCGCGCAGCGCCACGAAGTTCCACCAGGGAAGCGAGATGGCGTGGCCGCTCTCCTGCTTGGCGTTGGGCGTGTGGTCCAGAACCAGGCGGCGCAGGAGCGGCGCCCACGGCTGGCCCTCGTCCTCAGGTGCCCACGCGAGCACCGCCGACAGGTCCGAGGCGCGGTAGTCGATGCTGAGCATCACTTCTTGGCGAGGAACTCGCGGATCTTCTCGACTTTGAGCACGATCTGCTCGAGCTGCTTCTCGACGCCTTCCGTCTTCGTGTCGGCGCCGAGCCCGATCTTCAAGCCGTCTTCGAGCAAGGAGTTGGCCTTCGCGCAGCAATCCAAGAGCTTCTCGGCGGTCTTCGTGTCGCGCTTCAACTGCTTCTGCGCGTCGATGTAGTCGACGATGATCTTGCGCGACTTGTCGGCGTGCTCGACCTTCCCGATTTCTTTGGACAACGCGAGATCGACGGCTTCCGTCGCGCCTTGTTGCGGCCCGCCCCCGAAGAGGTCTTCCGTCGCAGCGTCGGGTTTCGCGTCCTCGATGGGGAACTCCGCCTTGAACTTCTCGACGATCGCGTCCATGTGGTTGGCCAGGACGTTGATGGCGTCGTGCAGGCTGTCCTTCACCTCCTCGGGCTTGTCGATCATCGCGAAAGCGAAGTGCTTCAAGAGCTGCTGGCGGCCGGTGCCGCCGATGTCCTTGCGCTTGGTGACGATGCGCCGGAAGGCGAGCTCGGCGCCGGAGACCAGCGACCACATGTTCTCCTTGCCGCGCGTTTTGAGCCATTCGTCCGCGTAGGAACGCATGTCGAGCAACTCGACGATCTCCGTGTCCTTCTTCCCATACAGCTCGGCGAGCTCCTTGTCGGAGTATTCGCTGCGCTTGGCCATCATCATGTTGGCCTGCGCGTCCCAGGTGTAGTCGGCCTTGATGTCCTTCTCGATCTGCAACGACGCCTCGAGCCGGTCGATGGCCTTGTCGTCCACGTGCGGGAGAACCACCACGTCGATGTATTCGTATCGCCCGAACTTGCCGCCGTCGCGGTGGAACAGATCCCGCCAGGTGGCGAGCCGCCGATTCCCGTTGATGACGAACCCGTTCTCGTCGAGGATGATGGGCTCCACCTGCTTGTTGGTGGCCTCCTCGAAATACTTGCGCAGATCACTTTTCTCGGCGAGCTTCAACAGGAGGTCGTGCTGCGCCTCCTGCGCCTCCCACAGCTCCGGGTCGCCGCTGAACAGCTCCTTGGGCTTGCCTGGGTTCTCGGCCAGGAACTGGACCTGGGCCGACGCTGTCCGCCCGTTCTCCAGCCGGTATTTGGCCAAGTTCTGGTGGACGCGGACGATCGGGAGGTCGAGCGTCTGCCCTTGCAGCACGAGACGATAGTGCGCCGTGGGCGCCTGCTCGCGGGCCTTCTTGAACTCCTCTTGGCGCATCGCCTTGGTCCACCCGAACCGGGAGAGCTTGGGGTCGAGGGGCATCTGGGTTTCGGGCATGTCAGGCTTCCAGGGCGTAGACGACGGTGGGGACGTGGTAGGCCTTCTTGAAGATGGCCAGCTCGCGCTCGAGGCGCTTGGCTTGCGCGACGTTGCTCCCGAGGAGCTTCGCCGCCGTTTGCGAGGGGAGGATGATCGCGGCCGCCTTGATCTTGTCGTCGAGATACATGGCTTGCAGCTTCATCAGGTCGGCGTAAATCCTGGACATATTCCCCGTCTGCAAGCAGAGACCGATGTCGTCCTTGCAGGAGGTGATCGTCATGTCCGAGTCGGCGGACAGGCGCACTTCGTCGGCCCACCCGTGGCTTTTGAGCTGGGTGATCAGCAGCCCGCGCAGCGACGTGGACTTGCCAGGCCCGAGCTTCAATGTGACGGCGGAGATCGCGTCTGCGATCTGTTTGCGGTGACTGGCCGGGATCGCCGCGGCTCCCGCGCAGTGGTCGAGCGTGTAGTGCTTCATCGTGCCGCCCCGTCTTCGCCATCGATGGAGGCCGATGGCCAAGGCGGTCGCGACAGCGGACTCTTGGTGTGGTCGTAGATGGGCTTGTCGTGGGGGCGGTAGACGGCTCTACCCTGCAGGGCGGCCTGGACCCTGGCCTGCCCGGTGCGGGCGTAATTCGATTTGAGCTCGCAGCCCCAGAACTTGCGTCCGTGGATCGCCGCCGCGACGCCGGCCGATGCCACGCCCGCGAACGGGTCGAACACCAGGTCGTCGGGGTTGCTCAGGGCGATCACGAGCCGCTCGACCAGGCCCACCGGGAACTGGCATGGGTGGTCGGTCTTCTCGACGTGGTTGCTCTTGACGTTGGGGATGTTCCACACGTCCTCGGGGTTCTTGCCCAGCGGGTTGCCCGAGAGCTGGCCCGCGTTGGGGCCCTTAAAGTGTTTCTTGCCGGGATACTTGGCCGGCACGCGCACCTCGTCGAGGTTGAAGGTGTAGGGGTCCTTCTTGCCGGTAGTCTTCGTATACCAAAGGACCACCTCGTAGCGGCCGGAGAACCGCTTCTGGGTGTGCAGCCCGTGCCCGAAGGTCCAGACGATGCGGTTGCGCATCTGGAGCTTGTGCCTGCGGAACATTGGCGCGAACTCGATGTCGAGCGGGTGGATCTGGTTGTCCTCGACGAAGTTGCCGACCTGCCAGCAAAGGCTGCCGCCCGGCTTCAACCGCGGCACGAGCTCGTCGACGATAGTCTCCTGCCAGGCGATGTATTCGTCCAGGCCTTGGCGCGTTTCGTAGGACTTGCCGATGTTGTAAGGCGGGGAGGTGACGATCAGGTCGAACACCGGCGTCGACGGAAGGCCCTTCAAGAACTCCAACACGTCGCCCTGCCAGATCGCATGGCTCTCGGTGAGGATGTTCGCGGGCTTCGCTTTCTCCCGCGCTCGCAACAGCCGCGCCGCCGGAGCGCCTGGCCCCTCGGTCGCGAGCGTTAGCTGCTCGGACTCGTCGCCCCCGTCTTTCTCGTCTGACATCCGCCCTCTCCTCCGGCTGTTCGCCGTGTTCATTCGCGCCGCCTGCTCGAGGCCGCCTGCGCTTTGCTCCGCGTCGTCGCGCCCTCGGCCGGTGGCCAGCCAAGCTTCTCGGCCTCGCAGTGCTTTTTGATCAACCACTCGAGCATGTTCGCCATGCTCCGCCCCTGCCGTTCGGCGATGACGGCCAGAGCGCTCCGCACCTCCGGCTGGAAGCGGAACGTCGTCGGGGCGGACTTTGGGCTGGGCATGCTGGGTCGGAACTGCATAGCGCACTACATCCGAAATACGATTATGTCCTGCTCTCATGCTGGATGCTTTCGGGTTCTCCCTGCCGATGGCGCGTCCGCGCCATTGGGAGACCGACCGCGTAGGGAAGCCGCTACGCAGAGGGCGCCTCAATAGTCATTTGCGATTTGAACCACCGTCCGCAACTTCACAGAGTTACGCCGGCAGGTCGCGCCATGATCACCAACTCAGACCGCGCCTCGTCAGCCTTTTCTTTGACTACTAACGGTTGTGCTTCGACTGCCAGCTTGGTCACGTAATCGCAAATCTTTTGGGCGTCGGCGGCAGCCCTGAAAATCTCGTTCTTGTCGTTTTTTAGTGCTTGCAACCAACTGCCCAAATACGCCGCATGCTGCGCAGTCATTGTGGGGCCGGGAGGCAGGCCAATAACTCCTTGCATCATGCTGCTGACAAGCTCGGCGCGAAGTTCTTCGCGCGCATATTCCGGCGATCCAAACCGCGCATCCATGTGCAATCGAGCCAGACGCTTCGGGTGGCCCGTTGCGTGCCCGGCCGCCTCGTGCAAAAGGGTGGCGTGGAAGTCCTCCAAACTGGAAAACTCGATGGCCGGTGGAATACGGACTTCATCCGTGCGGGGGTAGTAGGCCGGTTGGAAGCCCTGCCCCAAATTGACTTTGAGACCAGTGCCTTGGAGGCCGAAGATGATCTGCTTCACTGCGTCGGCGCAGGTGATGTCGCATTTGCGTGCGGGCATCGGTGCCATCCCATCGATCTGGCTGGCGTTAAACACCGTGTAAGCCTTCATGACCAATGCCTTGGCGCCATCTTCCGCCAGCACATCGCCTCCGGCCTCCGCCTCTTTCGCTGCCTGCCTGCGATTGACCTCCACCATCTTGACGATGTGGGTGCCTCGCTCACCTTTGCGCACCTGCAAGCCCATGTATTCGGCCTGCTT
The DNA here is from genome assembly GCF_013697775.1 of Ramlibacter sp. Classification (GTDB taxonomy): domain Bacteria; phylum Pseudomonadota; class Gammaproteobacteria; order Burkholderiales; family Burkholderiaceae_C; genus Ramlibacter. The sequence continues at coordinate 3,213 of NZ_JACCWG010000360.1, read as the reverse complement.
GTAGGTTAGCCACCGTGGGTCCCCATCGCCTGGCGCTGCCATGGCCAAAATGAGCTGGTTAATGCCTTTGTAGGTGGCCCCACTGCTGGCATTGAAGTGCAGACACGCAGAGGACCAGCTTTTGCGCCAAGGCGGCACGCCACCTTCCTGGTCCATTAGGGCCACTATCTGGTCGGTCACCTGTTGCCTGATGTCTCCCATGCCCCTCTCCCGAATTGCCCACCACAGCGGCCGGTGCCTCCGGTCAGCGGGCTATCTGGATACCTTGGCAAAACGCGGCCCGCCTGTCCGGGCCGCTGGTCATTTCGCTGGGGCAGGCTGCCAACTGGCCAACCCAGCCATCTACCACCCGAGGCCAGAGCCTGGGTGTCAGGCTTGCCGGGGTCAGTTCGGCGCTTCCGTCGTGGCCTTCTAGGCTCGCCATGGCCGCATACAGGTCGTCCAAGGTGATGCCCGCGCCCGCCCACGAGTCATAAAGCATCTTCGCTTCCGGGGTGTCGGTTTGCGTAAAGGTCCAGTCCCCGGCGATAACTGCCTGGATGTCGCGCGCGGTCAGCGACGCGCCTGTCGATGCTTCCCTGCGGGGATTTTCCAGGTCGGCAGCCGCGTCGGTGGCGCGGCTGGGCGGGGCGGCGTCGGCGCTAGCCGCACCCGCCGCGTCAGTATTGTTCTTTAACTTTGTTAAAGCCAATACTGATAGAGAGGGGTCAACCACGTCGGAAAGCCCCGTAGCCATTGGGATATCGTCAAATGGCGGCGTGTCGCCGCCCGGGGAAAAGACCGGCTCCGGCGTGCCCCAATCCGGGGAAATCTGCTCGGAGGCGCGGCCCTGCTCCTGCGGCATCGAAACCGGCGTCCGTAATGCAGACGCCTGGCGGTTGATGGGGGAGAGTGGTAGCTCGAACAGCAGCCCGCCGTTGCCGCGGTTGGGGTGCTGCACTAACAGACCCACGCCAGTTAAGCGGCCCACAAAATCCGCCGCCTGGGTGTCGTCGATGTTGCCCATCCCCCTGCCCTGCACTCCCGGCGCGGTCACGAGGTTAGCGATGTCCTGATAGGTCAGGCGCTGCTTGCGGAAATTGCCCACCATGCCGGTCTTGAAATTGGCCAGCCACTTCAACTGCATGTAAGCCCAGCGCTCCCGGAAGCCGAGCTCTTGCAGCCCGGCCCATTCGTCCTTGTTGAAGCTAATGTAGGCATCCCGCGCTGCGGCGGGCGCTGCCTTCCTTGCGATCGATCTGTTTCTCGTGTCCATGTCGTCCTCCTCTAATTTAACGGTTGTGTGGTTCGGTTCATGGGGCGGGCCGGCCCGGTGGCCTGGCCGGTGAGACCGGCATCGTGGCCGGCGCGTCGCTGGGACTCTGCGAACGCCGGTCATGCAGACGCTCGGACAGGTTGAGAAACCGGGGCAGGACACCAACCTGCGGCCGCTTGGGCGCCATCGGATTAACGGGGGCAGCCGGTGGCGGAGCCACGGGCTCAGTGAATTGATCGGGCTGGGACGGCATCGGCCCTGGCTGCGCCGGGAGGTCATCCAACTCGGCGAGGATCGCCGGGATGTCCTCACCGGCTGGAACGGCCCCGACCGGCAAGACAAGGGTGCCCATGCCGCCTCGGCGCTCTGCCATCAGCTTGTCCAGGATGATCTGTTGACGGTCGTCGCTGGCCACGATGGTGAGTTGCTGCCTCAGCGCCTCGCGCATGGCCAACTCGATGAAGCTGCCGCTGCCGGTGAACTTGATCGACTTCCAGCCACGGTCGATCCCCATGGCCACGATGCGCTGCGCGGCGAGCTTCTGGTCCATGCCGCCCAGCACGGTCAACTTGCTGCCCTGGTCGGCAATCCGGCCCTGCTGCTTGAAATATAGCGTGGCACCCTGGGCGTGAGGGTGAACACGGGTCAGGTCATCGCCCAGCAAGGTTTGCATCCTTGCTTGGTAGTCGTCTTCGAGGATGGACCGGCGCATGGCCTGCGTCTGCTTCTTGGTTAGGGGTTCGGCAGCACTCGCACCGGGCATCACGATGCCGGGGCTGGTGTTGACCAGCGCCAGCTCCGCCTGGTCTCGGCCTGGCTCGAAGGGCTCCGGCCACGTCGCGTGTTGCGGGTTCGCCGGATCGAAGGGGTTGGGGGGGGTGGCGCTGTCGGTCATCGGTTTGTCTCCTTGGGTAGTGGCTTCTTGTTGGTTCGCTTTGGCGCGCCTGCTCGGTGTGGGCTTGAAGCCATCGGGCGACGGCACGGCGGCCAGCCCGAACTGCGCCTCGATCTGGCGCACCACGGCTTCGGACTTGCGGAAGTCGTTGGCGTCCGAGATGGTCTTGCCGTCGAACCCGATGCGGCAGGCCATCAGGTGCATGTGCTGGTGGTCGGTGTCCTGGTGGACGACGGCAACCCATGGCGCATTGGAAAAGCCAATTGCGCCGATGTAGTGCTCGGCGATGGCCTGCCACTGCTCGTCTGTGAGCGGTGGATCGTCTGGCGCGGGACTGAGCATCAGGTGAGCTACTGCTTTTGTCAGCTTGGGATTGAGGCGGCGCAATATGCCGAACTCGCTGGCCAGCTCGCGGGGTGTGCGTCCCGACATCACACCGGCCACAATGCGGCCCCTGCCGCGCCGCAGGAGGTAGGCCGACAGCCCTCGGAAGCTGCGCCCCTTGGCGGCAATCTTGCCGATCACGGTCGATCCCCTTGCAGGCCCAGCAGCTCCAACCGCAAAAGGCGCACCTGCTCGGCAAGCTGGCTGACGACCGGGTCTATCCCCTCCGGCAGCAAGCCGGCGTTGCAGGCGCGCGCAATCTGATTGAGGTTGTTGGCCAAAGGCGCCAGCTCGCGCCAGCGGTCAAGGTTTCCCGCCGATGGCGGCACCGTGATCTGCTGGCGCAGGGCCACACGCCGCAGGAAGGTGGACATGGGCAGGCGGGCGGCTTGGGCGCTGGCACGGATTTGATCGACCTCGCGCTCGTCGAGGTAGAGGTCGAACCGCTGCCGCAATTCGCGGCTGGCTTTGAGCGGACGGGGCATGGCTTGGGTTCTCCTGTGGTCGGCAGACCAAGCGTTCTGAGCCCGTTGAAAACGGGGGAAGAACATAGCTTGCTGCTTACCTCACCCAAGCATTCCTCCCAAAGCCGTGCCTTGATGTCAAGTGGTCCAAGTGAAATGCGGATGGCCTGCCCGATAGGGCGCGCCAAGCGAAAGAGGCGGCGACTGCCTCGGGC
>NZ_JACCWG010000348.1 GCF_013697775.1 Ramlibacter sp. | reverse complement strand
GCCGAGCGCGAGCAGCGCTTCCACGTGGTTGCCGTCGGCCTGCAGCGCGAAGCCGGCCAGCGCGCCGGCGGCATCCATGCGCGCGCGGTCCACCGCCACCAGGCTCGCCACGCCCGCGGCTTGCGGGCTCAGCTGGCCGTCGTGCTGCCGCTCTTCCACCCAGCGCCATGCGTCGTCCAGCCGATCGGCATGGTGCATGGCGCGCAGCCACAGGGCCTGGATCTCCGGGGCCGCCAGCGCACCCGCGGCCACCCAGGGTGCGAGCAGGCGCGCGCAATCGTCGAAGCGGCCTTCAAGAAAATCGATGTAGCCCAGGTCGTGGTCGACGGCCGCCTGGGGCGCCGTGCCCTCGCGCAGTTGCAGCAGCAGCTCGCGCGCCTGCTGCAGTTGCCGCTGCGCGATCAGCACCTGGGCGAGCCGGTAGCGCCACGCGGGATTGTCCGGCTCCAGCTGCGCGCCTGCCTGCACGTGCTGGCGCGCCGCGTCCAGCTGTCCGCTGGCGAGCGCGGCATCGCACACGTCGGCGAGCAGCAGGGCGTTGCCGGGGTCCTGCTGCTGCAGTTGCGCAAGGCGCGCGTAGCGTTCGGTGGCGGGTGAAGCGGATGGGGTCATGGTCGTCACGTCAGAATTTTCTTCAAAGGAACAGGTCGCAGGCCGGCGGACTCCGCATGCTTTCGCGCAAGTGTCGCAGTGCGCCGCGGTGCAGCTGCGAGATGCGGCCCTTGCTCAGGCCGAGCAGCACCGCGATCTGGTCAAAGGGCTGCTCCTGCAGGTAGTGCGCATGGATGACGCGGCGCTCCTGCGCCGGCAGCGCATGCACCAGCTCCAGCAGGCGTTCGCGCAGTTCGCGCAGCTCCACGCTGCGGTAGAACGGCAGGTCGCGCACGCGCTCGGGTGTCTCCACCATGCCGGTGCCGTCCAGCATCCAGGCCAGCGCGAACGCCAGCCCCGCTTCGGCAACGTACTGCAGCACCTGCTGCGGCGTGCCGCGCCCGGACCCGGGCGCGTTGCCGTCCGCGTTCTTCAGCGATTCCTGCCGTTCGGCCAGCAGGCGCTGGCGCACCGCGATCTGCTGCTGCTTTTCGGTGGTGCGCTCCAGGCCGTCGAGGATGGCACCGTGCATGCGGCGGGCGGCGAAAGTCCTGAACTGCGCGCCGGCATCGGGGTCGAAGCGCTCCATCGCCTCGATCAGCCCCAGGCGTGCGAGCTGCAGGTACTCGTCGAATTCGATCTCGTTGTGGAAGCGCTTGCCGTAGTAGGTGGCGGCGACGGTGCGCGCGTACGGCAGGTGCAGCTCCAGCAGCCCGGTGCGCGCCAGCTCGTCGCGCGTGCCGCGCCAGCGCAGCCACAGCGCGCGCTCCGGCGCCGCGCCGCCCGGCGGGGGGCGGTCCTGGGCCTGCGCGAACGGCACGGCTTCCATGGCGTCAGTGGAACGACCCCACCAGCGCCTTCAGGATCAGGCTCCAGCCGTCGACCAGCACGAACATCAGGATCTTCAGCGGCAGCGCCACGGTGGTGGGCGGCATCATCATCATGCCCAGCGCCATCAGCACGCTGGAGACGATCAGGTCGATCAGCAGGAACGGCAGGAAGATCACGAAGCCGATCTGGAACGCGGCGCGCAGCTCCGACAGCATGAAGGCCGGAATCAGCTGCACGTTGCCGATCTCCGCCACCGATTGCGGCGGCCTGGCTTTCGACAACTCCACCATCAGCGCCAGGTCCTGCTCGCGCGTCTGCCGCACCATGAACTCGCGCAGCGGCCCGCTGCCTTTCTCGTACACCTGCTCCAGCCCGAGCTTGCCGGCCATGAAGGGCTGCACCGCGTCGTCGTTGAGCTTTTGCAGCACGGGCGACATGGTGAACAGCGTGAGGAACAGCGCGAGGCCGATCAGCACCGAATTGGGCGGCGTCTCCGGCATGCCGATGGCGTGGCGCAGCATGGACAGCACGATGATGCTGCGCAGGAACGAGGTCATGCACACCAGCAGCGCCGGCACCACGGCCAGCAGCGTCAGGCCAACGACGATGCGCACCGCCTGCGCGGTGTCGGCCGAACCCAATGTGGTCACGGCGGTGCTCATGGCGCAGTCTCCGGTGCGGCGGCTTCGCGCGTGTCGAGCAAGGTCACGGCCTGCGGCGTGCAACCCACCAGCAGCTCGCGCCCGGCCCAGCGCACCACGTGCACGCTGCATTGCGGCGCCAGCGGTTTGGAGGCCAGCAGCTGCAGCACGCCGGGCGCGCCCGGTGGCACCCAGCGGCCCAGCCATTTCGGCGCCGCGCCGCGCCGGCGCACCGACCAGATCCAGGCCCAGGCGCCGGCACCGGCCAGCAGCACCAGCCACAC
>NZ_JACCWG010000320.1 GCF_013697775.1 Ramlibacter sp. | reverse complement strand
GGCGTGCGCGCCGCATGCCGGTCGGCCTGCGCATGCCGCCGCACCCAGTGCGCCAGCAGCGCCAGCAGGCGCGACTGCGCCTCCAGCGGCGACGCGACGCCCGCGTCCTCCACGTCCCGGTGCAGCCGCACAATGGCGCCGGCCAGCGCGCGATCGCGCAGCACGCCGCGGTCGAACGCGGCTTCCACCTGGCCCGGCGGCAAGGCCTGGCGGACCACCGCCGCATCCACGTAGAACATGCGGTAGCCCCAGCTGTCGCCCTGCGCGGGCCGGCCGGAGTGCGGCTCGCCCGGCACCACCAGGTTGATCTCGCCCGCAGCGGCGACCTCGCTGCCGCGCAGGTAGTCGAAGCCCAGCGCGCCGCGCGTGATGACGCCCAGCGCGTAGTCGTCGTGCGTGTGCCGCGCGAAGGTCTGCGCCATGCCGTCCGCGCGCAGCAGCGTCACGCCGGGCAGGCTGTCCGGCTTCCAGAGCTGCAATGCGCGCGCGGTGGTCACGCGCGGGTTATAGCAGGCCCGGATGCACCCGTGGTCAGCCCGCGGCCTGCGCGCGGCCGCGCTGGTTGGATGCCAGCACGTTGTCCTTGGGCAGCGCCTCGCCGGTCTTCAGCGCCGCGATCCAGTCGGCCGTGCTGGCCACGGCCGCGAAGTTGCTGTGGAACACCACGCTGAACACGCGGTGGATCTCCTCGGCGCTGGCGTAGCCGGCCGCGTTGGCGTACGGCAGCGCGCCGCTGGCGTCGCCCAGGAACTCCACTGTCAGGCCGCGGTGCATGGCTTCGAACACGGTGGAGGCGTCGCAGTTGTGCGTCATGTAGCCGGCGACGGTGAGCGTGTCGATCTCGTTCTTCTGCAGCCAGTCCCCGAAGTCGGTGCCGGTGAACACGCTAGGGAAGGTCTTGGTGACCAGGTGGTCGTGCGGCCGCTGCGCGATGTCGGAATGCAGCTGGCCGTTGTGCGTGTCGGCCTGGAATAGCGGCGCGCCCTTGGGCGCATGGTGCCGCACGGCCACCACCGGTACGCCGGCGGCGCGCGCCGCGTCCATGGCGCGGCCGATGTTCGGCAGCGTCTCTTCCACGGGGGGATAGGCGATCGGCAGGCCGCCGCCTTCGAAGTACTCGTTCTGCACGTCGATGACGACGAGGGCGCGGCGGATGGGAGAGGACGGCATGGAAAGCTCCTTGGGTGTTGCGGTTGCGATGGCTGGATTGTTGGCCGCACGCACGTTTTACGAAAGTGGCCTGGATGCCATTCATCGATAGAATCGGGCCATGCCGCGTTCCACCCGATCCACCATTCCCCGCCCTTCCAGGCACCCGTCCGTGCCCGACACCATCGCCGTGGTGGCGTTCGACGGCATCAGCCCCTTCCACCTGTCGGTGCCCTGCATCGTGTTCGGCGAGGACCGCACCGAAACCGGTGCGCCGCGCTTTCGGCTGGTGGTCTGCGCCATGGAGCCGGGGCCGCTGTCCACCAACGCCGGCTTCAGCATCCAGGCCACGCACGGGCTGTCGGCATTGCGGCACGCCAACATCGTCATCGTTCCCTCATGGCGGGACACCACGGGTCCGGTGCCGCCGGCCCTGCTCGCCGCGCTGCGCGCGGCGCACCGGCGCGGCGCCATCATCGTCGGCCTGTGCCTGGGCGCCTTCGTGCTGGCCGAAGCCGGCCTGCTGGACGGCCGCCCCGCCACCACGCACTGGTACGTGGTCCCGTGCTTCGCCGAGCGCTTTCCCAAGGTGCAGCTGCGGCCCGAGGTGCTGTACGTGGACAACGGCGACGTGCTGACCTCTGCCGGCACCGCCGCCGGTATCGACTGCTGCCTGCATCTGCTGCGCATCCGCCATGGCGCGGAAGCGGCCAACCGCGCCGCGCGGCGCATGGTGGTGGCGCCGCACCGCCAGGGCGGGCAGGCGCAGTACATCGAGCAGCCGGTGCGCGCGGCGCCCGAGTCGGACCCGCTTACGCCGCTGCTGGAGTGGCTGCGCAAGCACCTGAACCAGCCGCACCAGCTGGACGACCTGGCCCAGCGCGCCCTGATGAGCCGCCGCACCTTCACGCGGCGGTTTCGCGACGCCACCGGCACCACGGTGGGCCAGTGGCTGCAGGACCAGCGCCTCGCGCTGGCGCAGCGCCTGCTGGAGACCACCCGCCGCCCGATCGAGATCGTGGCTGAAGACGCGGGCTTCGGTTCGGCCGTGTCGCTGCGCCAGCACTTCGGCGCCGCGTTCAAGACCTCGCCGACCGCCTACAGAAGGCAGTTCTCTCGCGTCTGAAGAGGCGCCTAGCTGCGCATGCCCATCCCGCGCAGGATGCGGTAGGTTTCTTCCTGGTCATTGGCGCGGTTGCGCGCGTAGTCCGGGTCTGCCTTCTCGTCCACGTCGATGAAGAACTCCGGTACCACGCGTTCCTTCAGCAGCACCTTGCGCACCGTGCGGGCGATGGCGCCCGCGCAGATGGACACGGTGCCGGCCAGCTGCGAGATGCCGGCGCCCTGGTTGCTGCACGCCTTCACGAACGAGTCGGCCATGCGCGAGGGCAGGCGGTCGTTGTTGAAGATCGCCAGCAGCGATTCGGCGAAGCTCAGCTCACGGCCCATGCGCTCGCGCATCTTGTCCAGCTGGCCGTGGAACGGCGGGTAGTTGCGGTCCAGGTCGTAGCGCTCGGTGCCGATCTGCACAACGCCGTCGCCCATGTCGATCAGCCACACCAGCGGCACGCCGTGCTCGCGGCAAGCCTGCCGCATCTCGATCTTGGCCTGCATGCTGTCCACCGCATCGACCACCACGTCGGGCATGTTCTTCGGATCGAACATGCGCGCCATGCTGTCCTTGTTGAAGCCGCGCGGCTCGGCGTCCACCCGGGCGAACGGGTCCACGTCCCAGACCTTCTGCGCCACGATGTCGGTCTTGTCCACGCCGATGTTCATCAGCGAGGACGACACGCGGTTCAGGTTGGACAGCGCCAGCTGGTCGAAGTCGGTGATGAAGAAGCTGCGCACGCCCTCGGCCGACAGCGTGGTGACACACGCTCCGCCGACGCTCAAGCCGCACACCGCGACGCGGGACTTGCAGAACAGGGCCTGCTCTTCGCGCGTGAACAGGCCGATGTTGCGCGAGGTGCGCAGGCGGTAGTGGTCGTCCGAATGCAGCAGGTGCACCAGCGCGCCGTTGTCGTACAGCACCCAGCTGCCGGCCAGCTCCTCGGGCGCGCCGTTGGCGTAGCTGTTGCGGAAATTGCGGAACTCCTCCATCACCCGGTCGGGCGCGGACTTCAGCTGCGGCTTGTCGGCCAGCAGCAGTTCCAGCAGCACCTCTTCGTAGATGTCGTGGACGCGCGTGGCGCCCGACTTCAGCTGGTCCAGCCGCCGCAGCGCGGCGGTCTGCGAGGTCTCATTGCGGGGAATGAAGATCGTCGGTTCGGTCAATGCCCCCCGTTTCTCCCTGCGCAGCGCGCTGTTCAGCGCGCGCTCCTGGTCGCGTACGTTGTGTGACACGTTATTTCTCCTTGGCTCCCTTGCTTCGCGGATTGGGCACGCGACGAACGGCTCGTGACCCTCCGCCCGCACCCGCCTTCTCCCATCCGCCGTCCCCGCGCGGACCGGTGCGCGTGCGGGTTGTTCTTTTCCTACGCGCCCTGCTTCACAGGCGCAGCTCCATGAACAGCGCGCTGGAGCGGTAGGTGTCCAGCTTGTCCACCGCCTGGTAGTCCTTCATGCTGTTTTCCGCATACGGCGCGATGTCCCTGAAGCCGACCGAGCGGTACAGCGCATGCGCGGCCGACAGCACCTTCAGGCTTTCCAGCCGCACCGCCGTGTAGCCGATGGCGCGCGCGTCGGCGAGCAGCCGCTCCACCAGCAGCCGCCCGGCGCCCAAGCCGCGCGCGCGCGGCTGGATGTACATGCGCTGCACTTCGCCGATGGTCGGCGTCAGCTGCTTCAGGCAGCCCACGCCGACGAACTCGCCAGCATGGCGCACCACGTAGAAGCGGCCCAGCGGCGGAAAGAACTTCACCGGGTCGGCCAGGTCGGACTCCACCATCGCGGAGATCTCGAAGTCCAGGCCGTAGTTGCTGGAGGCGGCGTGGCCGATCCATTCCAGGTATTCCGTGAGCAGGTGCCGTGCGGCTTCGCGCGTGCGCGCGTCGTCCACGGCAACGAATTCGACCTGCGGATCGCCGGGAACGGCCTGCCCGGCTGCGGATGTCTGGTGGCTGGATTGCATCATCTGTTCTTCTCCCCTTCTTCTCTCGAACCAGCCACCCGCCAAATGGCGTTCAGGCTGGCTGCGCGGCGCGCACGCGCACGATCTCCCGGCTGAAGCGTTCGGCCATGCGCAGGTGTTCGTCGAAACCGCGCTCGGCCTTGCGGCCCGGCCAGAAGAATTCAACCGACCCCTCGCGGTCGTGCCACGAATTCAGCGGATGCGACACGTCGCCGGGCCTGGCCGACACCTGCATGTTGACCACCTCGTACGGCAGGAACTCGGGCAGCCGAACCGCGTCGACGATGCCTTCGTCGGCCTTCAGGAAGGCGATGGCGCCCAAGCCGCGCGGCTCCAGCCGCTCGGGCAGGCTCGGCATGTTGCCCAGGCACGAGGCCGCGTGCAGCTCGTAAGGATTGATGCCGAAGCAGTGCTCCACCAGGTCCATGATGCAGTCGCCGCCGGTGCGCGCCGCGACCTCGACGATGCGGATCTGGCCGTCCGGCCGGATGCGCGCCTCGAAGTGGCCCATGCCCACGGTGATGCCCAGCGCCGCGCAGGACTTCTCGGCGATCTCGCGCAGTTCCTGGTGGTCCTGGTAAATCGAGGGCACGGTGTGGCCGGTTTCCACGAAGTGCGGCTCCTCGCCCAGGTACTTGTCGGTCACCGCCAGCACCCGGTGCAGGTCGCCGTGGTTGAACACCTCGACGCTGACCTCCGACTGCGCCGGGATGTACTCCTCGGCCTGGAACAGGTCCACCGGCTCCTTGAACGCGCCGCCCAGGGAATCGATGTCCGCGAGGCACTGGCGCCAGGCATCGGCCAGCGCGCCGGCATGCGCGACCTTGATCACGCCCACGCTGCCGGTCAGCTGGCGCGGCTTGATCACCAGCGGAAAGCCGATGCGCCCGGCCAGCGCCTGCAGCTCGGCCAGCGTGCTGAAGGCGCCGAACTTCGGCACCGGCAGGCCGGCGGCGGCAAGGACTTCCTTCATCGCGAACTTGTCGCGGCAGCACTCCACCGCCTGCGGCGAGTTGTGCGGCAGCCCGAAGTGCTGGGCCACGGCCAGCGCGCTGCGCATGGCGAAGTCGTTCACCGGCACCACCGCGGCCGGCTGGGCGCCGGTGCGCGCGCGGTGCTCCAGCACCGCGGCCAGCACGCCTTCGGGATCGGTGAGGTCGCCCGTGATGTAGCCGTCGAAGAACTTGATGGTCGTCGCCAGCCGCGTCTTGGCCAGCACGAAGACTGGCATGCCCCCGCCGGCGCGCAGCGCGCCCCCGAGCACGCGCTCGCGCAGCGGGAATTCCCCGCCGATGATCAAGATGTAGTTCGTATCGACGGAGGCGCTGCTCATGGTGAAGCTTCCCTTGTGGAGTGGCTAGACCGTCTCTGCTTCCGCCACGGGTAGGTAGCGGCTTTCTGGTGACGGCAATCCCAGGTTCTCGCGCAGCGTATTGCCGCGCAAAACCATGTCATGGTAGCCGCGCTCGGCCAGCACCGGTAGCACCTGATCCACAAAATCGTCCAGGCCGAAGCCGTTCACCGGCAGCCCGAGCATGAAGCCGTCGGCGGCGCCCTCTTCCACCCAGCGGATCATTTCGTCGGCGATCTTGTCGGGAGTCCCGATGAAAGCCTCCGATGTACCGATATTCGTGCGGCGTGTCGCGCACTCGTACGCAACTTCCAGCAGCGTCATGTTCTTTTCCTTCGCGAGCCGGCGGATGTTCTCGGTGACCGACTGGAAGCCGTTGGCGCCCAGGTCGCCCAGGTCGGGGAACGGCGCATCGGGGTCGTACTTGCTGAAGTCGTGTCCCTGGAAGAAGTGGCCGATGAATGCCAGAGCTTCTTTGGGGCCCAGCAGGTTGCGCACTTCCAGGTAGCGCTCGTGCGCCTTCTCTTCCGTGGCACCGACGATCGGGCCGATGCCCGGGAAGATCTTCACGTCGTCGGGGTTGCGGCCCTGGGCGGCCACCGCCGCCTTCAGCTTGCTGTAGAAGCCCTGCGTCTCCTCCATGGTGCCGCCGTTGGTGAAGATGCAGTCGCCGTGCATGGCGCCCATCAGGATGCCGTCGGCAGACGAGCCGGCGTGGAAGATCACCGGGTGGCCCTGCGTCGGGCGCTGGCTGTTGAGCGGCCCTTCCACCGAGAAGAAGCGGCCCTTGTAGTTGAGCCGGTGCATCTTGGCCGGGTCCATGAACTGGCCGGTTTCGCGGTCGCGCACGAACGCGTCCTCGTCCCAGCTGTCCCACAGGCCCTTGACGGCTTCCACGTGCTCCTGGCCGATCTCGTAGCGCAGCTCGTGGTCGGGATAGCCGCGGTTGTAGTTTCGCCCCGAGCCTTCCAGCGACGAGGTCACCACGTTCCAGCCGGCGCGGCCCTTGCTGATGATGTCCAGCGCGGCGAACTGCCGCGCCACGGTGAACGGCTCGCTGAACGAGGTGGACATGGTGCCGACCAGGCCGATCTTGCTGGTGAGCGGCGCCAGCGCCGACAGCAGCATCATCGGCTCGAAGCGGTTCAGGAAGTGAGGCATCGAGCTCTCGTGGATGAACAGGCCGTCCGCGATGAAGGCGAACGCGATGCCGCCGGATTCCGCCTTGCGCGCGCGGTCCACGTAGAAATCGAAGTTGATGCTGGCGTCGGCCGGCACGCTCGGGTGCCTCCAGGCATTCATGTTGGCGCCGTGGCCCTGGATCAGCACGCCGAAGTGGATGCGTTTTTTCTGCATGGCAATGTCTCCCTTTGAATTCCAGTTGAACGAATGCCGCGCTCAGGCGTGCAGCAGCCGGGAGGCGGTGGGCCGCCCGTCCTGCCAGAGAAGCGGCGACACGGCCTCGGCGCAGTCGACGCCTTCGACGTGGCCCACCACGATATCGTGACTTCCATAGCTGAGCACGCTGTCGATGCTGCAGAACAGCGTGGCCTGCGCGCCACGCAGCACCGGCAGCCCGCCGATCTCGTCCCAGTCGCCGTGCCCGAAGCGCTCCTCGTGGCCGATCTTGCTGCTGAACGGCAGCACCAGGCCGTGCTGGGTCTCCTCCAGCAGGTTGACCGAGAAGCGGCCGGTGCGCGTCAGCGGCTCGTGGATGGAGGCGTTGCGGTTCACGCACACCAGGATGGCCGGCGGCTCCATGCACACGGCGTTGACCGCCGTCACCAGCATGCCGTAGCGCAGCGAATGCTCCTGCGCGGCAATGATGGTAACGGTGCCGGTCAGCCGACGCATCGCTTTCTTGAACTGCTGCGTGACCGCGTCGGGCTGCGGCCGCGCGAATGCGCTTGTCAGCGCGCTTTCTGTCCAGTTGCTTGGCATTGCGTTCTCGCGAAAAGATGAAATTTTGGATGGCGACGGTGCTGCGTACGGAATGTGGTCAGTGCGCCAGGACGGAATACGCCAGCGAACCCGAGAACGTGAGCAGCACCAGCGATGCCAGCCGCAGGAAAGTGGAGGTGTGCGCCGCCAGCGACCGCTGCGAGGTGAGCAGGCTGCCCAGGCTCGACCAGCCGATGCCGATGGGCGCCACCACGATCATGAACACCAGCAGCGCGCGCCCCAGGTAGCCCACCGACTGGAAGGCCTCCAGCGGAAACATGGTGCTGGCGAACAGCAGCGCCTTGGGGTTCATCAGCGTGGCGATGAACACGTCGCGAAAGCTCACCGGGCCGCTCTCGTCGGTGTGCAGCGTGCGGCTGGTCACCCACATCTTGATGCCCAGCCACAGGATGTAGGCCGAACTCGCCAGCTTGATGGCGTCCATCAGCCACGGCCGGGTGGTGGCGAACGACAGCAGGGCCAGGCCCCACAGCGAGATCGACACCGCGTAGCCCGCGGCTTCGGCCAGCACCAGCGGCAGCGTCGCGCGCCAGCCGACCTTCAGTCCGGAAGACAGCAGCAGCGTGTTGGTCGGCCCCGGGCAGACCAGCACCAGGGAGACGTAGAACGCCATCTTGATCAGGGCATCTTGCATGCGGCATGGCTTTCCGGACTGTCGGGCGCGCCTAGCGGCGCACGTCCTGGGCTTGCTGCGCCTGCTGCGCGGCGCCGGAGAAGTAGCGCGCCCCGTCCGGCGCCAGCCAGTCGGCGCGCGGCGGGGTGAACACGTCCAGGTCGACGCAGTCCTCCAGGCACAGCGCGTTGTGCGGGATGTTGGCCGGCAGGTGCAGGATGTCACCGGGGCCGACCTCGGCCTCGTGCTCCAGGTTCTCGCCGTAGCGAAACAGCAGCCGGCCTTCCAGGATGGTGGTGAACTGCTCGTTCGGGTGGCTGTGGGTGCCGACGAAGGCGCCCTTCTTCAGGAACAGCTTGGCCATCATCAACCCCTCGCCCCACACCATCTGGCGCTCGATCTGCGGCGTCAGCACCTCGCGCTCGACGCCTTCCCAGGCGCCGAACCCCTTGTCGTTCAAACCGGACATGGCAACTCCCCGTTCTCGTTTGTTGTCAAGCGGCCGCTTCGAGCTTTCCCACCGCGCGCTGCGTGTCGCGCGCGCGTGCGAGCCGGCTGGCTTCCTCGGTGATGATGTCCTCCTGGCCGGCCACCAGCTTGCGCTTGGCCAGCCGCGCATACAGCTCGAATTCGTTGACGTCGAACTCCTGCGCCGCCTTCTGGATGTGCGGCACGTAGCCCGAGAACAGGCCGAACAGGCCGCTGGCGATGTTGGCGCCCGCGATGTGCGGCGTCTTCGGCGTGAGGAAGGCTTCGGTGCGGCGCGCCAGCTCGATCACGCGCTCGAACGAGGTGGCGACCTTGTAGCCCTCGCGCTCCATCACCGCCACCAGCGTCTCCAGCTGCGTGTTGCCGGCGCCCGCGCCGAAGCCCTTCAGGCAGGCGTCGATGATCACCGCGCCCTGCTCCAGCGCCACCAGGCTGTTGGCCACGGCCAGGCCCAGGTTGTTGTGCGCGTGGAAGCCGACCTTGGTTTCCAGCCCGTTGACCAGCCGGCCGACCTTGCTCTTGACCAGCGAGGGCGTGGAATAGCCGGCGCTGTCCATCAGGATCACGGCTTCCGCCCCGTAGCTCTCCATCAGCCGCGCCTGCGCCAGCAGCACGTCGGGCGGCGCCATGTGCGACATCATCAGCACGCCGTAGGCGGTCTTGCCGGCCAGGCGCACCTGCTCGATGAAGCGCGCCGACACGTTGGCCTCGGTGCAGTGGGTGGCCACGCGCACCACGTCCACGCCGGCTTCCAGCGCCAGGGTGATGTCCGAGGACTTGCCCAAACCGGGAATGAAGTGCACGCCCAGCTTGCTCCTTGTCAGGCCTTCGCGCGCCGTCTCCAGCATGGTGCGGTCGCAGATGGGTGTCTGGCCGAGCAGGCAGGACGAGCCGCCCAGGCCGTTGCCGTGGCCGACCTCGATGACGTCGATGCCGGCCTCGTCGGCGGCGCGCGCGTACTCGTAGATCTGCGAGGCGGTGAGTTGGTGGCGGATGGCATGGTTGCCGTCGCGCAGCGTGGCATCACTGATCAGAATCATTTTGGAACTCCCTGGGATATTGGTTGCGGTGGAAGGGCACGTGCTGCGCGCGGCGCCAGGTGCCCGTGCGCGGCGCCCGCTACTGCGCGACGTCGGCTGCGCGGCTGGTGGCGTGCTGGTGCTCGGCCACCGCGATCGCCGCGCAGTTGATGATGTCGAGGTTGCCCGCGTATTCGGGCAGGTAGTCGCCGCGGCCGCGCACCGTCAGGCCGACCTGGATGCGGCCCTGGCTCTCGATCGGCTGCACCACCAGCTGGTAGCCCGGCACGTACTTGCGCACCTCGTCCACCATGGCGGTGATGCGCGCGCGCACCTTGCCGAAATCCTGGTAGCGGGCGTGCGCGTACAGCGTGGTCTGCATCTGGATGCCGGGCTCGGCCGGGTTGATGTTCAGGATCGCCTTGGTCTTCTTGGCGCCCGTGAAGCTGGCCAGCGCGTACTCGGTGGTGGTGATGTACTCGTTGATGTTTTCCCGCGTGGCCATGCCCGCGCTCTTGGAGGCGATGGCGGACACCACCTCCAGGTAGTCGATCTCCTCGACCGCCTGGCTGAGCGCATAGGCCAGCGGCAGGCTGGCCTGGCCGCCGCAGGTGATCATGTTCACGTTCTGCGCGCTGTCGGACTCCGGCAGGTTGATGCAGGGCACGCACAGGCGGCCCAGCTTGGCCGGCGTGAGGTCGATGGCGAACTTGCCGGCCTGCGCGAAGTAGGGGTTGTGCAGCTTGTGCGCCGCCGCCGAGGTGGCGTCGAACACCAGGTCGTAGGCGTCGGCGTTTTCCTTGAGGAAATCCAGGCCGCCGCTGGAGGTCTCGACGTTGCAGTCGCGTGCAAGCCGCAGGCCGTCGCTCTTGCCGCTGCGCCCCACCACGAAGGCCAGCTCCAGCGTGTCGGTGGTCTTGACCTTGAACATCAGGTCGATGCCGATGCTGCCCGAGCCCAGGATGGCCACGCGCGTGCGCGAAGTTTCGGTTTTCATTGGTTGCAGAGCCTCAAAGTGATAGCGCGCCCGCGGTGCCGCGGGTCGCGGACTCCGTGTCGTGCCGTAGGGGTTGTCGTTGCATCCGCTCGCCCGCCGCGAGCCGCCGCAGCTCCTCGCTCAGGTCGGCCAGCAGCGCCTTCTCCTCGCTGTGCAGGAAGAAGTGGTTGCCGGGATAGCGCACGTAGCGCACCGGTCCGGTGGTTTCGGCGGCCCAGCCGGCCAGGCCGGCGGCGGTCACCAGGCGGTCCACGGTGCCGTGCAGCACCAGCATCGGACAGGCCAGGGGCGGCTGCTCGATGTAGCGGTGCATGGCCGAGACGGTCAGGTCGGCGCGCAGCCGCGGCATCCACAGCTCGCGCAGGGCCGGCTCGGTGATCAGTTCCTCGGGCGTTCCGTTGTAGTCGCGCACCGTTTCGATGAACGCATCGTCGGGCAGCGCCTGGGCGCCGGCGTCGAGCCAGCGAAACCGCGGCGCGCTGCGGCCCGAGGCGATGAACAGGTCGGGCTCGGGCAGTCCCTGCGCGCGCAGGCTGTGCGCCAGGTCGCGCGAGATCAGCGCGCCCATGCTGTGGCCGAAGAACACGTAGGGCCGGTCCAGCAGCGGCGGCAGGATCTTCGCCAGCTCCGCCACGATCGGCTCGGCGTCGTCGATCAGCGGCTCGTCCATGCGGTAGTCGCGCCCGGGCAGCTGCACCGCGATCAGTTCCACCCAGTCGGGCAGGCTGTCGCGCCAGGTGCGGAAGGCCGCCGCCGTCGCGCCCGCGTAGTGGAAGCAGAACAGGCGCAACCGCGGTTCGCCCTTGCCTTCGTGGACGATCAACCAGGGCGAATCGGTTTTCATGGGTTCCCTGCCCCCTTACATGACTTTGTATTTGTTGAACGCCTCGACCACGCCCAGGCCTTCCAGGATGTCGGAGCGCACCTTGCGTTCCAGCCTGGCCTTGCTGATCGCGCGGTTGATGGCTTCCTCTTCCACTTCGCGCGGGATGACGCACACGCCGTCGCCGTCGCCGAAGATCAGGTCGCCCGGGCGCACGCGCACCTCGCCGACCTTGATCGAGCAGCGGTAGTCCACCACGTTGTGGCGGCCCTGCAGGCCGTAGGCATGCGAGCCGTGGGCAAACGCCGGGAAGTTCTGCTGCAGCACCGGGCCGACGTCGCGCATGTGGGCGTTCACCACCACGCCCGCGGCGCCCAGCTTCGCCGCGCGCAGGCACAGCAGGTCGCCCATGCGGGCCGCGCCCACCATGCCGCCGCTGACGATGTAGACCTCGCCCGGGCGCAGTGAATCCACCGAGTCGAACAGCAGGCCGAACGGCTTGTTGTCGTAGCGCTTCAGGCCCCCGTGCGGCACCGGCGGCTCGTCCTGCACCGGCATGGCGCGGCCGATCATCACCATGTCGCTGCGCAGCGGCTTGATCTCCGGCGGCAGCATCGGGTGGGTGAACCCGAGCTGCTCGAGCACGTCGCTCACCGGGCAGGTCTGCAGTTCGGCCCGCATCAGGGCGAACAGCTCTTCGTCGTTTTTCCATTGCGCCATGGCAGTCATCCGATCAGGGTGGTGGCCGCATTGCTGAGCAGCGGCTCGAGCTCGCGGTTGATGTGTTCAAGAACCGACGCCTCTTGCGAATGCACGAAGAAGTGGTCGCCGGGGAAACGGTGGCGCAGGAAGCTGTGGCGTGTCTCGCGCTCCCAGCGCGCGAGGCCGTCGTCGTCCACCATGTGGTCGTCGGCCCCGTGGAACACCACGATGCGGCAGTCCAGAGGTGCCTGGCGCTCGTAGCGGTAATTCTCGAAAATCGCGCCATCGGCGCGGATGCGCGGCAGCAGGAAGTCCAGCAGGATCGGATCGCGAAGAATCGCGTCCGGCGTGCCGTTGCAGCCGCGAAGGACCTCGATGAACTCGGGGTCGGACAATGTGTGCCGGATCACCGGCGGTTTCACCTCGGGCGCGTTCTGCGACGAGGCGATGAGAAGCTTGGGCTGCGGCAGCCCGCGCTGCCGCAGGACCCTGATCACCTCGAAGGCGATCAGCCCGCCCGTGCTGTGGCCGAACATGGCGTAGGGGCGATCCAAAAGCGATGCCATCGCATCCGCGATCGGCGGTGCCACTTCGTCCATGTCCAACAGCAACGGTTCGGCAATCCTGTTTTCACGGCCGGGCAGCTGCACGGCGATCAGTTCGACCTCGGGCGGAAGGAACTCCACCCAGGGCGCGAACATCGCGCCGCCGCTGCCGGCGTAGTGAAAGCAGAACAGCCGGATGCGGGCATCGGGCTTGCGGTCTGCACCGAACAAGAGCCAGCGGTCGTCACGCGTTTCCATGTCGGTGCAGTCCGCTTGCTTTACGCCGCCACCGGCGCTTCTTGCTTCATCGGCGCAACGATCTTGTTGTGGCCGAAGCGGTCCACGCCAGCCACCTGCACGGTGGTGTAGCGGTCCAGCGGCAGCACTTCGCCGAAGTGGTGGAACGAGTCCTGGCCCGAGTACACCTTCACGTGCGTCGGCACGAAACGCGTGGCCCAGCCGAAGCGCACCGAGTCCTTGGTGGTGTTCGGGTTGGAGCCGTGCATGCAGCGCGACGTGAAGATGAAGAACTGGCCGGGGTTGATCTCCATGTGCACGCCGCGCGCCTCGTCGGGCTTCCAGTTCGGGTCGAGCTTCAGCTTCTCGTAGTCGTAGCCGTAGAAGCCCGACTTCACGCCGTCATCCAGCACGCGCTTGTTCTTGTTCTCCGGCTCGAACGGAATGTTCTTCTTCTCGTCGAAGAACCAGGTGCGGTGGCTGCCGGGCATCAGCTTCAGGCAGCCGTTGGCCTTGTTGGTCGGCGTCATGGCGATCCACGCCGTCAGCTCCCAGGGGCGGCCTTCTTCCGGCTCGGTCGGCTCCAGCTTCTCGGTGCCCTCGAACTCGACGAAGCTCTCCGCCTGGTGCCAGTCGGTGCCCTCGTCGCCGGGGTACTTCGGGAACCACTCGGTGCGCCAGCTCAGCACGTCCGGGCCCAGGATGCTGGAGATCCGGTCGACGATGGCGTTGCTGCTGATGATCTTGTTCAGGGCCGGGATGTCCAGGTGCCGGTCGTAGTTCAGCTTGCTTTCCGGGAACGGCGCGGTGGTGGTGTCCAGCAGGTCGAGGCGGACCTCGTTCCAGATGCGGGTCATCTCTTCCGGTTCGTACAGCGTGAAGGGACCGGCGAAGCCGTTCTCGTAGAAGGACTTCTTCTCGGCTTCGGACATGTAAAAGCGCTTTTGCATTTCTGCTCTCCTAAAAATGGACGGGATGTCGTGGGTTGCGTGGCGGGGAAAAAGGCAGGCCCGGCATCAGGCCGAGACGGCGACAGGCGCGGTGGCCGCGGCGCCGCTCTTGGCGCGCAGCGCGTCGATCTCCGCGCTGATGGCGGCAACCGTCGAGCGCGTCTTGTCGAAGAACTGGCGCGGCGGGGGCGTCACGCCGGTCTTTTCCTTGACTTGCTTCAGGACGGCGACCAGGTTGAGCGAATTGCCGCCGATGTCGAGGAATCGGGTCTCGGGCGTCAGTTGCTTGGCGCCGATCACGTCTTCCAGGATCTGGATCACGGTTGCTTCAGTGTTCATGAGTTCACTTCCTCTTGGTTGCTCTGGTTGGTGCGGAATTGCAGTAGAGACAGAAGCGCTTTGCGATCTGCCTTTCCCGACGACAACTGCGGAAACTGGTCGAGAATCGTGATGTGGCGCGGCACCATGTAGGCGGGCAGCTCCGCCGACAGCCGTTGCCTGATCTCCGCGACCAGGCGGTCCACGTCGAGCGCCTGGCCCTTGTCGATCAGCACGCCGGACGCCAGCAGCTTCTCGCCGTAGCGCGACTCCATCAGCACCGTCTCCGAGGCGTGCACGTGGGCCACGCTGTTGATGACGCGCTGGATCTCGCTCAGGTGGATGCGGTAGCCACCCAGCTTGATTTCGTTGTCCTTGCGCCCGGCGTAGAAGATGTCGCCGTTCTCCAGGTACGTGCAGATGTCGCCGGTGCGGTAGAACGGCACGCCGTCGATGTGCGTGAGCCGCTGCGCGGTCTGCTCCGGCAGGTGCCAGTAGCCCTGCATCACCTGGCTGCCGCCCAGCATCAGCTCGCCGGGCGTGTTGGCCGCCGTGATGGTCTCGCCGTCGTCGTCCACCAGCAGCGCCTGCACGTGCTTGAGCGGCTTGCCGATCGGGTAGAGCTGGGTGCGCGCGGGCTCGATTTCCGTGATCAGGTGCGCCACCGACGCGCAGGTCACCTCGGTGGGGCCATAGGCGTTGATCACCCTGGTGCCGGGGTTCTTGCGCATCCAGCGCTGCACCGTCTTGATGTCCGGCACGTCGGTGCCGGTCAGGATGGTCTTCAGGTGCGGCAAAGCCACGGTGGCGAAGTCCGCCGCCTGCGCGATCAGGCCCAGCATCATTCCCCAGGCGGAGAAATGCGAGATGTCGTTGGCGCGGATGGTCTCCAGCAGCAGGTCGGGCACCACCACGTCGTCGTACACGTGCAGGTGCGCGCCCTGCGCCAGCGGGAACAGCATGTCCATGGTGTAGACGTCGAAGTGCAGCGGCGAGAAGCTCGCGCAGCGCGACTCGGACGTCACGTCGTAGATCTGCCAGGTGCCGTCGAAGAAATCGAACAGGCTGCGGTGGCTGATCAGAACGCCCTTGGGCCGGCCGGTGGAGCCGGATGTATAGATGCAGTACGCGGTGGCCTGCTCGTCGAACTCCGGCAGCGCGGTGGGCCGCACCAGCGCGTCGCGCTGCGCCGAGTCCTCGTCCACCGTCACCATGCGTTCGAGTTCGCTGACGAACAGCAGCGCCGCCGGCTTGGGCAGGAAGCCCTTGACGGTGTCGGCCATCTCCTCCTCGGTGATCACCACCGAGGGCGCGATGTCGTTGAGGATGTAGCGCAGCCGCTCCACCGGCATGCTGGGGTCCAGCGGCACGTGCACGCAGCCCGCCTTGAACACGCCCAGGATCGCCGCCACGAGAACAGCGCGGCGGCTCGCGAGCATCACCACGCGGTCCTGCGGCTTGCAGCCCAGCGCGCGCAGCCGCATCGCCAATCGCGTGGAGAAACTATCGAGTTCGGCGTAACCGAGTTCGATGTTTGTATCCGCGAGCGCGCTCTTGTAAGGCGTGCTGATCGCGTGTTGCTGAATGACGGGGACGATATGTTTGACCATGAGGTCTCGCGCTCCTTGTTGTCTGACGCTTCCCTGAGTGAGCTTCGCGTTCGTCGAGGCATGAACCTTAAACGCGATGTCGTGTGGAATTACTTAGCTCGTTTGCGATATATCGGTTGCTGCCTTTTTCTCTTCTGTTTGGACGGTCTGCACAGGAGATGAAAGAAGGCCGCACTGCTTGGCTTTGCTCGCACTGCTCTTGATATGTTTGCTGTTGAGTTTTCTGTTGATCGCGACGAACAGCTGGTAGACCGCGCGCTCGCCGATCTTCAATTCCTCGGCCACGTGGCGCGCGTTTCCGCCGCGCTCCACCATGCGCAGCGCCACCACCTCCGTATAACTAAGAGACAGCTGCCGTGCGAGCTCCTGGCGCCCGCGCAGCACGCGCCACTCGAGCAGCTCGTTGGCCAGGCCGCGCAACAGCCTGCGGTTGCGCCAGAGGTGGTCCTCGCCCTGCGGCGGGGCCAGCGGCGTGCTCACGTGCAGCAGGCCGAAGGTGGTGTCGTCGCGGCGGTGCGCCGGGAAGAACAGGCAGCTGCCCAGCCCATGCTCGGGCCCCGACTGCAGCAGCCAGTGGTGCGCCGGCAGCACGAGCGAGGAGCCGCGCAGCGGCTGCGTGTTCTCGCGCGCGTGCGCCACCGCCGGGTCGTTCAGGTACCAGTGCTGGTGCACGTAGCGGTGCGCCCACGACGGCGCGCCGCCCACCAGCATGTCGTGCCGCGTGATCTCGCCGCCTTCCTCCTGCGCGCAGAACCAGTGGTAGTAGCAGTTCGCGGCGCCGCAGGCGCGGGTGAAGTTGCGCATGAGCACAAGCAGGTCGCGCTCGCTGTCGCACTCGGAGGCGAACTCCGGCATGCGTTCTCCCTCCGCCTGCCACTCGCCCTCGGCCACCGTGTCCAGCGCCGCGCGGTACTCGTTCTTCAGCAACGGCGCGTAAGGGTCGTTGTCGATGAACGCCTGGACCTGCGCGCCGTCCTGCAGGTCCAGGTGCAGCACCGAGACCGGTTCGTCGCAGCCCTGGCGCCTGCGCTCCAGCCGGAAGCCGTGCGCGCCGTCGCCGAGCACGCTCAGCGACACGCGCCTGCCCTCGATGAAGGCCTGGCGCACCTGCACCGCATCGGGCGGCCCCTGGTCGGCCTGCCGTGGCTTGAAGATCCGGGTCATGGCGCGACCCCGGACGTACGTGGACCGCCAACGCGGTCGGTTGATTCATGCATGTGCGCGCCTCCCCAGGTGCTGTATTCACGCTCGCATTCACTGTATGGAGTTGGCTCTGCACTCTCCAAGCTGCGGACCTATAAATGCGCGCAACAGCTGTTACGTACAGTGCGCTCTATAGAAACAAATATAGGTTCCGCGAATCAGCCTGAGTGCTCACTTCCGTCAGTGCGTCACTTGTTGTCAGGAGCATTGCGTGCGGCAGCGAACGCCGCGACGCGCCGGGTGATCCCGGAAATGAATGAGATGAGGACGCGCCGGCGCGGGATGCCCGATAGGAAACGCCGGCCGGCGATGTTGGCGACGTAATGACGTGCGCCGATGCCAGCGGTGGATGCGTTTCCCGAATGCTTGTCCGGCCGGGATGTGCGGGAGGGCGAACTGTAGCAGCGCGATGCGCCGGCGGCGCTTAACCACGACGTGCTTGCGTGATTCGTTGTGCCAGGGCGCGGCCTGCGTTTTCGCTCTCCTTTCATTGGTGTACGCCGTGCCGTTTTCGTTCGCACCGCAGGGTTTGCAGTCTCCTGACACCGCCTTGTCAAAAGGCCGATGGCGTGGCCCCGCGCGGCGCGCATTCATAACGGTCACAAGTTGCACGTTTGTGTTTCGTGCATTGCCTTGACGCTGGCCGATGCGCCTGCATGGCAGCAGGCAATGCGGGATGGTCGAGCAGCGCCGGCCCGGCGCTGCCTACAATCGCAAGCCATGCAGGGCACGCTTGATCTCTCCACCGACGAAGTGCACGTGTGGCTGGCGTTCGAGGAGCGCATCCTCGAACCCGCGCTGCTGGCGCACTACCACGCGCTGATGACGCCCGAGGAGGCCGCGCGGCAGCGGCGCTTCGTCTTTGAACGCGACCGGCACCGCTACCTGGTTACGCGCGCGCTGGTGCGCACCGTGCTGTCGCGCTATGTGCCGGTGGCGCCGCGCGACTGGACATTCACCGAGAACAGGTACGGCAAGCCCACCGCCGACAACGCGCCGGCGCGCGACATGGCGCTGTCCTTCAACGTCACGCACACGCAGGGCCTGGTGGCCATTGCCGTCACGCGCAAGGCGGCACTGGGGGTTGACGCGGAGAACACCGAGAAGCGCCAGGCGCCGCTCGACGTGGCCGGCCACTTCTTCGCGCCGGACGAAGTCTCGGCCCTGGCGGGCATCGGCGCCGAGCGCCAGCACGACCGCTTCTTCCAGTACTGGACCTTGAAGGAGTCGTACATCAAGGCGCGGGGCATGGGGCTGTCGATCCCGCTGGACAAGTTCGCCTTCCTGTTCCACACCGAAGACCGGCTGGAACTCACGGTGCACCCCGAACTGGCGGACGTGGCCTCGCGCTGGCACTTCTGGCAGTTCCGCCCGCCCGGCTTCCTGCTGGCGGTGTGCGCGCAGCGCATCCAGACAGCGCGCCAGCGCATCGTGCTGCGCGAGGTGGTGCCGCTGCAGGGCGACAGCCTGCTCGACAGTCCGCTGCTCTGCATGTCGGCTTGACGGGCTGAAGTCAAGTCACACGGTGCTCTTGCGACAGCGGCCGGCGGCCGCACGTGGCAGGGGCTGGGGTGCCCGGGCGCAGGGTCCATTCGCGGTCGCTACAGAGCTTGCGCGGCACGACCTCGTTGACGACATGAAACAGGCATGCCGGGGCAGACGCCCGCGAGCGTGATACCGGAGCCCGGGCACCCCAGCCACTGCCCGATGCCGCCCAAGCAGCCGCGCATTGCAACCAAGGCTCAGCCACCAGGCTTCAGGGTTTGTACGGGTGTTCAATCACTTTGTACAAGCGTTCAAATGCACCCATCATGCCCGCCCGCCGCGCCAGCGCCGCCGCACCCGAAGCGCGCCCCGACCGCAAGGCCGCCATCCTGCTGGCGGCCGAGAAGCTGTTTGCGCAGCACGGCTACGACGTGGTCACCATCCGCCAGATCGCCGAGGAGGCCGGCGTGCCGCTGGCGCTCGTGGGCTACTACTACGGCCAGAAGCACGAGCTGTTCGAGGCGGTGTTCGCGCACTGGCAAGGCACCATCGACGAACGCGTGGCGGGCCTGCGCGAGGCGCTGGCCGCTCCCGTGCGCGAGCGCCTCGCGCGCACCGTCGACGCCTTCCTGCAGCCGGTGCTGCGCCTGCGTGCCAGCGCCGAGGGCGAGTACTACGCGCTGATGGTGGCGCGCGAGCTCTCGCATGCGCGCGGCCACACCGACCGCGTGCTGCGCGAGTTCTTCGACCCGATGGCCAACGCCTTCATCGACGCGCTGCAGGCCACCCTGCCGCGCGCGCGCCGCGCCGACGCCGCCTGGTGCTACCAGTTCATGCTGGGGGCTCTCCTGCATCACATCAGCGACGAGCGCATTGCGCGGCTCTCGCGCAACCAGTGCAAGCCGGCCGACCCGGCCGCCGCGCCGCTGCTCACGCGCTTCATCCTGGGCGGGCTGCGCGCCGCCCTGCCCGCCGCAACCCCGAGGAGAGTCCAATGAAACACAGCGCCATGCAACGCCGCGAATTCCTGGCAGCAGCAGCCGCCGCTGCCGGCATCGCCGCTGCCGTGCCGGCACGCGCGCAGTCCTCGCGCATCGTGTTCGGCTACACCGCGGTCACCGATTTCGCCTCGGTGTTCGTGGCCGCGGAAGAAGGCTTCTTCAAGAAGCGCAACCTCGACGTCGAGCTGAAGTTCATCCCGCTGAACTCCACCATCCCGGCCGCCGTGCAGGCCGACTCGCTGCAGATCGGCGGACCCACGCCCAGCGTGTTCCTGCAGTCGGTGGATGGAGGCCTGGACCACGTGGTGCTTGCGGGCGGCGGCGTCACCTCGAAATCGATCACCGGCTTCGGCCTGGTGGCGCGCGCGGGCAGCGGCATCAAGACGGCGCAGGACTGCCTGGGCAAGAAGATCGGCGTGCCCGGCCTGGGCGCCTTCCTGCACGTCACCTTCCGCGGCTGGCTGAAGAACCAGGGCGTGGACTACCGCAAGGTCAGCTTCGTGGAGGCCGCGTTCCCGCAGCACGGCGACCTGCTGCGCGGCGGCACGCTGGACGCGGTGGTGAGCGCCGACCCGTTCATGAGCCGCATCACCGACAGCGGCACGGGCTACGTGGCGTCCTACTACTCCACCTTCCTGCCCGAGGGCGAGCCGACCATCATCTACACCGCCAAGCGCGAATGGGCGCAGAAGAACGCCGGCGCCGCGCGCGCCTTCCAGCAGGCGGTGCAGGAGGCCGCAGCCTTCATGGGCAAGCCGGCCAACAACCCGAAGGTGCGCGCGGCGATCGGCAAGTACATCAAGCTGCCGCCCGAGGTGCTGGCCAAGATGCAGATCTCCCCGCCCGGCCCGGTGGTGACGGACAAGCAACTGGCCTATTGGGTGGACCTGATGAAGGACCAGGACATGCTCAAGGGAAGCCCGGAGCCGGCGAAGCTGATTTTCAAATGACGATCTCCGTGTCACCCGTTCGTCCGCCAAGTCCCGTTCGGCTTGAGCCCACCTCCGTTCGGGCTGAGCCCGTCGAAGCCCTTCGACAAGCTAAGGGCGAACGGGGGGATGCGCAGGGCGAACGGCAGCCCCTTCTGCGCTTCGACGCCGTCGCCATCCATCTCGGCGGCCGCGAGATCCTGTCGCCCACCAGCTTCTCGGTGGGACGTGGCGAGTTCGTCTGCATCATTGGCCCCTCGGGCTGCGGCAAGACCACGCTGCTGCGCGCGGCGGCCGGGTTCGTCGCGCCCAGCGCCGGCACGGTGCTGCGCAATGGCAAGCCGGTGGCCGCCCCCTCGCGCGAAGTCGCTTTCGTGTTCCAGGACTACGGCCGCGCGCTGCTGCCCTGGCGCACGGTGCAAGGCAACGTGCGGCTCGCGCTGGAAGCGGCGAACGTACCCGCGGCCGAACGGCCCGCGCGCATCGCCGAAGTGCTGGACACGGTGGGCCTGGCGGCGCACGCAACGAAGTTTCCCGCGCAGCTGTCCGGCGGCATGCAGCAGCGCGTGCAGATCGCGCGCTGCCTGGCGCAGCAGCCGCAGCTGTTGATGATGGACGAGCCGTTCGGCGCGCTCGATGCCATGACGCGCGAAGGCCTGCAGGACGAGGTGTCGCGCCTGGTGCGCGCGAGCGGCCTCACGGTGCTGTTCGTCACGCACGACCTGGAAGAAGCCATCTACCTGGGCGACCGCGTGATCGCGTTGCGTGCCAATCCGGACGCGGCGCATCCCAGCATGGCGGCAACGATCGACG
Organism: Ramlibacter sp.; assembly: GCF_013697775.1. Taxonomy (GTDB): domain Bacteria; phylum Pseudomonadota; class Gammaproteobacteria; order Burkholderiales; family Burkholderiaceae_C; genus Ramlibacter. The sequence continues at coordinate 11,862 of NZ_JACCWG010000320.1, read as the reverse complement.
TGGCCATTGCGCGCCCGCGCGCGCAGCTCGTCACCAGGGAAGACCCCGAGTTCCTGCGGCTGCGGCGCGAGCTGTACCGCTACCTCGGCCACCACTGAGGCGCACGATGCCGCACCGCCTCGCTGGCCTCCTGCGCGCGCTCGCGTGTCCCGCGTTGCTGCTGGGCGCGCTGGAGTGGTATGCGCGCACGGCCGGCGCGGGCAGTGACGCGCTGGCCGCACCCAGCGCGGCGGCATTGGCGTTCGGCAAGGCCATGGCCGACGGCAGCCTGTGGGAAGCGACCGGCTTCACGCTGGCCTGCGCCGCGGCCGGACTCGCCATCGGCGCCGTCGCCGGCGTGCTGCTGGGCATCGCGCTGGGTTTGCTGCCACGGTTGGCGCGCATGAGTTTCCTGTCGGTGGAGGTTCTGCGGCCGATTCCCTCGGTGGCGCTGATTCCGCTGGCCATGCTGGTGTTCGGTTTCGGCCTGCGCATGGAAGTCAGCGTGGTCGCCTTCGCCACCTTCTGGCCGATGCTGGTGCTGTCGCAGGCGGCGGCGCGGCAGGTGGAGCCGCGCCTGCTGGAAGTGGCGCGCGCCCTGGACCTGTCGCCCGCCGCGCGCATCGCCAAGATCGTGCTGCCGGCCATGGTGCCGCGCCTGTTCGTCGCACTGCGCCTGGGCGTCGCCATCGCGCTGGTGGTGGCGGTGACGGTGGAGATCGCGGCCAACCCCAGCGGCATGGGCTACGCCATCATGATCGCGCAGCAAAGCCTGGATCCGGCGCTGATGCTGGCCTGGCTGTTCTGGATCGGCGCGGTGGGCTACGCCATCAACGCCGCGGCGCTGGCGCTGCAGCACGCGGTGGCGCGGCGCATGGGAGTGCAGGCATGACGGCCACGCGGCAGCATGCGCGCGCGCTGCTGGAGTCGGGCGCGCTGCTGGCCGCCCTGCTCGCGCTTTGGTGGGCCGCGAGCCACGCGGGCTGGGTGAGCCGGGTGTTCCTGCCGACGCCCGAGGCGGCGCTGGCCAGCCTGGGCGACGGACTGAACCTCACCGGCAAGGGCGGCGGCGAACTCGCGGCGTTCACCTTGCAGACCCTGCAGCGCATGCTGCTCGGCTGGCTGCTGGCCTCCGCCGCGGGCATCGCACTCGGCGCGCTGATCGGCATTTCCACAAAGGCGCGCGCCTGGCTGCAGCCGATGCTGGAATTCGTGCGGCCGCTGCCGGCCTCGGCCATCATGCCGCTGGCGATCTCCATCTTCGGCCTTGGCGGCGGCATGGTGCTGTTCGTGGTGGCCTTCGGCGCGATGTGGCCGGTGCTGCTGGCCACCGTGCACGGCTTCGCCAGCGTGGAGCCGCGGCTGCGCGAAGTGGCCGCCGCGCTGCAGATGAACGACGCCGCCTTCATCCGCAAGGTCGGCCTGCCCAGCGCCATGCCCGACATCCTGGCCGGCATGCGCCTGGCCATGACGGTGTCGCTGATCGTTGCCGTGGTCGGCGAAATGATCGCCTCGCAGCCCGGCCTGGGCCAGGCCATCTTGCTGGCCGCGCGCGCCTTCCGCGCCAGCGACCTGTTCGCCGGCATTGCATTGCTGGGCGCCCTTGGCTTCGCCAGCAACGCGGTGCTGGCGCTTGCCGAACGCCGCCTGCTGCGCTGGCAGTCCCCACATTCCTGACCGCTCGTCCTCTTCCTGGGAGTTCCCACATGCCCCGCAAATTCGTCGACCTCTCGATCTACCTGGAAAACGACGTGGTGTCGGACCCGCCGGCCTTCGCGCCGAAGATCCAGTACTTCACGCACGAGAACACCTTCTCGCAGATCGAACCCTTCTTCCCCGGCCTGAGAAAAGAGGACCTGCCCGACGGCGAAGGCTGGGCGGTGGAGCTGGTGCAGCTGTCCACGCACAACGGCACGCACCTGGATGCGCCCTACCACTTCCACTCCACCATGAACAAAAAATTGGGAGAGAAGGAGCGCGCCATCGCCATCGACGAAGTGCCGTTGGAGTGGTGCTTCCAGCCCAGCGTGAAGCTGGACTTTCGCCATTTCGCCGACGGCTACGTCGTCACCGCCAGCGACGTCGAAGCGGAATTGAAGCGCGTGGGCCACACGCTGCAGCCACTGGAGATCGTGGTGGTGAACACGCGCGCCGGCTCGCGCTACGGCAACAACGACTACGTGGCGGCCGGCTGCGGCATGGGCTACGAGGCCACCATGTACCTGCTGGAGCGCGGCGTGCGCCTGACCGGCACCGACGCCTGGAGCTGGGACGCGCCTTTCGTGCACACGGCGCAGAAATACGGCGAGAGCCGCGACGCATCGCTGATCTGGGAAGGCCACAAGGCCGGCCGCGACATCGGCTACTGCCACATCGAGAAGCTGCACAACCTGGAGGCGCTGCCGGCTGACGGCTTCTACATCAGCTGCTTTCCGCACAAAATCCGCGGCGCCTCGGCCGGCTGGACCCGCGCGGTGGCGATCTTCGACGATGCGCTGATGGCGAGCGGCAGGTGAGCGCCATGGCCAGCACGCTGAACCACACGCACGATGCGGCCGCGCGCAGCTGGGTGGCATCCGCCAATGCGCCGGGCTGCGACTTTCCGATCCAGAACCTGCCGCTCGCGATTTTCCACCGCGCGGACAGCAACGAGCCCCTGCGCGGCGGCTGCGCCATCGGAGAGCAGATCGTCGACCTGGCCGCGCTGGCGGGCACCGGCCTGCTGGCGGGTGATGCGCAAACCGCCTGCGAGGCCTGTGCGCAGCCGGCGTTGAACGGCTACTTCGCGCTGGGCAGCAGGCACTGGCGCGCATTGCGGCACGCGCTGTTCGACCTGCTCCGCGACAACGCGCCGGCCGACACGAAGGACCGCGTGCGCACCTGCCTCGTCGCGCAGTCCGACGCGCACTACGGCCTGCCCGCGCGCATCGGCGACTACACGGATTTCTACACGTCGATCCACCACGCCATCAACGTCGGCAAACTGATTTTCCCGGACAACCCGCTCACGCCCAACTTCCAGTGGCTGCCCATCGCGTACCACGGCCGGGCCTCCAGCGTGCGCGTGGGGCAGCCCGGTTTCGGGTTCACGCGCCCCAGTGGTCAGGCCATGGCGCCAGGCGCGGCACAGCCCGCCTACGGGCCCTGCGCGCGGCTGGATTTCGAGCTGGAGATGGGCTTCTTCATCGGCCCGGGCAACCCGCTGGGAACGCCGATCCCGATTGCGCAAGCGCAAGAGCACATCGCCGGCATGGTGCTGCTGAACGACTGGTCGGCGCGCGACCACCAGTTCTGGGAGATGAACCCGCTGGGCCCGTTCCTGGGCAAGAACTTCTGCACCACGGTCTCGCCCTGGGTCGTGAGCCTGGAGGCGCTGGCGCCCTACCGGCTGCCGTTCACGCGGCCCGCGGGCGATCCGCAGCCGCTTCCCTACCTGGACGGCGAGGCCAACCGCGCTGGCGGCAGCATCGACGTGCAGCTGCAAGTGCGGCTGGACACGCCCGCGCACCGCGAGTGCGCAGCGCAGCCCAGCGCCATCGCGCGCACCAGCTTTCGCCACCAGTACTGGACCATCGCGCAGATGGTGGCGCAGCACACGGTGGGCGGCTGCGACCTGCAGCCGGGCGACCTGCTGGGCACCGGCACGGTGTCGGGGCCGACGCCGCAGGAAGCGGGCGCGCTGGTGGAGTTGAGCAAGGGCGGGCGCGCGCCAGTGACCTTGGACGCGACAGGCGAACAGCGCGGTTTCCTGGAAGACGGCGACACTGTGATCCTGCGCGGCTGGTGCGAAAAGGATGGCGCGGCGCGCATCGGGTTCGGCGAGTGCCGGGGAACGGTGCTCGCGTCGCAAGGAAGCTAGACGAAGTCAGAAGGGAGATCGCCATGAGCTTGCAGCTCTACACCTGGGCCACGCCCAACGGGCAGAAGATCCACATCATGCTGGAGGAGCTGGGTGTTCCGTACGAAGTGAAGCCGGTGAACATCTTTACCGGCGAGCAGATGGAGGACTGGTTCAAGGAGATCAACCCGAACCGGCGCATTCCCGTCCTGGTCGACGCCACCGAGCCCGGCGAGCCGCTGCGCATCTTCGAATCCGGCGCGATCCTGCTGTACCTGGCGGACACGCACGGCAAACTCATCGCGCCCACGCACGCTGGCCGCTGGGACGCGATCCAGTGGCTGATGTGGCAGATGGGCGGCCTGGGCCCGATGTTCGGCCAGGCGCAGCACTTCGTCACCTACGCGATGGACACGCATCCGTACGCCACGGAGCGCTATACGCAGGAGGGCGGGCGACTGCTGGCCGTGATGGACAAGCAGCTGGCCACCCGTGAATACCTGGCGGGCGACTACTCTATCGCCGACATCGCCTGCTTTCCGTGGGTGCGCATCCACAAGCTGGCCGGCCTCAGCCTGCAGCCGTTCGCGCACGTGGCGCGCTGGTATGGCGCGATCCGTGCGCGGCCGGCGGTGGACCGGGGAATGGCCGTCCTGCGCGAACATCTCACCGGCGTGCCCCGCACGAAGGAAGCGCACGAGGTGATGTTCGGCAAGACGCAGTTCAGGAATCCCTGAACCACGTCCTGCGCACTGCCCTTACGGCTTCCACACCCGGAAGTTGGAGATCTGCATGTCGCCCACGCCTTCCACCGGCTCCACGCCCAGCTCGACGCTGACCAGCGACTCCGTGCCGTTCGCCCACAGCTGTCCGTTGCTGTCGGTGCGTGTCTTGAGGTAGTTGATGAAGGTGGAGAGATTCAGCGTCCGCGCCGTGTTCTCCGACAGCGAGGCATCGGGCTCGAACACCACGAAGGTCCAGCCGCCGGCGAAATTGCGCACGAAATACACGTGCCACAGCAGGCCCTCCAGCGTCACGTCGTGGCTGTACCACCCCGGGTTGCGTCCGCCGTTGTGCGCGCCGTAGTTCCCCCAGTAGTTCAGCGGGATCATGATCTCGTGGCTGATCGGCGGCGCGGTAAAGCCGTTGACCTGCTGCGGGCTGCTTTGCAGCCAGATGTCGTAGCTCAGGTGCCCGCGCCCCGTGGGCGGCGTCAGGTGCGTGAACGTGGACGATGAATAGATCGGAGGCAGCGCGCCGTTGGCGGTCATCGGCAGGAACGTTCCCGGCGTCGGGCCCGACGGATAGATCTGCGAATAGGTTTCGTCCAGCAGCCGGATCTCGTGGCCGCCCGGCGTACGCCAAGTGTTGTACCAGCCCGGCTTGGCGCCGAACACGGCGGACGGATAGGCCTTCACCTCGGTCGTTCCGGTGGGCCACTTCCAGGCGCTGCGCCAGGCCACTTCGCCATTGGGTCCGACGGTCTGCGAGCGTCCGTACGACGTCTCGTACTGCGACCCGGTCAGGCCGGTGTACGTACCGCGGGTGAGCTGCCCCGGGCCCCACACGCCGTCCTCGATCCAGTAGGCGTAGTTGGCGTTGCCCACCTGCAGCAGGTCCGGATTGGGATCGTTGGGCGCACGCAGCGTGATGGGCGTCACGGCCGCGCCGGCCGTGGTGACCTTGATGGAGTCCACATCCATGTAGCCCCAATCCTTGCTGATGACGAAGGTGTTGGTGCCGTTGACCAGGGCCACGCCCGGAAGCACGAGATCCATCCAGGCGTTGTTCTGCCCCGGGAACACCTTGTTCTGAATGGTGCCCCCGTTGATCTGCACATTGTTCTGCTGGGTGCCCCAGGCGCGGTAGCGGATCGCCACATCGAAACTGCCCGCGCTGACGCCGGGAATGCGCACCGTCAGCGTGTCGCCGTTGGCCGTGAAATTGCCGACATAGCCACCGCCGCCCGCGTTCGGGTCGTCGTACTTGGCGCTGATGCCGGTGCCCGACACCGTGCCGGTCTCGGCCTCGCCGGTCAGCGTTGTGGTGCCGCCGGACACCAGCTCGATGTAGTCGAGATCGATGTAGCCCCAGCCCTTGCTCACCGCCACCGTGTGCGTGCCCGCGCCGAGCTGCACGCCCGACAGGACGACGTCGCTCCATCCCGTGCCGATGCCCTGAGTCTTGGGCCACGGCACGTCCTGCGCCGCGCCGCCGTCGATGGACACGAAGTTCTGCTGCGCCCCATAGGCGTGGTAGTGGAAGCGCACCTGGTAGGTGCCGGCGGCGACGTTGGTGAACGTGGCCGTGACCTTGGAGGTGGCGGCGCCGAACGGATTGACGAAGCCGGTGCCGGAATAGCCGGGCACGTCTGTCGCGACGACAAGGTCGCTGGTGCGCGTGGCGTTTTCCGCTTCGATATGGTAAGTGGCCGCGTGCGCAGCGGCCATGGTCAAGCCTGCGACGGCGGCAAGCGCCGCGCGCAACATCCCTTGCACTCCCATGAATTGGTTCTCCCTGATTGCCGGTGTGGATATGTCCGGGCCAGTGAAGCGTGAGATAGCGGTTCGAACCAGTTCGAAAGAATGTGGCTTAACCGATAGTCAGCCGATTCCGACGGCATGCGCACAGCTGACTTCCACCTTTATCAGCCGAGCTGAGACGCTGTACAGCTTGGCTTTCAGCGCCTATATTGCTCCTTATAAGAACGACGCTGTATCTCCAGGCGGAGTCAACCTGTCTGGCCCTTGCGCCAGGAAAGGGAGGTTGTCATGCAGTCAATCCACAAGGCCGTCCGTATGGCGGTACTGGCCTGTCTCATCGCATGGATGGCGATTCCATCCATCGCCAACACCTGGCGCGGCACCGCGCCGTTCTGCGAAGGCCATTGCCAGGGGAATGAAGAGCAGATCGGCGTCAGCGACTCCGGCGACGGCGGCTACTGCGTCACCGGGCACAAGGCCTTGTGCCGCAACGCCTCCGCCCTTTGCGCCGCGAAGGAAACGAAAGCGAGCTGCTACGGCGTGGTGATGGTGTGCGAGAACGGCTTTCACGAAAGCCTGAACCAGAACTGGCATGCTTGCAACAGCTATGCCTGCGGCGTCTGTGCCGGCATCAGCATCAGCAGCACGCGCCCGCAATCCACCACGGGCGGCGGCGGTTATCAAGCGGACATCTGCAAGCAAGGCTACGTGTGGCGCGAGGCCGCCAAGGGAGACCACGTCTGCGTGACGCCGGCGGTGCGCACCCAGGCCGCCCAGGACAACGCCGCGGCGGCCGGCCGGCGTGTGCCGAATGGCGCCTACGGCCCCGACACGTGCAAGCCGGGCTTCGTCTGGCGGGAAGCTTTCGCGGGAGACCATGCGTGCGTGGTTCCGGCGGTGCGCAGCGCGGCGGCGGACGACAACCGGCAGGGCGCGGGGCGGCGTGCGGCGCAGGCCGTCCGCGTCGTCGTCGACACGTGCAAGCAGGGCTATGTCTGGCGCGAAGCGATCCGCAACGACCATGTCTGCGTCACGCCCGCCACGCGCACGCAGGCGGCACAGGACAACGCCGCCGCAGCGTCCCGGCGCGCCAACGGCGGTGCGTCCGGCCCGGACACCTGCCGGCCCGGCTTCGTGTGGCGCGAGGTCGTGCCGTCGGACCATGTGTGCGTCTCGCCCGCGGTGCGCGCGGCGGCCGCGCAGGATGCGGCGATGGCGGCGCAGCGGCTGGCGCGGTGACGACGCTTCCCGGTGCCCACTGGAGCGCAAAAGAAAAAGCGCCATGAAGCAGAACTTCATGGCGCTTTCGATTTTTGTGGCGGAGTGGACGGGACTCGAACCCGCGACCCCCGGCGTGACAGGCCGGTATTCTAACCAACTGAACTACCACTCCGCGTGGTGCAGCTTTCCCCGCAAATGCGGGCAAGTGCTGCCACTTGCTTACCAATTTCTTGGCGACCCTACGGGGATTCGAACCCCGGTACTCACCGTGAAAGGGTGATGTCCTAGGCCTCTAGACGATAGGGTCAAAACCTGGACTTTCCGTTCTCGACACTTTTGGTGGAGGTAAGCGGGATCGAACCGCTGACCTCTTGCATGCCATGCAAGCGCTCTCCCAGCTGAGCTATACCCCCGTTGGGTGTCGAGCCTCGAATTATAGACTGAAAATTCAGCCGTTTTTCAGCCGGCTCAACACTGTTTGTCGTTCCGACAACGCCAGCACCGCATCCAGCGACGGCGTCTGCGGCGTGCCCATCACCAGCACCCGCACCGGCATGGCAAGTTGCGGCATCTTCATGCCGGTGGCGCGCAGCGTTTCCTTGATCGCCTCGGCGATCGCCTCCTTGGTCCACGGGCAGCCTTCCAGCATCTTCGCCAGCATGGAGATGGCCGGGCGCACGCCGTCGGTGATGTGCTTGGCCACGTCCTCCGCGCCCGGCACCACGTCGGCGTAGAAGCGCTGCACCCAGTCGGCCAGCGCCACCGTGGTGTCGCAGCGGTCCTTCAGCAAATCGCACAGTGCGGGCAGGCGCGCATCGGGCGCGATGCCGCGTTGCCGCAGCCACTGTTCCACCAGCGGTGCGAGCTGCTCGCCGGGCATGGCCTTCATGTGCTGCGCGTTCACCCAGCGCAGCTTGGCGTCGTCGAACTGCGCCGCGCTCCTGCCCAGATGGTTTAGGTCAAACCACTGCAGGAACTGCTCGCGGCTGAAGATCTCTTCGTCGCCATGGCTCCAGCCCAGGCGCGCCAGGTAATTCACCATCGCTTCGGGCAGGTAGCCCTCGTCGCGGTACTGCGTCACCGGCTTGGCGCCGTTGCGCTTGCTCATCTTCTCGCCCTGCGCGTTCAGCACGGTGGGCAGGTGCGCGTACACCGGCGGCTCCTGGCCGAGCGCGCGAAAGATGTTGATCTGCCGCGGCGTGTTGTTCACGTGGTCGTCGCCACGGATCACGTGGGTGATGCGCATGTCGATGTCGTCCACCACCACGCAGAAGTTGTATGTGGGCGTGCCGTCGGGCCGCGCGATCACCAGGTCGTCGAGTTCGTCGTTGCTGATCTCGATGCGGCCCTTGACCTTGTCGTCCCACGCCACCGCACCGCCTGTCGGGTTCTTGAAGCGCAGCACCGGCTGCACGCCTTCGGGCGGGGCGGGCAAGGTCTTGCCCGCCCCGGGGCGCCAGGTGCCGTCGTAGCGCGGCTTCTCCTTGTCGGCCATCTGCCGCTCGCGCAGCGCATCGAGTTCGGCCACGCTCATGTAGCAGGGGTAGACCAGGTCTTGCGCGCGCATCTGCGCCAGCACTTCGCGGTAGCGGTCCATGCGCTGCATCTGGTAGAACGGCCCCTCGTCGGCGTCCAGCCCCAGCCAGGACATGCCTTCCAGGATGACGTCGACCGCGGCTTGCGAGGAGCGCTCCAGGTCGGTGTCCTCGATGCGCAGGATGAAGTCGCCGCCCTGCGAGCGCGCGAACGCCCACGGGTACAGCGCGGAGCGGATGTTGCCCAGGTGGATGAAGCCGGTGGGCGAGGGAGCGAAGCGGGTTCTGGCTTTCACGTTGGCGGTGTCGTTGTTCTTCAGGCTTCCTGCGGATTCGGGATCGAAAGGCGCGAGGTGCTTTCTTCCAGCGGGTCTTCCTGGCCGATGCGCGCTTCGTTGATCTTCGCGATGTCGGCCGCGTTGATGTCGCCGGTGACGTACACGCCGTCGAAGCACGAGGCGTCGAAGCCCTTGATGTTCGGGTTGAGCGAGCCGATGGCGCTCTTCATGCCCTCCACGTCCTGGTAGATCAGCGCGTCGCAGCCGATGATGTCGCGCACCTCGTCCACCGTGCGGCCGTGCGCCACCAGTTCGCTGGGGGTCGGCATGTCGATGCCGTACACGTTGGGAAAGCGCACCGGCGGCGCGGCGCTGGCCAGGTACACCTTGCGGGCGCCGGCCTCGCGCGCCATCTGCACGATCTCGCGGCTGGTGGTGCCACGCACGATCGAATCGTCCACCAGCAGCACGTTGCGGCCCTTGAATTCGCTGTTGATCACGTTGAGCTTCTGGCGCACCGATTTCTTGCGCACCGCCTGCCCCGGCATGATGAACGTGCGGCCCACGTAGCGGTTCTTCACGAAGCCCTCGCGGTACGGCAGGCCCAGCAGGTGCGCCAGCTGCATGGCACTTGGCCGGCTCGACTCGGGAATCGGGATCACCACGTCGATGTCGCTGGGCGGCAGTTTGGAGATTACGCGCTTGGCCAGCATTTCGCCCAAGTTCAGCCGCGCCTGGTAGACCGAGATGCCGTCCAGCACCGAGTCGGGCCGCGCGAGGTAGACGAATTCGAAGATGCACGGGTTGAGCTGCGGCTTGTCCGCGCACTGCTGCGCGAACAGCTTGCCTTGCGTGTCCACGTACACCGCCTCGCCCGGCAGCAGGTTGCGCTCGAGCTTGTAGCCGGTGCCTTCCAGCGCCACGGACTCGCTGGCCATCATCACGGTGGCGTCGCCGCCGCGGCCGAAGCACAACGGCCGGATGCCGTACGGGTCGCGGAATGCCACCAGGCCGTGGCCGGCGATCAGCGCCACCACCGCGTAGGAGCCGCGCACGCGGCGGTGCACGTTGCGCACGGCCGCGAAGACGTCTTCGGGCTTGAGCGCCAGGCCGCGCGTGGCCTTCTCAAGTTCATGCGCGAATACGTTGAGCAGCACCTCGGTGTCGCTCTCGGTGTTGATATGGCGGTGGTCGGTGGAGAACAGCTCGGCCTTCAGCGCCTGCGCGTTGGTGAGGTTGCCGTTGTGCGCCAGCGTGATGCCGAAGGGCGCGTTCACGTAGAACGGCTGCGCTTCCTCTTCGCTGTAGGCGTTGCCGGCGGTGGGGTAGCGCGCCTGGCCCAGGCCCACGTTGCCCGGCAGCGCGCGCATGTTGCGCGTGCGGAACACGTCGCGCACCATGCCCTTGGCCTTGTGCATGTAGACCTTGCGGCCCTGCTGCGTCACGATGCCCGCGGCGTCCTGGCCGCGGTGCTGCAACAGCAGCAGCGCGTCGTAGATCAGCTGGTTGACCGGGCCACTGCTGACGACACCCACAATCCCGCACATACAAAATTCCTTGCTGCCCGTAAAGGGCGAATCTATCCCGGCAAATACTTTCCGAAGCGCTCAGGCAGCACCGGCTTCAATCCCCGCAGCGCGGCAGCCGACACATCCGCCGTCTTCGCCTCGCTCCACCACGGCTCGCGCTGCAGCGGCGTCATGCTCACCACCACGGCCAGCGCCAGCACCAGCACCAGCCCGCGCACCAGGCCGAAGGCCGCGCCGAGCGTGCGGTCCACCGGCCGCAGGCCCATGGCTTGCACGATCTTGCGCGCGCCCCAGGCCACCAGCCCGCAGGCGAACAGCGCCGCGATGAACACCAGCACGAAGCCCGCCGCATAGCGCACCGCCTCGCCCGAGCCCGACATCGGCAGCATCTCGGCGGCGCGCGGCGCGAACCATTGCGCCGCGACGAACGCGGCCACCCAGCTCATCACCGACAGCACCTCGTACACCAGGCCGCGCCAGGCGCCCAGCAGCAGCGACAGCCCGAGCACCGCCAGCACCACCCAGTCGAGCATGGCCATGCGGGGGCGCCCTCACAAACTGAGGATGGCGGCCGGCAAATCCAGCCCCTTGAGCTTGTGGGCCGCCTTGTCCGCGTCGGCGCGGGTGGCGAACGGCCCCACCCGCACGCGGATGCGCTTGCCGTCCTTGGTCTCGGCCACCTGCGTGTAGGTCTTCATTCCAGCGCGCTCCACCTTCTGCCGCGCCTCGCGCGCCTTTCCGTTGTCGGAGAACGCGCCCACCTGCACCACGAAGCGGCCTTCGGCGGCGGGCACGGTCTTGCCTTCCAGCAAGGCCTGCGCCTTGGCGGACTCGTCGGCGCGCGGCGCGGGCGCCTTGGCTTCGACCTTTTTTGGTTCGGGCTTCGGCTTGGGTTCCGGTTTGGGTTCGGGTTTGGGCTCGGCTTTCGCCTGCTGCTGCGGCGGCTCCGGCTTGGGTGCGGCGGGAGCCGGCGGCGGTGCGGATGGCGCGGCGGCAACC
>NZ_JACCWG010000328.1 GCF_013697775.1 Ramlibacter sp. | reverse complement strand
ACGCTCCTCGTCCGACAAGATCAAATCCGCCTTTGGCCTGCCCGTTCTCATTGCGTATCTCCGCTCGAAAGATACCGCAAGAGCAAGCACGATTAATGCCTGTTATTTACGGGACAGGACACTAGCTCGAAGGCGAACTTCAGCACGCGGTCCACGCCGATGCGCGACATCACCGTTTCCTGCATCACGATCTCGCGCGGCGTGCCGGCGTACATGCGACCGCCGATGCTGGAATACTCGCCCTCGGTGTTCTCGCGCACGATGTACATGTCGATCTCGCCGGGCGCGCGCGCGCTGCCGTCGCGCCGCACCACCGGCGCGACGATGCCGGGCATCAGCCGCGCCGGGCGCAGGTTGACGTACTGGTCGAACTCGCGGCGAAACAGCAGCAGCGAGCCCCACAGCGACACGTGGTCGGCGATTTTCTCGGGCCAGCCGACCGCGCCGAAGTAGATGGCGTCGTGGCCGCCGATCTGGTCCTTCCAGTCGTCGGGCAGCATCTTGCCGTGCTTCTCGCAGTAGTCCCAGCTGGAGAAGTCGAAGTGGTCGAACGCCAGGTCGATGCCGAACTTGCGTGCCGCCGCGTCCATCACGCGGATGCCCTCGGGCATGACTTCCTTGCCGATGCCGTCGCCGGCGATGACCGCGATGCGCTTCTTGCTCATGTTGTGTTCCTCAGAAATTCGATGGCTTCGCGCAGCAGGAGCTCTGGCGCTTCTTCCGCGATGTAGTGCCCGCAGGGCAGGCTTGCGCCGGTGACGTTCGACGCACGCTCGCGCCACAGCGCCGGCACGTCGAAGCAGCGGCCGACCGTGCCGTGCTCGCCCCACAGCACGCGCAGCGGCTGCGCGAGCAGGCGCCCGGCCGCGACGTCGGCGCGGTCGTGTTCCAGGTCGATGCCGGCGCTGGCGCGGTAGTCGGCGCAGATTGCCTGCGCCGTGTTCGGCAGGCTGGCGCAGCGCACGTACTCGGCGAGTGCCTCGGGCGCGAACGCGGCCAGCCCCGCATGGCGCGCGCCCATCACGCTGCGCACGAAGCGCGCGGGGTCGGATTCGATCAATGCCTCCGGCAGCGGCGGCGGCTGGATCAGGAAGAACCAGTGCCAGTACGCGCGGGCGAAAGCGTCATCGGTCTGCGCGTACATGGCGAGCGTGGGCGCGATGTCCAGCAGCATCAGGCGCGACACCGCATCCGGTGCATCGGCGGCGAGGCGGTGCGCCACGCGCGCGCCGCGGTCGTGCGCCAGCACCTTGAAGCGCGTGAAACCGCGGGCATTCATCACCGCCAGTGCATCCTGCGCCATCTCGCGCTTCGAGTACGCGATGCTGCCCTCGCCCGCCGGCGGCCGGCCGGAGTCGCCGTAGCCGCGCAGGTCCATGGCGACGACGCTGAAATGCCGCGCCAGGCCGTCGGCCACGCGGTGCCACATCATGTGCGTCTGCGGATGGCCATGCAGCAGCAGCAAGGGTTCGCCGCTGCCGCCCGCCCAGGCGCGCAGCGCGACACCGTCGCGCTCGGTGGTGAACGGCTGGAAACCCTGGAACATCGGCACGATTTTGCGCCCGTCAGCCGCGTGCCGGCGCGCGTACCACCAGGCTCACGCCGACCGCCGCCAGGCCCATGCCCAGCACCGTCAGCCAGGTGATCGGTTCGCGAAACAGCGCCCAGGCCATCAGCGCCGTGGTGGGCGGCACCAGGTACAGCAGGCTGGCAACCGCCGTGGCCGCGCCGCGCTGGATCAGCAAGTACAGCAATGAGCTGCCGCCCAGGGTCAGCACCAGCACCGACCAGGCCATCGCGCCGATCAATTCATGGTTCCAGCGCATGGCTTCGTTTTCCAGCAGCGCCAGCGGCAGCGTGACCAGGAAAGCCGCGGCCAGTTGCACCAGGCTGGCGGCGCGCACGTCGCAGGGCGCGAGAAAACGCTTCTGGTAGAGCGTGCCGGCGGTGATGGCGACCAGCGCGCCCATCGACAGCATCAGGTTGAGCGGATGGATCTCGCCCAGCCCGAGCTTTTGCCACACCACCAGCGTGAGGCCGCCCAGGCCCAGAGCCAAGCCGCCCCATTGCCGGCCGCTGACGGCGCCGCCGCGCGCGGACACCCACACCGCCGTGAGCACCGGCTGCAGCCCGACCAGCAGCGCCACCAGGCCGGCGCCCATGCCCAGCTTGACGGCCGACCACACGCCGCCCAGGTAGCCGGCGTGCATCAGCACGCCAATGACGGCCAGGTGGCCGACCTGCCTGCGGTCCCTGGGCCAGGCCACGCGCGCGGCCAAGGCCCACACGGCGAAGCACGCGACCGACAGTGCGTAGCGCAGCGCCAGGAATTTCATCGGCGGCGACTGGGGCATGCCGAAGCGCGCCACGATAAAGCCGGTGCTCCAGATGAGTACGAAAACGGCGGGAATGGCACGCGCCGCGGCGTGCCGCGAGGAATCCGTCATTGCCGCTTACCGGGGCACGCGCTTGCGGATTTCCGGCAAGGCCTTCTGCAGGTAGTACACCATCGACCAGACGGTGAGCACGGCCGCGATCCAGATCAGCACCAGGCCCCAGGTGCCGGTGTCGATCACGCCGAACAGCATGCCGTCGAACAGCAGGAACGGGATGGCGACCATCTGCACGGTGGTCTTCACCTTGCCCAGCATGTGCACCGCCACGCTCTTGGACGCGCCGATCTGCGCCATCCATTCGCGCAGCGCCGAGATCGCGATCTCGCGGCCGATGATGATGAGCGCCACGAACACGTCGGCGCGTTTCAGGTGCACCAGCACCAGCAGCGAGGCGCAAACCAGGAACTTGTCGGCCACCGGGTCGAGGAAGGCGCCGAACGATGACGCCTGGTTCAGCTTGCGCGCCAGGAAGCCGTCGAGCCAGTCGGTCAGCGCGAACACCACGAACATCACCGTGGCGACCAGGTTCTGCGTGCCGGTCTGCAGGCCCAGGTAGAAGACCCCGATGATCAGCGGAATCGCGACGATGCGCGTCCAGGTGAAGATGGTCGGGATCGTGAAGAACATGGTTGGCGCCATTCTAGGTGGAGCGCCGGGCCCGGGCCGGAATGCGGGGCTTCAATGCAGCGCCCGGTAGATCTGTTCGGCCAGCTCGCGCGAGACGCCTTCCACCGTGGCGATGTCCTCCACGCTGGCCGCCGCCACGCCGCGCACGCCGCCGAAGCGCTGCAGCAGGCGCGCGCGTTTCTTCGCGCCGATGCCCGGAATCTCCTCCAGGCTGCTGCCGCCCACGCGAATCCGGGCGCGGCGCGCGCGCATGCCGGTGATGGCGAAGCGGTGCGCCTCGTCGCGGATCTGCGCCACCAGCATCAGCGCCGCCGAATCGCGCCCGAGGGAGGCTTTTTCGCGCCCGTCGGCGAACACGAGCTCTTCCAGGCCAACCTTGCGGCCCTCGCCCTTTTCCACGCCGACGATCACCGACAGGTCCAGCCCGAGCTCGGCAAAGACCTCGCGCGCCATGCTGACCTGGCCGCGGCCGCCGTCCACCAGCACGAGGTCGGGCAGGCGCAAAGCGCTGCCGCCGCCGCCGGGCTTCTTCGCGGCGGGGCTGTCCGCTGTTGCCTCGGCCGCAACGGCTGGCTCGGCTACGAGCACTGGAATTTCTTCCTGCGGCGCCGGCGCTTCCTCCTCCGGCGGCGTCGCGTCCGGCGTGTCGCGGCCGGACTGCGCCAGCTTGGCGTAGCGGCGCGAGAGCACCTGCCGCATGGCGGCGTAGTCGTCGCCGGGCGTGATGCCGTCGATGTTGTAGCGGCGGTACTCGCGGTTCTGCATCTGGTGGCGGTGGAACACCACGCAGGACGCCTGCGTCGCCTCGCCAGCGGTGTGCGAGATGTCGAAACACTCGATGCGGAAGGTGTCCAGGTTGTCGGGCGCCAGGTCCAGCGCATCCACCAGCGCGCGGGTGCGCGCCTGCTGCGAGCCTTCCTCGGCCAGCAGCCGCGCCAGCTGGATGTCCGCGTTCTGCTGCGCCATCTCCAGCCACAGCCGGCGCTGCTCGCGCGGGTTGTGCACGGCGCCGATCTTCACGCCGGTCTGCTGCGACAGCGCTTCGACCAGATCGCGGCCGACCGGGTGGCTGGTGATCAGCGCGGCCGGCGGCGCCGCGCCGATGTAGTGCTGCGCGATGAAGGCCTCCAGCACTTGCACTTCCACCGGCTGCGCCGGCGCGGCGTCGGCGCTGTCGTCGAAGCCCTGCAGCGCCGTGGCATCCTCCACGTGGCTGGGAAAGTACGCGCGGTCGCCCAGGTGGCGGCCGCCCCGCACCATGGCCAGGTTGACGCAGGCCTTGCCGCCCTGCACCTTCACCGCCAGGATGTCGGCGTCCTTGTCGGACGAGGTCTCCACCGACTGCTGGTGCAGCACCTTGGACAGCGCGCTCATGCGGTTGCGCAGCTCCGCCGCCTGCTCGAACTCCAGCTTGTCGGCGTGGTCCATCATGCGGCGCTCCAGCTCCTGCAGCACCGCATGCGCCTCGCCGCGCAGGAACGCCTCGGCGTTGTGCACATCGTGGCGGTAGTCCTCGGGCGCCACCAGGTTCACGCACGGGCCCGAGCAGCGCTTGATCTGGTAGAGCAGGCAGGGCCGCGTGCGGTTGGCGAACACCGTGTCCTCGCAGGTGCGCAGGCGGAACACCTTCTGCAGCAGCTGGATCGATTCCTTCACCGCCCAGGCGCTGGGGTACGGGCCGAAGTAGCGGTGCTTGCGGTCCACCGCGCCGCGGTAGTACGCCACGCGCGGAAACACCGCGGCCGAATGGCCGGCTTGGCCGTTGCCGGCGAAGCCCACCTTGTCGGGCGCGCCGGTGATCTTGAGGTAGGGGTAGCTCTTGTCGTCGCGAAACAGGATGTTGTAGCGCGGCGCCAGCGACTTGATGAGGTTGTTCTCCAGCAGCAGCGCTTCGGCTTCGGAGCGCACCACGGTCGTGTCCAGCCGCGCGATCTTGCCGATCATGTGGCCGATGCGCGTGCCGCCGTGGTTCTTCTGGAAGTAGCTGGAGACGCGCTTCTTCAGGTTGCGCGCCTTGCCCACGTACAGCACGCCGCCCTCGGCGTCGTAGTAGCGGTAGACGCCGGGCAGCGCCGGCAGCGCCGCCACTTGCGCCAGCAGCTCATCGGAATGGGACATGCCCCTATTATCCGAGGCGCATGCTCTGGGACATCTTCTGCAAGGTCATCGACAACCACGGCGACATCGGCGTGTGCTGGCGCCTGTGCGCGGAACTGGCCGTGCGCGGCGATGCCGTGCGGCTGTGGGTGGACGACGGATCGGCACTGGCCTGGATGGCGCCGCGAGGGCACGCGCGCGTCGAGGTGATCGCCTGGACCGGCGACGTGGCGACGCGCGAGCCCGGCGACGTGGTGGTGGAAGCCTTCGGCTGCGACCCGCCGCTGTCCTTCGTCGCGGCGCTGGCGCGCAAGACCGCGCACGACGGCCGGCAGCCGCCCTGGATCAACCTGGAATACCTCTCGGCCGAGCCGTACGTGGAACGCAGCCACGGCCTGCCCTCGCCGGTGATGGCCGGGCCGGGCGCGGGGCTGCGCAAGCACTTCTTCTACCCCGGCTTCACGGCGAAGACGGGCGGCCTGCTGCGCGAGCGCGACCTGTTGCCGCGGCAGGCCGAATTCGACCGGACGGCCTGGCTCACCGGCCATTCCATCGTGCTTGCGCCGCAGGAGCGGCTCATCAGCCTGTTCTGCTACGAGCCGGCCGGCCTGCCGGACCTGCTGCGCCAGCTCGCACAGGGGCCCGCGCGCACGCGGCTGCTGGTCACGGCGGGGCGCGCACGCACGGCGGTCGAACGCGCCCTGCAGGGCCTGCCGGCCGTGG
>NZ_JACCWG010000327.1 GCF_013697775.1 Ramlibacter sp. | reverse complement strand
ACGCTCCTCGTCCGACAAGATCAAATCCGCCTTTGGCCTGCCCGTTCTCATTGCGTATCTCCGCTCGAAAGATACCGCAAGAGCAAGCACGATTAATGCCTGTTATTTACGGGACAGGACACTAGCTGTTTGCGTGATGGGCGGCGTGCCGCCCATTGCACAGGCTCCTCATGAAACGACTCCTCCTCCTGCTGGCCGCCGCCCTGGCGTTCCATGCCCACGCCCTCACAGCCGACGAGGCGAAAGCCATCGCCACCGGTGAAGCCGACGCGCGCATCGAAGCGCTGAACAAGGCCGTGGCCAACGCCGACGCCAAGACGGCGGCCTTCATCCAGGCACTGGCCGACGACGCGGTGAAGACCGCGAACGGCAAGGTGTTCGTGGTGAAGGACGGCAAGGGTGCCGACCCCGTGACCGGTGCCGAGGTGCAGGTGCCCGAAGACGCCGAGGACGTCGTCAACAACAACCGCATGCGCGGCGAGCTGGATTCCGCGCTGTCGGCCATGAAGCTGTTCTCCAAAGACGACGCGCTGCGCGCCGACGCGGTGAAGGAACTGCAGAAGGACCCGGACGAATCCAAGCTGCCGCTGATCGAGAAGGCCTTTGCCGCCGAACAGAACGCCGGCATCAAGGAGCAGCTGGGCCTGGTGCGCGCGGCGGCACTGCTGAACAGCGCCGACAAGACCAAGCGGCTGGAGGCCGCGCGGCTGCTGTCGACCAGCCGCAGTCCGGCCACCCGCGCCCTGCTGCTGCAGCGCGCGAAGGAAGAAACCGACCCCGACGTGAAGAGCGCGCTGGACGCCACCTTGCGCCAGGTGCAGGGCTCGCTGGTCTGGGGCGAACGCCTGGGCGCGGCCTTCTCCGGCATCAGCCTGGGCTCCATCCTGCTGCTGGTGGCGCTGGGCCTGGCCATCACCTACGGGCTGATGGGCGTGATCAACATGGCGCACGGCGAGCTGATGATGATCGGCGCCTACGCCACCTACGTGGTGCAGGTGCTGTTCCGCCAGTACCTGCCCGGCGCGTTCGACTGGTACCTGGTGGCGGCGGTGCCGGTGTCGTTCGCCGCCTCGGCCGCGATGGGCGCGGTGCTGGAACGCGGCGTCATCCGCTTCCTGTACGGCCGCCCGCTGGAAACGCTGCTGGCAACCTGGGGCATCAGCCTGATGCTGATGCAGCTGGTGCGCACCGTGTTCGGCGCGCAGAACGTCGGCGTGGAGAACCCCGGCTGGATGAGCGGCAGCGTCAACGCACTGGGCGACGTGCAGCTGCCGTGGAACCGCATCGTCATCATCGGCTTCGCGCTCGCCGTGCTGGGCGGCATGGCCTTCCTGATCGCGCGCACCAGGCTGGGCCTGTTCGTGCGCGGCGTCACGCAGAACCGGCCGATCGCGTCGTGCATGGGCGTGAACACGGCGCGGGTGGACACGTACGCGTTCGCGCTCGGTTCGGGCATCGCGGGACTCGCGGGTTGCGCGCTGAGCCAGATCGGCAACGTGGGTCCCGACCTCGGGCAGGCCTACATCGTGGACTCGTTCATGGTGGTGGTGCTGGGCGGCGTGGGCCAGCTGGCCGGCACGGTGTATGCGGCGCTGGGCCTGGGCGTGCTGAACAAATTCCTGGAAGGCTGGGCCGGCGCGGTGCTGGCAAAGATCGCCGTGCTGGTGTTCATCGTGGTGTTCATCCAGAAGCGCCCGCAGGGCTTGTTCGCGGTCAAGGGACGGAGTGCGGAAGCATGAGCGCTGTATTGCCACCGGCAGCATCTACCGCTCCCGTTCGCCCTGAGCCTGTCGAAGGGCTCGCGAAGCCTTCGACAAGCTCAGGCCGAACGGACGTCCTTCCAGGCCGAACGGATACTCTTTCAGGCCGAACGGCGGTTCTGCTTCCGGCGCGCCGGCCGCTTCTCACCCGCACCGGCTGGTCCGCTTTCCTCATTGCCCTGATCGTCATCTGCGCGCTCGCCCCGCTGGCCAACATCGCGGTCCCCGAGGGCAGCATCTTCCACATGAGCGACTACGCCGTGGCGCTGGTCGGCAAGATCATGTGCTACGCCATCTGCGCGCTGGCCATGGACCTGATCTGGGGCTACACCGGCATCCTGTCGCTGGGCCACGGCCTGTTCTTCGCGCTGGGCGGCTATGCGATGGGCATGTACCTCATGCGCCAGATCGGCCGCGACGGGCAGTACCACGCCGACCTGCCGGACTTCATGGTGTTCCTGGACTGGAAGGTGCTGCCCTGGCACTGGACGCTCTCGGGCAGCTTCGGCGCCACGCTGTTCCTGGTGGTGGCGGTGCCGGCGGCCGTGGCTTTCGTGTTCGGCTACTTCGCATTCCGCTCGCGCATCAAGGGCGTGTACTTCTCCATCATCACGCAGGCCATGACCTTCGCGGCCATGCTGCTGTTCTTCCGCAACGAAACCGGCTTCGGCGGCAACAACGGCTTCACCGACTTCAAGCGCATCCTCGACGTGCCGCTGCAGACGAAAAGCATGCGCATGGCGCTGTTCGTGCTGACCGGCCTGGCGCTGCTCGGCTTCTTCCTGTTCGGCCGCTGGCTAGTGCGCAGCAAGTTCGGCCGCGTGCTGCAGGCCGTGCGCGACGCCGAGCAGCGCACCATGTTCTGCGGCTACAACCCGGTCGGCTACAAGCTCGCCATCTGGACGATCTCCGCCGTGATGTGCGGCGTGGCCGGCGCGCTCTACGTGCCGCAGGTCGGCATCATCAACCCGGGCGAGATGAGCCCGGCCAACTCCATCGAGATCGCCATCTGGGCGGCGGTGGGCGGGCGCGCCACGCTGATCGGGCCCATCGTCGGTGCCTTCATCGTCAACGGCGCCAAGAGCTGGCTCACCGTCACCGCGCCGGAGTTCTGGCTGTACTTTCTGGGCGCGCTGTTCATCGCCGTCACGCTGTTCCTGCCGGACGGCGTGGTGGGCCTGGTGAAGAAACTGCGCAGGGCCAGGGCATGAGCGCCGCCGGGCGGCCCCAAGGCGCGAAAGCCCCCTCGGGGGGCAGCGCAGTCCACGAAGTGGCAAGCGTGGGGGCTCCATGACGCCCGACCTGATGGACGAAGGCGCGCGCCGCGCCGAGGCGCTGCACGCCAGGCCGGTGACCGGCAAGACGGAATCGGGCGGCCGCGCGGCCGCGTTCTCGCGCCCGCTTGCGCACGGCCAGGTCGACGTCACGCACGGCCGCATCCTGTACCTGGAGGAGGTGTGCGTCAGCTTCGACGGGTTTCGCGCCATCAACAAGCTGTCGCTGGACATCGCGCCGGGTGAGCTACGTTGCATCATCGGGCCCAATGGCGCGGGCAAGACCACGATGATGGACATCATCACCGGCAAGACGCGGCCGGACAGCGGCACGGTGTTCTTCGGCAGCACCATCGACCTGCTGCGCTACAAGGAAGCCGAGATTGCGCAGATGGGCATCGGCCGCAAGTTCCAGAAGCCCACGGTGTTCGAGCAGCTCACCGTGTTCGAGAACCTGGAGCTGGCGCTCAAGACCGACAAGGGCGTGAAGGCCTCGATGTTCTTCCGCCTGGACACGGGCGAGGGCGACCGCCTGGCCGAGATCCTGCACACCATCCACCTGGCCGACAGCGTGAATCGGCAGGCCGGCAACCTGAGCCATGGGCAGAAGCAGTGGCTGGAAATCGGCATGCTGCTGATGCAGGACCCCAAGCTGCTGCTGCTGGACGAACCGGTGGCCGGCATGACCGACGAGGAAACCGCGCGCACGGCGGAACTGTTCCTCACGCTGAAGGGCAAGCACTCGCTGCTGGTGGTGGAGCACGATATGGGCTTCATCAAGACCATCTCGGAGAAAGTCACGGTGCTGCACGAGGGCAGCGTGCTGGCCGAAGGCACGCTGGACCAGGTGCAGGCCGACGAGCGCGTGATCGAGGTGTATTTGGGAAGGTAGCGGCCCGCCCCTGACCCGTTCGTGCTGAGCCTGTCGAAGTACAGCGCGAGTCCTTCGACAGGCTCAGGCCGAACGGGATGCCGCCCCTGCCCCGTTCGCACTGAGCTCGTCGAAGTGCACGCAAACTAACAACAGACACATGCTTTCCATCAAGAACATCAACCAGTACTACGGCGGCTCGCACATCCTGCGCGACGTGAGCGCGGGCGCGGAACTCGGCAAAGTGACGGTGGTGCTGGGCCGCAACGGCGTGGGCAAGACAACGCTGCTGAAGTCGCTGATGGGCCTGATCCCCATCAAGACCGGCAGCATCGAATTCGACGGCAAGCCGATCCACCAAGCCACGCCTTACGAGCGCGCCCGCGCTGGGATCGGCTTCGTGCCGCAGGGCCGCGAGATCTTCGCGCGGCTGACGGTGGAAGAAAACCTGCGCATGGGGCTGGCGTACAAGAAGGGCAGCACGCCGATCCCGCCGCATCTGTACGAGCTGTTCCCCGTGCTCAAACAGATGCTGCACCGCCGCGGCGGCGACCTGTCGGGCGGCCAGCAGCAGCAGCTGGCGATTGCGAGGGCGCTGGCGGCGGCGCCGAAGCTGCTGGTGCTGGACGAACCCACCGAGGGCATCCAGCCGTCCATCATCAAGGACATCGGCCGCGTGATCCGCACCCTGGCGGACCAGGGCGGCATGGCGATCCTGCTGGTGGAGCAGTACTACGACTTCGCCCAGGAGCTCGCCGACGATTACCTGGTGATGGAGCGCGGGGAAGTGATCGCGCGCGGCCGGGGCAAGGACATGGAGGCGGATGGGGTGCGGGGGATGGTGGCGATTTAAGGCAAATCGGGGTCGCAACCGCCTGGCTGGGGCGCAGCCATTTACCATGGCGCCTACATGAGAACCGCGCTCTCTGCCCTCCTGGTCATCGGTGTCGCCGTAAACGCGGCGCTTTTCGCATGGCAATTGCGTGCGCCGCCCAAGACGACGATGACCGTGTCCGCCGACAACCGCGTGGTGATGCGCACGCCCGGCGGGCTTCTTGAAGTCAGCATGATCACCGCCGAAGAGCGGTTCGACTCGACGACCAGCCACACCATCCTGGGCGTGCCGGTCGGCAGCACGGTCGCCCAGGTGCGGGTGCCTGCGGTCTACCGGTACCACATCCCCCTTGCCAAGGACTGGACCCTCCGCAGCACGGGAAATGCGCTCGTCGTCATCGCCCCGCCCGTCCGGCCATCGCTTCCGGTCGCCATCGACACGGCCAAGCTCGAGTCGTTCGCCTCGGGACTCTGGTCGCCTCTGACGGGAGCAGACGCCGTTGCTTCCCTCCAGCGGTCGATCACGGCCACACTGGCGAAGAAGTCGGCCGCGCCCGACATGATCAAGCTCCAGCGCGAGGCGGCACGCCAGACGGTGACCGAGTTCGTGCAGAAGTGGGTCGTCCAGCAGCCGAAGTGGAAGGGCGCAAAGGCGCCTGCGATCCTCGTGTTCTTCGAGGATGAGCCGCTTGGCCAACGCGCGGCGCCGCTGATGGCGGAGTCTCCTTAGGAGGGTGGGGCCGAACCCCTCCATCGAACGTACAAGCCTAAACCGTGGACTTCCGCTCCGGACGAGTTGATGAGACATTCGCTCTTTCTTGGGCATCTTCAAGATTCGGCATCGCGTGCTAGTGTGGTGCGCGCCTCTGTTCTGTACTTATCGTGAGATCGCAGCCAATGCAGCCTTGGCTCTGGTGACCTTGGCCAGGATGTCCGAAGCACTGGCTGTCCAGATGAATGGTTTGGGG
>NZ_JACCWG010000326.1 GCF_013697775.1 Ramlibacter sp. | reverse complement strand
ACGCTCCTCGTCCGACAAGATCAAATCCGCCTTTGGCCTGCCCGTTCTCATTGCGTATCTCCGCTCGAAAGATACCGCAAGAGCAAGCACGATTAATGCCTGTTATTTACGGGACAGGACACTAGCGGCCCACCATGTTCTCCGCGCGCACCCACTGATCGAACTGCTCCCCGGTCACGAAGCCCAGC
The DNA here is from genome assembly GCF_013697775.1 of Ramlibacter sp. Lineage (GTDB taxonomy): Bacteria > Pseudomonadota > Gammaproteobacteria > Burkholderiales > Burkholderiaceae_C > Ramlibacter. Next base: position 3,196 of record NZ_JACCWG010000326.1, on the reverse strand, counting down.
GCCAGCGCTGCTTCGCGCAGGCTGCTGCCTTCCTTGTGCGCCTTCTTCGCGATCTGCGCCGACTTGTCGTAGCCGATGTGCGGATTGAGCGCCGTCACCAGCATCAGGCTGCGCTCCACCAGTTCGCCGATGCGCTCGCGGTTCGGTTCGATCCCCACCGCACAGTGGTCGTTGAAGCTGCGCATGCCGTCGGCCAGCAACCGCACGCTTTGCAAAAAGTTGTGCGCGATCATCGGCCGGAACACGTTCAGCTCGAAGTTGCCTGAGGCGCCGCCGAAGTTGATTGCCACGTCGTTGCCGAACACCTGGCAGCACAGCATGGTGATGGCCTCGCTCTGCGTTGGGTTCACCTTGCCCGGCATGATCGACGAGCCGGGCTCGTTCTCCGGAATCGTGAGCTCGCCGATGCCGCTGCGCGGTCCGCTGGCCAGCCAGCGCACGTCGTTGGCGATCTTCATCAGGCTCGCTGCCAGTGTCTTCAGCGCGCCGTGCGCATGCACCAGCGCGTCGGCCGCGGCCATCACCTCGAACTTGTTGGCGGCGGTGGTCAGCGGCAAGCCGGTCAGCCGCGCGAGTTCGGCCGCCACCTGCTCGGCATAGCCCTTCGGCGCATTCAACCCCGTGCCCACCGCCGTGCCGCCGAGTGCCAGTTCGCACAAATGCGGCAGGCATGCGTGCAGGTGGCGGTCGCCCTGCTCCAGCTGCGCCACGTAGCCGGAGAACTCCTGGCCCAGGGTCAGCGGCGTCGCGTCCTGCAGGTGCGTGCGGCCGATCTTCACGATGTCCATGAAGGACTCGGACTTCGCCGCAAGCGTCGCGCGCAGCTTGGCGAGCGAGGGCATCAGCCGGTTGCGGATCGCGTCCACGGCTGCAAGATGCATCGCGGTCGGATAGACGTCATTGGATGACTGGCTCTTGTTCACGTCGTCGTTCGGATGCACCAGCCGCTCTTCACCGCGCGCGCCGCCCAGCAGCTCGCTGGCGCGGTTGGCCAGCACCTCGTTGACGTTCATGTTGGTCTGCGTTCCCGACCCGGTCTGCCACACCACCAGCGGAAACTCGTCGGCATGCTGGCCCGCCAGCACCTCGTCGGCTGCCGCGACGATGGCCGCCGCCTTGCGCTGGTCCAGCAGGCCCAGCAGGTGGTTCACCACCGCGCTGGAGCGCTTGATCTGCACCAGCGCGCGGATGATCTCGCGCGGCTGCCGCTCGCCAGAAATGTCGAAGTTCTGCAGCGAGCGCTGCGTCTGCGCGCCCCACAGCCGCTCGGCGGGCACGGGGATGGGGCCGAAGGTATCTTGTTCGATGCGGGTGGTCATGCCGCGCACCGTAGCAGGTTTGCCATGGCGCGTGTGCTCCCGGCAAGGCTGCCCGGAACGTCTCCCGTCAGAACTCTTCCCAATGGCCGCTGCCGGCCGCCGCCGCCGCCGGCATCTTCCCTCGTGGCAGCTGCGGGCGGCGCTGGGCTGCGATGGAGGGCGGCTGCGGCGGCTGCGCCCTGCGCACGCTGGCGCCCAGCGTGCTGCCGTGTTCCTGGTGATCGTGGCCGAGCTTGAAGCGCGAGACCAGCTCCAGCAGGGAGCGGGCTTGGGCGCTCATCGCCTCGGTCGCCGCACTCGCCTCTTCCACCAGCGAGGCGTTCTGCTGCACTACCTGGTCCATCTGCGACACGGCGGTGTTCACCTGCTCGATGCCGGAACTCTGCTCGTGGCTGGCGGCGGCAATCTCGGCAATCAGGTTGCCCACCTGCATGACCGAAGCGACGAGCTGGTTCATCGTGTCCCCGGCCACGCCGACCAGCTTGCTGCCGGCATCCACCTTCCCGACCGAGTCGCCGATCAGGGCCTTGATTTCCTTGGCGGCGGTCGCGCTGCGCTGCGCCAGATTGCGCACCTCGGCCGCCACCACCGCGAAGCCGCGGCCCTGCTCGCCCGCGCGCGCGGCCTCCACCGCGGCGTTGAGCGCCAGGATGTTGGTCTGGAACGCGATGCCATCGATCACGCCGATGATGTCGCCGATGCGGCGGGACGCGGCCGTGATGTCGTTCATCGTGCTGACCACGTCGCCCACCACCTGGCCGCCCTTGCGCGCCAGCGTGGTGGCCGTCGCCGCGACGTCGCTCGCCTGGCGCGCGCTCTCCGCGTTCTGCGTGACCGTGGAGGTCAGTTCCTCCATCGAGCCCGCGGTTTCTTCCAATGTGCTGGCCTGCTCCTCGGTGCGGCGCGACAGGTCGGTGTTGCCCTGCGCGATCTGCAGGCTGGTGTCCGCCACGCCGCGTGCGCCGGCGGCCACCTCGCCGACCAGGCCGCGCAGGCTTTGCACCATGGCCCGGACGCCGGCCAGCATGCTGGCGTTGTCGCCCTCGCGCACCGGCACCTCCACCGTGAGATCGCCGGCCGCGACCCGCGCGGTCACGTCCTTCACGAGCGCGGGCTCGCCCCCGAGGTCGCGCAACAGGCTGCGGATGATCAGCGTGCCGACCACGGCTGCCGCGCCGCCGCTGGCCAGCAGCAGCACAAGCAGCACCGTGACCGTCTGGCGGGTCGTCGCGGCCGCTTGCGCCTGCAGCCGCGCGCCTTCGGTCTCGGCGAAGCGCTCCAGCGAGCTGACCAGCGCGTCGACTTTTTCCTCCATGGGCCGGTCCTTGCCGCGGACCTGCCGGTCCACCACCTGGCTGCTCTCCAGCCTGCCGGCTTCGAAGGCCGACAGCGACTGCTTGTAGGCGCGCGTGATCTCGACGTGCAACCGGCGCATTTCCTCCAGGGGGGAGGTGGCGAGGCCCAGCGTCTTCATCGCGCCCTCCACCTGCCGCAGCTCACTGGCGACCTCACCGGCGCGCTTGTCGAACGCGGCGACATAGCGCTCCTGCTCGCCGGGATCGTGCCCGCGCAGCAGGACGTTCTTGAACTCCTGGACCTGGACCTTGAAAGCCACTTCCGCGGCGCGCGCGGACTCCACGGCCACCAGCATCTCGTGCGACAGGCGCAAGGCCTCGACCTGGGCGGCCTGCATGCTGCGGATTGCGGTGATCGCGAATCCACCGGTCAGGCTGGCCGCCAGCACCAGCATGCCTAGTGTCCTGTCCCGTAAATAACAGGCATTAATCGTGCTTGCTCTTGCGGTATCTTTCGAGCGGAGATACGCAATGAGAACGGGCAGGCCAAAGGCGGATTTGATCTTGTCGGACGAGGAGCGT
>NZ_JACCWG010000325.1 GCF_013697775.1 Ramlibacter sp. | reverse complement strand
CGATGCGCCCGTGCCCGATGCGCGGCGCGCCGGCGTGCCGCGCGAACTGCGCCAGCGCGCGCCCGATCATGTCGGGCGCAAGGCCGGACGGGGCGAAAACAGGCTGGGCTGCGGCGGCCATCAGTGGAACATCCGCCATTGGCCGTCGTGCCAGACGATGAACGAGCCCAGCGTCTGGCGCACCGTGGTGCACTGCTCCACCGCGTGCATGGCCCGCGTGTTCAGCACGTTCAGCTGCCCCGGCCGGCCCTTGATGACGACCTTGGGCACGCCTTCCAGCGCCCCGATGCGCCGGGTGCGCGAGAACTCGCTCATCAGGTCGTCCAGCGCGGGGCGTGTGGGCGCGCGGTAGTCCCAGATCACCAGCCCGGCGCCGTTCTCCGCGTCCCGGACCGACAGGAACAGGGAGATCTGGTCGAAGCCTTCGTCGTAGCCTTCCTGGATGGGCCAGCGCTCGGGCTCGCGCCCGAAGTGGATGGCGTCGCAGTGCGGCGGCACGCTGTACAGGCCGCCTGCGATCGGCTGGTATTCGCGCTTGGACACCAGCGGCAGTTCGCCCCACTGGCCGACCCGCACCGGGCCGGCGCCCAGCTCGCGCTCGCACAGCTGCACGAACCGGGTCCGGCGCAGCGCCGCGTTGCAGCGCGCCGCGTAGGAGAAGTAGTCGATCAGCCCCGGCACCAGCTGCTCCTTCACCAGCCGCTGGGTCGGGCCGATCGCGAGCCCGGATTTCCCCGCGCCCGGAAAGCTCTGGTGCTGCGTCACTTCGGGAAAGGACGCGTCGTTCCACCAGCCATCGAGCTCGGCCGGCTCGGCAACGTCCAGCAGCACCGCGGCGGCCTGCCGGTCGCGGATCATCAGAGCCGCGTCGGCGAGCGACATCCGCCCCTGCCGCTGCGGCTGGCCGAAGGCGTGGATTTCGGCTTGGTAGGTAGTGCTCATCGCGCCTCGCTCCTCACAAGGGCCTGCACGGCCTCGGCGAAGTCGGCCAGCAGCGGGTGTTCGTAGAGCAGCTGCATCGGGCATTGCACGCCCAGCACGTTCTCCAGCTGTTCGGTCAGCAGCGCCACCGACAGCGACGAGCCGCCCAGGTCGAAGAAATTGCGGTTCATGTCGGCGTGGTCCAGGCCCAGCACCTGCGCCGCCGCCTGGGCCACGGCCGCGTGGACCGGCGGCTTCATGGCCGTTTCGGCAATCGTGGACATGGCCGCCTCACGCCATCTGGGGCGCCGCGAACGGCACGCCCCGCATGTTGCGGTCCACCCGGCGGTTGTGGCCGTAGTGGTCTTCGCCGGCCACCAGCACCACGCCGAACTTGTCCAGGCTGATCTTGCTGCCGTACTCGTCCACGGTGTCGGTGTCGGGGTACACGCGCACCGAGGCCGGCACGTAGCGGCTGGTGTAGCCCAGGCGCGTGCGGTCCTTGGTCGAATTGGGGAACGAGGAGTGCATCAGCGTCGACCAGAAGATCACGCACTGGCCCGGCTCCATCACCATGGACACGGCCTTGCTCTCGTCGGGCTTCCAGTCGGGGTCCTTCTGCAGGCTGCGGTAGTCGTAGCCGAAGAAGCCGCGCTTGATGCCGTCTTTTTCCAGCGCGTTCACGTTGCCGGGGTCGAACGCCATCTTCTTGGACTCGTCGTAGAACATTTCCTCGTGGGTTCCCGGCATGAAGCGCAGGCAGCCGTTCTCCTCGCTGGCCTCGGTCAGCGCGGTCCAGGCGGTGATGGCGCCGCCGAAGCGGGTGTCGCCGGGCCACACGATCTGCGGCTGGCCCGAGGCATGGGCGAAGGTGTCGGCCTGGTGCCAGTCGGTGCCTTCGTCGCCCGGGTATTTGGGAAACATCTCCGAGCGCCAGCAGACAACGTCGGGGCCGAGGATCGAGGTCAGCCGCCCCACGATGCCCGGGTGGCTGACGTGCTCGCTCAGCAGGTTCACGTCCAGGTGCCGGTCGTAGTTGGCGATGGCGCTTTGCGGCGGCAGCGCGTACACCGCGTGGTCGCGGTTGAACAGCTCGGCGCGGATGACCCTGTAGCGCTCGCGCGCTTCCTCGGGCGAATAGAGGGTGAAGGGGCCGATGTAGCCTTGCGCGCGAAAGCGCGTGATCTCGTCGGCGCTCAGTTTGAATTCGTTCATGTGTTGGACTCCTGGGTGTGGCTAGCCGGCGCTGAGTTCTTCGGCCACGGCGCGGTAGATGCGCGACCAGCCGGCCATGGACGGATGGAGCATCAGCTCGCTGGTGGCGGCCTTGCAGCCCAGCGCTTCTTCGATCTTCAGCTGCATGTCGACAATGGTCAGCGAGCTGGCGCCGCGGCTGAAGAAGTCTTCGTCCTCGCCGAAATCGGCGTAGCCGAGGGTGTCGATGCAGATGCGCTGGACGACTTGCGCCACGTCGTGTGGTTCAGCCATGGTGTTCTCCTGTGTGTTGGGTGATGGAAGTGGTGCGCTGGCGGTCGACCTTCCCGTTGGCGTTCAAGGGCAGTTCGGCGCAGACCGTGATGCGCTCGGGAATCATGTAAGCCGGTGCCGCCTTGCGCAGCTCGCCGCGGATGAAGGCGACCATGTCGTTGCCCCGTTCGGCGCTCTGGATGAAGGCCTCCAGGCAGGTGTCGCCGTTGGCGTTGCTGCGGACTTCGACGATGTTCTCCTCGGCGCCGGGAATGCGCCCGATCAGGGCCTGCACCTCGTCCACCGACACGCGAAAGCCGCGGATCTTGGTCAACCGGTCGCGCCGGCCCAGGAAGTGGATCAGGCCCTCGGCGTCGCGGCGCACCAGGTCGCCGGTGCGGTACATCAGGCTGCCGTCGGGCTGCGGCACGAAGGCCGCGCGCGTCGCGTCTGGCGCGTTGAGATAGCCGAGCGCGACGCCCAGGCCGCCGGCGCACAGCTCGCCTTCCTCGCCTTGGGGCACCGGCTGCCTGTTCGCATCCAGGATGTGGACCTGCGTGCCGCTGATGGCGCGGCCGATAGGCACCGGCTCGGTAGGCCGGTTCGCGCGCGTCATTGCGTGGCAGCAGGTGAACGTGGTGTTCTCGGTGGGCCCGTAGCCGTTGATCACGGTGATGCCCTCGCACGCATCCAGCACCGCGTTGATGGCATCGGCGCGCAGAACGTCGCCGCCCGCCAGCAGCACCCGCAGGCCCGGGAACATGTCGATGCGCCGCCGGACCATCATGTGGAACAGCGCGGCGGTGAGCCACAGGACGGTGACGCCTTCGGACCGCACCCGCTCGACCAGCCTGTTGGGATCGAAAGCGGCATCGTCCCAGACCACCAGCTTCGCGCCATTGAGCAGCGCGCCCCACAGCTCGAAGGTGGACGCATCGAAGCTGATCGGCGAGAGCAGCAGCAAGGTGTCGCGCGCATCCACGCGGATCCAGTCGGGGTCGCAGACCAGCCGGATCACGGCGCGGTGCGGCACGACCACCCCCTTGGGGCGGCCCGTGCTGCCGGAGGTGAACATGACGTAGACGGCGCTCTCGCCGCTGGCGTCGCCATCACGGCCGCCATCCACGTCCTCGGTGTCCACATCGCGCGCGGCCAGCAGCCCCGCCGCATCGATGCGCGCGACCTGCAGTTCCCCGGCCCAGGCGCCGTCGTCGCTGGGTGCGACAAGCATGTGGCGCGCCCGGCACTGCTGCAGGCAGTCGCGCTTCATCGCCTCGGGGTTCACGGGGTCCACCGGCACGAAGGCGGCGCCGGCCTTCATGATGGCCAGCATCGCCACCACAGCTTCCACCGAGCGCGGCAGGCACATCGGAACGGTGTCGCCGGGCTGCACGCCCGCCGCGACCAGGCGCTGCGCCAGGTGCCGGGCGCAGTTGTCCAGTTCGCGGTAGGTCAGCCGCGCGTGGCTTCCCACCAGCGCGGTGGCGTCGGGCGTGCGGTGCGCCTGCGCGGCGAATCTGCGGTGGACGGTTGCGCCGGAATCGGTCTGCGGTGTCATGGCATGCATTCGCGTCGATGGAGCGGTGTCAATGGAGGAAGAACGCGGACAGCAGCGAGGTCATGGCCTGCTGGCCGCGGCACAGTTCGTAGTGGTCGCCGTCCACGGTCATCACGCCGCGGGCGCCGGGCAGCCGCGAGGAGACGATGTAGGCGCTGTCGACGCCCACCTGCCGGTCGTCGCGCGCGGCCACGACCAGCGTGGGCTGTGGCACCTCCTGCGCAACCCGCAGGAAGTCCACGCCGCGGTAGGCCAGGTAGTTCATGCCGTAACGGTGCAGGTGCTCGGCACTGGAAAACGGCAGCGAGACGAAGGCCTCGAATTCCGAGGCCGGCGCCTTGCGCCCGGCGGCGGCGATCTTCTCGGCCAGCATGCGCGCGCGCGCCATGCTGGATGCGGCGGCGGGCAGCAGCAGGTCCACCTCGCGCTGGAAGGCGCTTTGCCGGCACAGCGTGGGCGGCAGCATGTATTCGCCGCTGACCAGCGCCAGCCGGCGGATCCGGCGTGCGTTGCGCGCCGCCGCGAGCATCGCCACGCCGGCGCCCGAGCAGTACCCCACCACGTCCACCTGCGCGGGCGCATCGGGCCGCCATGTGCGCGACTGCGCGATGACGTGCGCCATGTCGCGCGCGTGCGTGTCGGCCTCGATGGCCGCGCCGTGGGCGTCGGCGTCCAGGTCGAGCACGAAGCGCGACTCCCAGGTGATCACGTTGAAGTCCGCGGCCAGCACCGGATACAGCCGGTTGGCGATCTGGTGGCGCACGCCGAACGGCAGCACCAGCACCAGGTCTGCGCGGTCCGCGCGTGCGTCCGTGTGGAACACGTTCAGCGGCCGGCCATCGAAGCTCGGGATGCGGCTCTTGCGCATGAGCGGTTCGGTGTCCGCCGACTGGATACCAATTGCAGATTGCATTGGGGCATCTTATTGGCGTTTTAGAAGTTAATTGGGATGCCATTGAATGGCAACGAGATGGGTGCGGTTAAACCACCCGTTCGCCTTAATTGCACGCGCGGATGGATGCAATGGAAAACCAAATACCGCAACGTCTTCTAGAGGTAATAACGGAGGTATGCATGCATATTTGCAGGGCCGGAAAGCGGTATTTGAATCGTAATTTTTCGCCAGCGATTAATTGCATCCCATTGTTGATCTCATGCATGGATTACGCGCCGATATGGATCGGTGAATGCGTTACAGGCGGCCTTCTTGCGGCGCCCGCGACGCTGGCCTAGTGTCCTGTCCCGTAAATAACAGGCATTAATCGTGCTTGCTCTTGCGGTATCTTTCGAGCGGAGATACGCAATGAGAACGGGCAGGCCAAAGGCGGATTTGATCTTGTCGGACGAGGAGCGT
>NZ_JACCWG010000294.1 GCF_013697775.1 Ramlibacter sp. | reverse complement strand
CTGCTGGCCACACGGCTGGTTTCGCGCCTGCGCGACGCGCTGGGCGTGGAGCTGCCGGTGCGCGCGGTGTTCGAGGCGCCCAGCATCGCGCAACTGGCCGCACGCCTGCAGCGCCAGCAGGACGTCGCCCCGCTGGCCGCGCCGGCCATGGTGCCGGTAGGCCGCGGCCAGCCGCTGCCGGTGTCGTTCGCGCAGCAGCGGCTGTGGTTCCTGGACCGCTTCGAGCCGGGGTCGGCGCAGTACAACATGGCCGCCGCGCTGCGTCTGCAGGGTCCTCTGGACACCGAGGCGCTGCACGGCGCGCTGAACGCGATCGTGGCGCGGCACGAAAGCCTGAGAACACGCTTCGTGGCAGTGGACGGCGAGCCGCTGCAGGACATCCTGCCGCGCATGCCGCTGCCGCTGGCGGTCACCGAACTGGGCGGCCTTGCGCTGGAGCAACGCCAGCAGCAGGCGCAGGAGCTCGCGCGCGCCGAAGCGCTGCGCCCGTTCGACCTGGCGCACGGGCCGCTGCTGCGCACACAGCTGCTCGTGCTGGACCCGCAAGAACACATCCTGCTGGTCACCATGCACCACATCGTGTCCGACGGCTGGTCCATGCGCGTGCTGGTGCAGGAGCTGGTGGCGCTGTACGGTGCCTTGCGCCGCGGCGAAGCGTCGCCGCTTGCGCCGCTGCCCATCCAGTACGCCGACTACGCGCACTGGCAGCGCCAGTGGCTGCAGGGCGGCGCACTGAGACGCCAGCTGGACTACTGGCGCGGACAGCTGGAGGGCGCGCCGGCACTGCTGGCGCTGCCCACCGATCGGCCGCGTCCACAGGTGCCGGTACCAGCGGGCGGCGAAGTGCCGTTCGCGCTGGACGCGCAGGAAACCGCCGCGCTGCGGCAGCTGGCACGCGAGCAGGGCGCCACGCTGTTCATGGTGCTGCTGGCCGCACTGGACGTGGTGCTGGCGCGCTGGAGCGGCCAGGACGACCTGTGCGTGGGCTCGCCGATTGCCAACCGCACGCGCTCGGAAATCGAGCCGCTGATCGGCTGCTTCGTCAACACGCTGGTGCTGCGCGCGCGGGTGCACCCGTCGGAGACTTTCGAGGCGCTGCTGCGCCAGGTGCGCACCACGACGCTGGGCGCCTACGCGCACCAGGACATGCCGTTCGAGCAGTTGGTCGAGCACCTGCGGCCGGTGCGCGACACCAGCCACACGCCGCTGTTCCAGGTGATGCTGACGCTGCAGGACGCGCCGCTGCCGGAACTGCAGCTGCCGGAACTGCGGATCGAGCAGCTGCCCGGCGGGCAGGCCCCGGCCAAGTTCGACCTGATGCTGGATGTGCAGGAAGAGGCGCGGAGCATTTCCGGCCGGCTGGAGTTCAACGCCGGCCTGTTCGACGCGCCGACCATCGCGCGCCTTGGCACGCACTTGCGCCGGCTGCTGAACGCGGTGGCCGCGCAGCCGCGCGCGCCGCTGCGGGCGCATGACGTCCTCGATCCCGGCGAGCGCGCCCGCATCGCGCCGCCCGCGGTGCCCGCCAAGGCACTGCCCGTGCCCGCGGTGCCGTCCGATGACAACTACGTCGCTCCGCGCACGCCGCTGGAGCACACGCTGGCGCAGCTATGGACCGAGGTGCTGCGCGTGCCACGTGTCGGCGTGGACGACGACTTCTTCGCGCTGGGCGGCCATTCGCTGCTGGCCACGCGCGTCATGTCGCGGCTGCAGCAGGCCTGCGGCGTGGAGCTGCCGCTGCGCACGCTGTTCGATGCGCCCACCATCGCGAGAATGGCGCAGCAGGTGGAAGCGGCACTGCGTGCGAATGTGGACGCAGCGGCGGACGGCACGGCCGACCCCGCGGCAGGCAGCGTGCCGCCGCTGCTGCTGGTGCCGCGCGACCTGCCGCCGCCGCTGTCGTTCGCGCAGCAGCGGCTGTGGTTCCTGGACCGCTTCGAGCCGGGCACCAGCCAGTACAACATGCCCGCGGCGCTGCGCCTGGCCGGCACGCTGGACCTGGGTGCGCTGCAGCGCACCTTCGACGACATCGTGGCCCGCCACGAAAGCCTGCGCACGCGCTTCGAGGTCACGGCGGACGGGCAGCCGGTGCAGCGCATCGATGCGCCGGCGCCGGCGCTGCTGCCGCTGGTCGATCTCGGCGCGCTGCCGCGGACCGAGCGCGAAGCCGAAGCGGCACGCCTCGCGCATGAGGAAGCGCAGGCGCCGTTCGACCTGGCGCGCGGGCCGCTGCTGCGCCAGAAGCTGCTGCGCCTGGCGCCCGAAGAGCACGTGCTGCTGGTGACCATGCACCACATCGTGTCCGACGGCTGGTCAATGAGCGTGCTGGTGCGCGAGGTGGCGGCCCTGTACGCTGGCCATGCGCGCGGCGAGGCCTCGCCGCTACCACCGCTGGCCGTGCAGTACGCCGACTACGCGCACTGGCAGCGCCAATGGCTGCAGGGGCCGGTGCTGCAGCAGCAGCTGGACTACTGGCGCGGCCAGCTGGCCGACGCGCCGGCCCTGCTGGCGCTGCCGACCGACCGGCCACGGCCGCAGGTGCGCACGCACGCCGGCACCGCGCTGCCGTTCGCGCTCGACGCGGCCACCGTCGAGGGCCTGGGCGCGCTGTGCCGCGCGCAGGGCGCCACGCTGTTCATGGGCCTCCTGGCCGGCTTCTCGCTGCTGCTCGCGCGCTACAGCGGCCAGCGCGACGTGAGCGTGGGTTCGTTCATCGCCAACCGCACGCGTGCCGAGGTCGAGCCGCTGATCGGCTTTTTCCTCAACACGCTGGTGCTGCGGACGCACGTGGAGCCGCGCGACGACTTCACCGCGCTGCTGCGGCAGGTGCGCGACACCACCTTGCAGGCCTACGCCCACCAGCACGTGCCGTTCGAGCAGTTGCTGGAGGCCTTGCGCCCGCAGCGCGACACCAGCTATTCGCCGCTGTTCCAGGTGATGCTGGTGCTGCAGAACCTGCCGCACCGCACCCTGGCGCTGCCCGGGCTGGAACTGGAGATGCTGCCGTCCGACGTCGACGGCGCCCGCTTCGACCTGACGCTGGAGCTGTTCGAGCAGTCTGGCGGCGGGCTGGACGGCCGGCTGGAATTCAACACCGACCTGTTCGACGAAGCGACCATCGCGCGGCTGGGCACGCGCCTGCAGGAGCTGCTGCGCGCGGTGGTTGCGCAACCGCATGCGCCGCTGCATGCGCACGACATCCTGGGCGCGGAGGAACACCGGCAGCTGCTGGCGTGGAACGACACCGCCGCCGGCTACCCGCGCGAACTCACCATCGCCGAGCGCTTCACCCAGCAGGCGCACGCGCATCCGGATGCCACGGCCCTGGTGTTCCAGCACCAGCAACTGAGTTGGCGCGCGCTGAACACGCGCGCCAACCGCATCGCGCACCAGCTGCGCGCGCAAGGTGTCGGGCCTGACATGCTGGTGGGCGTGTGCCTGCAGCGCGGCCCGGACACCATTGCCGCCGTGCTCGGCATCCTGAAAGCCGGCGGTGCCTACCTGCCGCTGGACCCCGACCACCCGCGGGACCGCCTGGGCTTCATGCTGGACGACGCGCGGCCCCGGCTGCTGCTCACGCAGCGCGCGGTGGCGGACTGCCTGCCGGCGCACGGCCTGCCGGTGCTGCTGCTGGACGCGCAAACAGACCTGGACACGCTGCCCGAGACCGATCCGCCCACCACCGCCACGCCGCGCAACCTGGCCTACGCCATGTTCACCTCCGGCTCCACCGGGCGGCCCAAGGGCGTGCTGGTCGAGCAGCAGGGCCTGGGCAATCAGGTGTCGGCACTGGGCCAGCGCTACGGCCTGCACGCTGGCGACCGCGTGCTGCAGTTCGCGGCACTGAGCTTCGACATGTCGGTGGAGGAGATCTTCGGCGCGCTGCTGCATGGCGCCACGCTGGTGCTGCGCGACGACAGCTGGGTGGCCGGGCCGAGCGCGTTCGCGGACCTGTGCGAGCGCCACGGCATCACCGTGGCCAATCTGCCCACCAGTTTCTGGCGCCTGTTGGTGACCGCGCCGGACTTCCGGCTGCCGGCCTGCGTGCGGCAAATTATGGTGGGCGGCGAGGCGGTGCTGCCGGCCGACCTGCGCGCCTGGTTCGCGCAACCTGCGCGGCCGGCGCTGTTCAACGCCTACGGCCCGACCGAGGCCACCGTCAACGCCGCCATCCAGCAGCCCACTGCCGACACAGCGTCGTGGCAGTCCATCGGCGCGCCGATGGCCAACACCCGCATCCACCTGCTGGACGAACAACTCAACCCGGTGCCCGTGGGCATCGCCGGCGAGCTGTACATCGCCGGCGACGGCGTGGCGCGCGGCTACTTGGGCCGGCCGGCGCTGACGGCCGAACGCTTCCTGCCCGAGCCGTTCGCAGCGGAACCCGGCGCGCGCATGTACCGCTCGGGCGACCTCGCGCGCTGGCGGCCGGACGGCACCGTCGAATACCTGGGCCGGGTCGACCACCAGGTGAAGATCCGCGGCTTTCGCGTCGAGCTGGGCGAGATCCAGGCGGTGCTGGACCGCCAGCCCGGCGTGCGCGAAGCCCTGGTGCTGGCGCGCGAGGACATGCCCGGCGGAACGCGCCTGGTCGCCTACGCCTGCCCCGACGAGGGTGCCGCCCTGCAGCCCGCGGCGCTGCGTGCGGGCCTGGCGCAAACGCTGCCCGACTACATGGTGCCGGCCCAGGTGGTGGTGCTGGCGCGGATGCCACTCACGCCCAACGGCAAGATCGACCGCCGCGCGCTGCCGGCGCCCGAGGTCCAGGACGAAGAGGGCTACGTCGCGCCGCGCACGCCGCTGGAGCACGCGCTGGCCGCGCTGTGGGCCGAGGTGCTGCAGCTGCCGCGCGTGGGCATCCACGACAACTTCTTCGCGCTGGGCGGCCATTCGCTGCTGGCGGTGCAGCTGATCGAGCGCATGCGCCGCGCCGACATTCCGGTGGACGTGCGCACGCTGTTCTCGCAGCCCACCATCGCCGCCTTGGCCGAGGGCCAGGGCCGCGTGCGCGCCGAGGTGGCGGTGCCGCCCAACGGCATCGCCGAAGGCTGCGAGGCGATCGTGCCCGGCATGCTGCCGCTGCTAACACTGGAGCAGGCTCATATCGACGCCATCGTGCGCGCCACGCCCGGGGGCGCGCGCAACATCCAGGACATCTACCCGCTCGCGCCGCTGCAGGAAGGCATCCTGTTCCACCACCGCACGCAGGCACAGGGCGACGCCTACCTGCTGCCCACGCTGCTGGCCTTCGACCAGCGCGCGCAGCTGGAACGCTTCGTCGAAGCGCTGCAGCTGGTGATCGCGCGGCACGACATCCTGCGTACAGCCGTGCTGTGGGAAGGACTGCCGCAGCCGGTGCAGGTGGTCTGGCGGCATGCGTCCATGCGGCCGCAGGAACTGCAATTGCAGCCGGGACCGGATGGCGACGTGGCAAGCCAGCTGCAGGCGCGCTTCGACCCCGCGCACTGGCGCATGGACGTGCGCCAGGCGCCGATGCTGCGCGCCGTGGCCTTCGCGCACGATGCCGAACAGGATCGCTGGTTGCTGCAGCTGATGCTGCACCACCTGACCAGCGACCACACCACCGGCGAGCTGGTGGTGCACGAGGTGCTGCAGCTGATGCACGGCGCCGACGCCGGCCATCTGCCCGCGCCGGTGCCGTTCCGCAATTTCGTGGCGCAGGCGCTGTTCGGCGTGCCGCAGTCCGAGCACGAGGCATTCTTCCGTCGCACGCTCGGGCCGGTGGAAGAGCCGACGCTGCCGTTCGGCCTGGTGGACGTGCAGGGCGACGGCACGACGCTGGAGGAAAGCACCGTGGCGCTGCCGGCCGGGCTGGCGCGGCGCATCCGGGCGCAGGCGCGCGCGGCCGGCGTCAGCCCCGCTAGCCTGATGCACCTGGCTTGGGCGCTGGTGCTGGCGCGCGCGGCGGGCAAGCCGCACGTGGTGTTCGGCACGCTGCTGTTCGGCCGCATGCAGGGCGCCAGCGCCGACCGCGCGGTGGGCATGTTCATCAACACGCAGCCCATCGCCATCGACCTGGCGGGCCGGGGCGCGCGCGACGCGCTGCTGTCCACGCACCAGCTGCTGGCCGAACTGCTGGTGCACGAGCACGCCTCGCTGGCACTGGCGCAACGCTGCAGCGGCGTGCCGGCGCCCGCGCCCCTGTTCTCGTCGCTGCTGAACATGCGCCACACGCCGCAGGGGACCGAGCCGACGCTGCCGGGCGCAGGCGGCATCCAGGTGGTGTCGATGCTGGAGCGCACCAACTATCCGTTGGTGATGTCGGTGGACGACACGGGCGGCGGCTTTTCGCTGAACCCGCAGGTCGATGCGCGCATCGGCACCGAACGCGTGGCCGACTACATGCGCCACGCCCTCGAAGGCCTGGTGCAGCTGCTGGAAGCCGCGCCGGAGGCACCGGTGGCACGGGTGCAGGTGCTGCCCGCGCAGGAACTGCAGCAGCTGCAGGCGTGGAACGCCGGCACCGCGCTGCAGCCGCGCGCAGGCACGGTGGTGCGGCAGTTCGAAGACCGCGTGCGCGAGAACGGCGACGCCGTTGCCGTGGTGTTCGAAGACACCCACATGCGCTACGCCGAACTCAATGCGCGGGCCAACCGCCTTGCCCACCATTTGCGTAAACGAGGCGTGGGCCCCGAAGTGCTGGTCGGCGTGTGCATGGAGCCGGGGCTGGACCTGATCGTCGCGCTGCTGGCCGTGCTGAAAGCCGGCGGCGCCTACCTGCCGCTGGACCCGGCGTACCCGGCCGAGCGGTTGGCCCACATGCTGGACGACGCGCGGCTGGCACTGGTGCTGACGACCACTACCGTTCGCCCTGAGCTTGTCGAAGGGCTCATGCCAGCAGGGGCTTCGACAAGCTCAGCCCGAACGGGAGCCACCGTGCTGTGTCTGGACCGCGACGCGGCAGCATGGCTGGCCCAGCTGAACACCGACCCCGCGCCGCTGGCCGGCCTGCACAGCCTGGCCTACGTGATCTACACCTCCGGCTCCACCGGCAAACCGAAGGGCGCGCAGCTCACGCACGGCAATTTGGCGCGGCTGTTCGACGCCACGCGCGAGCTGTTCGGCTTCGGCAGCAGCGACGTGTGGACGCTGTTCCATTCCTATGCGTTCGATTTCTCGGTGTGGGAAATCTGGGGCGCGCTGCTGCACGGCGGCCGGCTGGTGGTGGTGCCGCACATCGTCACCCGCAGCCCGGAACGCTTTTTGGAACTGCTGGCGCGCGAGCGCGTGACGGTGCTGAACCAGACGCCCTCGGCCTTCCAGCAGCTGGTGCAGGCTGACCAGGCAGCCAACCACGCGCTGGCGCTCAAGCACGTGATCTTCGGCGGTGAGGCGCTCAACCGCGCTGGGCTGGCGCCGTGGTTCGCGAAGCACGGCGACGCGCAGCCGCGCCTGGTCAACATGTACGGCATCACCGAAACCACGGTGCACGTGACCTGGCATGTGCTGCAAGCCGGCAACGCCGACGCGCCCGGCTGCATCGGCCGGCCGCTGGCCGACCTGGCCTGCCATGTGCTGGACGAATTCCTGAACCCGGCCCCCATCGGCGTGGCCGGGGAGCTGTACGTGGCGGGAGCCGGCGTGGCGCGCGGCTACCTGGGCCGGCCCCGGCTCACCGCCGAACGTTTCGTGCCCGACCCGTTCGGCGCCGCGCCGGGCGCACGCATGTACCGCTCCGGCGACCTGGCGCGCTGGCGGCCGGACGGCACGCTGGATTACCTGGGCCGCGCGGACCACCAGGTGAAGATCCGCGGTTTCCGCATCGAGCTGGGCGAGATCGAGGCGGTGCTCGCCGCGCAGGCCGGCGTGCACGAGGCGTTGGTGCTGGCGAGAGAAGATGTGCCGGGCGACAGGCGGCTGGTGGCCTACGTGGTCGCAGTGCAAGGCCAGGCGGCCTCGGTAGCGGAGCTGCGCGCCGCACTGGCGCAGTCGCTGCCGGGCTACATGGTGCCCGGCCACATCCTGGCGCTGGATGCCTTCCCGCTGACTCCCAACGGCAAGATCGACCGCAAGGCGCTGCCGGCGCCGGGAACGGCGCGCAGCGAGGAGGGTTACACCGCGCCGCGCACCCCGCTGGAAGAACGGGTGGCCCGCGCCTGGGCCGAGGTGCTGCGGCTGGACCAGGTGGGCGTCACCGACAACTTCTTCGAGCTGGGCGGCCATTCGCTGCTTGCGATCCAGCTGATCGAGCGGCTGCGCGCGGACGGCCTGGCGGTGGACGTGCGCACGCTGTTCGCCAACCCCACGGTCGCGGAACTGCTGGCCGCGCAGGACAGCGCGCGGGACGACATGGTGGTGCCGCCCAATGGCATCCCCGCCGGCTGCGAGGCGATCACGCCCGGCATGCTGCCGCTGGTTGAACTCACGCAGGCGCAGATCGACACGGTTGCGCGCGCGGTGCCGGGCGGCATGGCCAACATCCAGGACATCTACCCGCTCGCGCCGCTGCAGGAAGGGCTGCTGTTCCACCACCTGATGGTGTCCGAGGGCGACGCCTACCTGCTGGACATGCTGCTGGCGTTCGAGACGCGCGCGCAGATCGGCCGCTTCACCGCGGCGCTGCAGCAGGTGGTGGACCGCCACGACGTGCTGCGCACCGCCGTGCTGTGGGACGGCCTGCCGCAGCCGCTGCAGGTGGTGTGGCGGCATGCCGCGCCGGTGGTGGAGGAACGCGCGTTCGATCCGGCAGCCGGCGACGTCGGCGTGCAGCTGCGCGGCCTGCCCGCCCGCCTGGACGTGCGCCAGGCGCCGCTGCTGCGCTGCCTGGTGGCGCAGGACGCGCCGAACGGCCGCTGGCTGGTGCATGTGCTGCTGCACCACCTGGTGGTGGATGCCGCCAGCATGGGCGTGCTGGCGTCCGAACTGAAAGCGGTGCTGGACGGGCAGGCCGCCGCGCTGCCGCCCTCGGTGCCGTTCCGCAACCACGTCGCGCAGGCGCGGCTGGGCATGGCGTCCGGCGCGCACGAGGCGTTCTTCGGGGCCATGCTGGCCGACGTGGACGAACCCACCGCGCCGTTCGGGCTGCTGGACGCACAGGGCGACGGCTCCGGCATCCAGGAGTTGCGCCGGCCGCTCGATCCGGCATTGGCGTCGCGCGTGCGCCGGCAGGCGCGCGAGGCCGGCGTCGGCGTGGCCAGTTTGATGCACCTGGCCTGGGCGCAGCTGCTGGCGCGCGCCTCGGGCAGGAGCGACGTGGTGTTCGGCACCGTGCTGTTCGGCCGCATGCAGGGCGGCGTGGGCGCCGGGCGCGCGCTGGGCATGTTCATCAACACGCTGCCGGTGCGCATCGCGCTGGAGGGCGTTGGTGTGCGCGACAGCCTGCTGCGCACGCACCGTATGCTGACCGGTCTGCTGGCGCACGAGCATGCCTCGCTGGCGCTGGCCCAGCGCTGCAGCGGCGTGGCCGCGCCCGCACCGCTGTTCGCCGCGGTGCTGAACTACCGCCATCCCGACGTGCAGGCCGGCGCCTTGCTGGAGCAGGGCGGCGACGGCATGCGCATGCTGGCAGCGGGCGGCAGCAGCACCTATCCGCTGAACCTGTCGGTGGACGACCTGGGCGAAGGCTTCGCGCTGACCGCGCAGGTGCAGGGCGGCCGCGTGGACCCCGCACGCATCTGCGACTACATGGTTGAAACGCTGGACAGCCTGGTGTCGCTGCTGGAGCGCTCCCCGCAGACGCCGGTGCGCGAGGTGCAGGTGCTGCCCGCGCACGAGTTGCAGCGGCAGCTGGTGGAATGGAATGCCGGCGTTGCCGCATCGCCGCCTGAGGCCACCGTGGTCCGGCAGTTCGAGGCGCAGGTGCGCGCCCGCGGCGAATCCGTCGCCCTGGTGTTCGAAGACGAGCAGCTCAGCTACGGCGAACTCAATGCGCGCGCCAATCGGCTCGCTCACCATCTACGTGAACGCGGCGTGGGTCCCGAAGTGCTGGTCGGCCTGTGCGCTCGGCCGGGGCTGGAGCTGATCGTCGGTCTGCTGGCCATCCTGAAGGCCGGCGGCGCCTCGCTGCCGCTGGACCCGTCCGCGCCGGCCGAGCGGCTGGCCATGGTGCTGGAGGAAGCCGCGCCGGTACTGGTGCTCATGCAGGCGCAGCTGGCCGACGCACTGCCGCCGGGCCACGCGGTCCCGGTGTTCCGGCTGGACCAGGACGCGCCGGCGCTGCAGGCCTTGCCGGTGTCCGACCCGCCGGCGCGGGCCGGCCCGCACAACCTGGCCTACGTGATCTACACCTCCGGCTCCACCGGCCGCCCCAAGGGCGTGCGGGTGCAGCACGGCAGCCTGGCCACCACCCTGGCCGCATCGCGCAAGGCGTTCGGCTTCGGGCCGGCGGACCGCATCCACGCGACCGCCAGCTTCACCTTCGACATCTGGCTGTTCGAGGTGCTGCTGCCGCTGACCGTGGGCGCCAGCGTGCGGCTGGTGCCGCGCGAGCGGGTGCTGGACGTGCCGGCTTTCGTGGCCGGGCTCGGGGACTGCACCGCGCTGCACGCGGTCCCGGCGCTGATGCGCCGGATCGTGCAGGAAGTCCGCGCCCTGAGTGCCCCGGGTGGGCGTGCGGGCGAGGGCACGCTACCCGGCATGCGCTGCATTTTCTCCGGCGGCGACGCGGTCGCGCCCGACCTGCTGGAGGGCATACGCGCGGCGTTTCCCGCCGCGCAGGTCCGCGTGCTCTACGGCCCCACCGAGGCGGCCATCCTCTGCACGGCGCACCTGCACGAAGGCACGCCGGCCGCGCGCCAGATGCTGGGGCGCCCTCTGGGCAACACCACGGTCTACGTGCTCGATGCCGCCGGAGGCGCGCTGCCCGTGGGCGTGCCCGGCGAGCTGTTCCTGGGCGGCCCCAGCGTCGCGCGCGACTACCTGCGGCGACCCGAGCTCACGGCCGAGCGCTTCGTGCCCGATCCGTTCTCCGCGCAGCCGGGCGCGCGCCTGTACCGCACCGGCGACCTGGTGCGCTGGCTGGACGATGGCGCGCTGGAATTCCTGGGGCGCACCGACCTGCAGGTGAAGATCCGCGGCTTCCGCGTGGAGCCCGGCGAGGTCGAAATCCATCTCGCGCAGCATCCGCAGGTGCGCGAAGCGCTGGTGCTGGCGCACCGCGACGCGCGCGGCGACAACCAGCTGGTGGCCTACGTGACGCCGCGGGACGGCCAGGCCATCGAGCCGGAGGCGCTGCGCGCGGCGCTGGCGCAATCGCTGCCGGGCTACATGGTGCCCGGCCACATCCTGGCACTGAACGCTTTCCCGCTCACGCCCAACGGCAAGATCGACCGCAAGGCGCTGCCGGCGCCGCAGGCGGTGCGCGGCGAATCCGACTACGTCCCGCCGCACACGCCGCTGGAACACGAACTTGCCGCGATCTGGGCCGAAGTGCTGGGCCTGGAGCGCGTGGGACTGCACGACAACTTCTTCACGCTGGGCGGCCATTCGCTGCTGGCCACGCAGGCCGTCTCGCGCATGCGCAGCGCCATTGCGGGCGACCTGCCGCTGCAGGCGCTTTTCGAGGCGCCCACGGTGGCCGAGATGGCCGCGCGCATCGGGCCGCGCGCCGCCCCGGCGCCGGCGGCCGAGGCGCGGACCGAGGAATGGGACGAGGAACTCCTCTAAGAGGAAAGAACAGGCAACCCCGATGAACCCCGTCCAGGCATTGATCAACGAACTGCGGCGCGACGCCGTGCGGCTGTGGCTGGAAGGCGGCGAGCTGCGCTTCCAGGCGCCCAAGGGCGCGATGACGCCCGCGCGCATCGCACAGGTGCGTGCTCTGAAGCCCGAGCTGATCGCCTTCCTGCGCGACACCGCCGCCAACACCGAACCGCCGCCGCTGGCCGCCGCGCAGCCGCGCCCGGAGCAGCTGCCGCTGTCGTTCGCGCAGGAGCGGCTGTGGCTGCTGGACCGCCTGGAACACCTGGGGACCGCGTACCACATCGCAAACGGCCTGACCCTGCACGGCCAGCTGGACGACGGCGCGTTTGAGCGCGCGCTGTCCGAGATCGTGCGCCGCCACGAGGCCCTGCGCACGCGCTTTCCGTCGTCGCCCGGCGGCACGGCCGCGCAGGTGATCGACGGGCCGGAGCGCTTCGCGCTGGAGCGCGCCGACCTGTCGGCCATGGCGGACGCGGGGGAGCGCGAACGCGCGGCGCACGATCGCGCGCGCGACTTCGTGCACCTGCCCTTCGACCTGGCGCGTGGACCGCTGTTCCGCGCGCTGCTCCTGCGGCTGGCGCCGCAGGAGCACGTGGCCGTGCTGGCCATGCACCACATCGTGTCGGACGGCTGGTCCTCGGGCGTGCTGGTGCAGGAACTGGGCGCGCTCTACGCGACTTACGCCAAGGGCGAGCCATCGCCCTTGCCGGACCTTCCGGTCCAGTACGCCGACTACGCGCTGTGGCAGCGCGGCTGGCTGCAGGGCGACGCGCTGCGCCGCCAGGTGGATTACTGGAAAGAGCGCCTGGCCGGCGCGCCCGCGGCGCTGGACCTGCCGCTGGACCATCCGCGCCCGCCGGTGCAGGCCTTCCGCGGCGCGAACCATGAATTCACGCTGCCTCGGGCGCTGGTGGACAAGCTGCAGGCGCTCGCGCAGGCCGAAGGCGCGACCCTCTTCATGGCGCTGCTGGCCGCGTTCCAGTCGCTGCTGGCGCGCTGGAGCGGGCAGCAGGACGTCGTGGTCGGCACGCCGGTGGCCGGGCGCACGCACCGCGCCACCGAAGGCCTGATCGGCTTTTTCGTCAACATGCTGGCGCTGCGCGCCGACGTCTCGGGCGATCCCGGCTTCCTGGCCCTGCTGCACCGCGTGAAAGACACGGCGCTGGACGCCTTCGCGCACCAGCACCTGCCGTTCGAAAAGCTGGTGGAGGAACTGCGCCCGGTGCGCGACCGCTCGCGACCGCCTGTGTTCCAGGTGCAGTTCGCGCTGCAGAACTACCGCGACGAGGGCCTGGCGCTGCCCGGCCTGCGGCTGGCGCGCTTGCCGCGCGACGCCACCACCTCCAACGCCTCCAAGCTGGACCTGTCGCTGTTCCTGATGGACCAGGGCGCCGGCGGCCTGGCGGGCGTCGTCGAATACGCAAGCGACCTGTTCGACGCCGACACCATGGAACGCCTGGCGCGGCACTACCGCACGCTGCTGGAAGCAGTGGCGGCGCAGCCCGACCGGCCGCTGTCGATGGTGCCCTTGCTGGACAACGCCGAGCGACACCGCATCCTGGTGGAATGGAACGACACGGCGTGCGACTATCCGCGCGGCCTGACATTGGCGCAGATGTTCGAGGCGCAGGCCGCGCGCACGCCGCAGCGCATTGCGCTCTCCGCCGAGGCCGGTGCCTTGACCTATGCCGAACTCGACGCCCGCGCCAACCAGCTGGCCCACACGCTGCGGCTGCACGGCATCGCGGCCGGCGGCCTGGTGGCGGTTTGCGCCGAGCGCGGGCTGGACATGGTGGTGGGCCTGCTCGGCATCCTGAAGGCCGGCGCTGCCTACGTGCCGCTGGACCCCGGCTATCCGCAGGAGCGGCTGGCGTTCATGCTGGAGGACTGCAAGGCCCAGCTGGTGCTGACGCAGGCGCACCTGCAGGAGCGATTGCCCGCCAGCAATGTGCCGGTGCTGCGGCTGGACGCCGACTGGCCGCGCATCGCCGAAGCGCCGGCAACGCCTGTCGCATCCGGTGCCGCTCCGGCGGATCTGGCGTACGTGATCTACACCTCCGGCTCCACCGGCCGGCCCAAGGGCGTCGGCGTGCCGCACGCGGGCATCGTCAACCGCCTGCAATGGATGCAGGAGGAATACGGGCTGACCGAACACGACAGCGTGCTGCAGAAGACGCCGTTCAGCTTCGACGTGTCGGTGTGGGAATTCTTCTGGCCGCTGCTGCACGGCGCGCGGCTGGTGATGGCGCGCCCCGGCGGCCACCAGGACGCGGCGTACCTGGACGCGCTGATCGCGCGCGAGGCCGTCACCACCCTGCATTTCGTGCCGCCGATGCTGGAGGTGTTCCTGGGCCAGGCGCAGCCGGCGCAGTGCGCCAGCCTCAAGCGCGTGCTGTGCAGCGGCCAGGCCCTGCCCAAAGAGCTGCAGGACCGCTTTTTTCGCGTGCTGCCCGGCGTGGAACTGCACAACCTCTACGGCCCTACCGAAGCCTCGGTGGACGTGACCGCCTGGGCTTGCCGGGCCGACCCGGCACTGTCCAGCGTGCCGATCGGGCGGCCCATCGCCAACATCCGCATGCACGTGCTGGATGCGCACTTCAACCCGGTGCCGCAGGGCGTGGCGGGCGAGCTGCACATCGCCGGCATCGGCCTGGCACGCGGCTACGTCGGCCGCCCCGACCTCACGGCGGAACGCTTCGTGCCGGACCCGTTCGGCGAAGCCGGCAGCCGCATGTACCGCACCGGCGACCTGGCGCGCTGGCTGCCCGGCGGCAGCCTGGACTACCTGGGCCGCATCGACCACCAGGTGAAGGTGCGCGGCTTTCGCATCGAGCTGGGCGAAATCGAGGCGGCGCTGGCCGCGCAGCCGGGCGTGCGCGACGCGGCCGTGCTGGCGCGCGAAGACGTGGCCGGCGACCAGCGGCTGGTGGCCTATGTGCTGGTAGCCCCCGAGGAGAAGCCGCAAGCCGCCGACCTGCGCGCCGCGCTCGCGCGCCGCCTGCCCGAGTACATGGTGCCGGCGCACTACGTGCTGCTGGAAGCGTTTCCGCTGTCGCCCAACGGCAAGGTGGACCGCAAGGCCTTGCCGGCGCCGCACGCCGATGCGGTGACGCGCCGCGGCTACGAAGCGCCGCAAGGCGCCGCCGAACAGGCCATCGGCGCCCTGTGGGAAAACCTGCTCGGCGTGGAGCGCGTCGGGCGGCACGACAACTTCTTCGAGCTGGGCGGGCATTCTCTGCTGGCCGTGCGCATGGCCGAGGCGCTGCGCCAAAACGGCCTGGCGCTGGACGTGCATGCCATCTTCGAGGCCACGACGCTGGCCGCGCTTGCGGCGCTGGCCTCGGCCGACACGGGCGCCTTCGTCGTGCCGCCCAACGGGATTGCGCCGGACGCCACGGCGATCGTCCCGGAGATGCTGCCGTTGGTGGCGCTGACGCAGGCCGAGATCGACGCGGTGGTGGCCCAGGTGCCCGGCGGCGCGGCCAACGTGCAGGACATCTATCCGCTGGCGCCGCTGCAGGAGGGCTTCCTGTTCCACTACCTGCTGGCGCAGCAGGGCGACGCCTACCTGCAGCAGGCCGTGCTCGCGTTCGCGCAGCGCGGGCAGCTGGACCGCTTCATCGACGCCTTCCAGGAGGTGGTGGCGCGCCACGACATCCTGCGCACCGCCATCGCCTGGGAAGGCCTGCCCGAGCCGGTGCAGGTGGTGTGGCGCCAGGCGCGCCTGGCCGTCGATGAACTTCAGCTGCCGGGCGGCGGCGACGCGGCCGCGCAGTTGCGCGAACTGCACGACCCGCGCCTGTACCGGCTGGACATCCGGCAGGCGCCGCTGCTGCGCTGCTTCGTCGCGCAGGACGCCGGCAACGGCCGCTCGGACAGCGAAGCAACCAGCGGTCGCTGGTTGCTGCAAATCCTGTTCCACCACCTGGTGGACGACGCTACCACCTTGCGCCTTCTGATCGGGCAGATCCTCACGGTGATGGGCGGCCGGGGCGACCGGCTGGCGCCGGCGATGCCGTTTCGCAACTACGTGGCCCACGCGCGGCGCATGCCGGCCTCCGAGCACGAAGCGTTTTTCAAGGCCATGCTGGGCGACGTGGAGGAGCCGACCATGCCGTTCGGCTTGACCGACACGCAAGGCGACGGCGTGCGCACGGCCGAGGCCCACGCGGCGCTGGATGCCGTGCTGGCCCGCCGCGCGCGTGCCCAGGCCCGCCAGCACGGCGTGAGCGTGGCCGCGCTGATGCACCTGGCCTGGGCGCAGGTGCTGGCGCGCAGCTGCGGCCGCACGGACGACGTGGTGTTCGGCACGGTGCTGTTCGGCCGCATGCGCAGCGGCGAGGGCGCCGAGCTGGTGCTCGGGCCGTTCATCAACGCCTTGCCGGTGCGCATCCGGCTGGGCATGCAGGGCGTGCGCGACAGCCTGCAGCGCGCGCACCGCGACCTGGCGCAGCTGCTGGTGCACGAGCACGCCTCGCTGGCGGTGGCGCAGCGCGCAAGCGCCTTGCCGGCGCAGGCGCCGCTGTTCACCGCCTTGCTCAACTACCGGCACAACGTTGTGCACCTGGGCGAGACCATCGATGACGGGGATTCCGAGGAGCTGCAGCTGCAGGTGCTGCACACGGAGGAGCGCACCAACTACCCGCTCACCCTGGTTGTCGAGGACCTGGGCGAGGACTTTGCGCTGACCGCGCAGGTGCAGGGCGGCCGCGTGGAGCCCGCGCGCATCTGCGATTTCATGGCCGTGGCGCTGGACAGCCTGGTGACGCTGCTGGAACAGGCGCCGCGCACGCCGATGCGCGAGGTGCAGGTGCTGTCGCAGCAGGAACTGCACCGGCAGCTGGTCGAATGGAACGCCGGCGCCGTGCCGTCCGCGCCCGAGGCCACCGTGGTCGGGCAGTTCGAAACCCAGGTGCGCGCCGGCGGCGACGCCATCGCCCTGGTGTTCGAAGGCGAGCAGCTCACGTACCGTGAACTCAATGCGCGCGCCAACCGCCTCGCGCATCACCTGCGCGCGCGTGGCGTAGGGCCGGAGGTGCTGGTCGGCCTGTGCGCGCAGCCGGGGCTGGAGCTGACCGTCGGCGTGCTGGCCGTGCTGAAGGCCGGCGGCGCCTACCTGCCGCTGGACCCGTCCGCCCCGGCCGAGCGGCTGGCGGTGATGCTGGAGGAAGCCGCGCCGGCGCTGGTCCTCACGCTGGCGCGGCTGGCCGGCGCGCTGCCGCCGGGCCACGGGTTCCCGCTGTTCCGGCTGGACCAGGACCAGCCCCTGCTGCACGCCTTGCCGGACACCGACCCGCCAGCCCCGGCGGCCCCGCACGACCTGGCCTACGTGATCTACACCTCCGGCTCCACCGGCCGCCCCAAGGGCGTGCGCGTGCAGCACGGCAGTTTGGCCGCCACCCTGGTGGCGGCGCGCGAGGCGTTCGGCTTCGGGCCTGCCGACCAGGTCCACGCGACGGCCAGTTTCACGTTCGACATCTGGCTGTTCGAGGTGCTGCTCCCGCTGCTGGCGGGCGCCAGCGTGCGGCTGATTTCGCGCGAGCGGGTGCTGGACGTGCCGGCCTTCGTGGCCGGGCTCGCCGACTGCACCGTGCTGCATGCCGTCCCGGCGCTGATGCGCCGCATCGTGCAGGAGATGCGCGGTGCAGGGGAACGTGAGGGCGAACGTGCAGGCGAGGGCACGCTGCCCGGCATGCGCTGTGTCTTCACCGGCGGCGACGCGGTCGCGCCCGACCTGCTGGAGGGCATGCACGCAGCCTTCCCCAACGCGAAGGTCCGCGTGCTGTACGGCCCCACCGAGGCGGCCATCATCTGCACCGCGCACCCGTACGCCGGCGAACCCGCGGCGCGCCAGATGCTGGGCCGGCCGCTGGGCAACACCACTGTCTACGTGCTCGACGCCGCCTCCAGCGCACTGCCGGCCGGCGTGCCCGGGGAGCTGTTCCTGGGCGGCGCCAGCGTCGCGCGCGATTACCTGCAGCGCCCGGACCTCACGGCCGAGCGCTTCGTGCCCGATCCGTTCGCGGCGCAGCCGGGCGCGCGCCTGTACCGCACCGGCGACCTGGTGCGCTGGCTGGACGATGGCGCGCTGGAATTCCTGGGACGCACCGACCTGCAGGTGAAGATCCGCGGCTTCCGCGTGGAGCCTGGCGAGGTCGAAATCCACCTCGCGCAGCACCCGCAGGTGCGTGAGGCGCTGGTGCTGGCGCACCGCGACGCGGGGGGCGACAACCAGCTGGTGGCCTACGTGACCGCGCGCGAAGGCCAGGCCATCGAGGCGGAGGCGCTGCGCGCGGCGCTGGCGCGGTCGCTGCCGGGCTACATGGTGCCCAGCCACGTCATCGCGCTCGACGCTTTCCCGCTCACGCCCAACGGCAAGATCGACCGCAAGGCGCTGCCGGCACCCGAAGGTGCCGGCGCCATGAGGCAGGCGGACTACGAGGCGCCGGCAGGGCCGGTGGAAGAGGCAGTCGCCGCGGCCTGGGCCAAGCTGCTGGGCCTGGAGCGGGTCGGGCGGCAGGACAACTTCTTCGAACTCGGCGGCCATTCGCTGATGGCCGTCAACCTGATCGCGCAGCTGCGCCGGCAAGGCATCTCCACCAGCGTGCGCGCCGTGTTCGCCGCCAACACCCTGGCCGAACTGGCCGCCAGCATCGACCTGCGCGACAGCGTGCAGGAGGCCGTGCCCGTGCCGGCGAGCCGCATCGCGCCGGATGCGGCCGCCATCACGCCCGACATGCTGCCGCTGGTAGAGCTCACGCAGGCGGAAATCGACGCGGTGGTCGCCACGGTGCCCGGCGGCGCGGCCAACGTGCAGGACATCTACCCGCTGGCGCCGCTGCAGGAAGGCTTCCTGTTCCACCACATGCTGGTGCAGCAGGAGGACATCTACCTGCACCGTACGCTGCTGTCATTCGCCGAGCGGCACAACGTCGACCGCTTCCTGGAGGCGTTCCAGGCGCTGATCCGCCGCCACGACATCCTGCGCACCGGCTTCGCCTGGGAAGGGCTGCGCCATGCGGTCCAGGTGGTGTTGCGCGACGCATCGCTGCCGGTGGAGGAACTGGAGATCAGCACAGCGGCGGATGGAGACGCGGAGACGTGGCTGCGCGCGCGCCCGCTGCGCATGGACGTGCGCGCCGCGCCGCTGCTGCACTGCGCAGTGGCGCGCGACGTGCCGCGCGGGCGCTGGCTGCTGCAGATGCTGTGCCACCACCTGATCAGCGACGCAGTGTCGCTGCGCGTGCTGGTCGAGCAGATCGGCGCCATCCTGGCCGGGCAGGCCGACCTGCTGCCGCCCTCGGTGCCGTTCCGCGACTACGTGGCACACGCGCGGCGCGTGCCGCAGGCCGAGCACGAGTCCTTTTTCAAAGACATGCTGGGCGACGTGGAGGAGCCGACCGCGCCCTTCGGGCTGCTGGACACGCGCGGCGACGCCGCGCTGGCGCGCACGCGGCGCATGCTGGACCCCGCGCTGTCGCGGCGGGTGCGCCAGCTGGTGCGCAAGCACGGCGTGAGCGCGGCCAGCCTGATGCACCTGGCCTGGGCGCAGGTGCTGGCGCGCGCGAGCGGCCGGCCGTCGGATGTGGTGTTCGGCACCGTGCTGCTGGGCCGCATGAAAAGCGGCGTGGACTCCGAGAGCGCCATGGGCCCGTTCATCAACACGCTGCCGATCCGCGTGCGCCTGGGCGCGCAAAGCGTGCGCGACAGCCTGCAGGGCGTGCACCGCATGCTGACCGAACTGCTGGTGCACGAGCATGCGGTGCTGGCGCTGGCGCAGCGCTGCAGTGCTTTGCCGCCGCAGGCGCCGTTGTTCACCGCGCTCATGAACCACCGCCACGGCGCCAAGCGCGACGAGGCGCCCGGCACCGACACCGGTGCGGCCGACACAGTCGACCTCGGCATGGAGGTGCTGGAATCGGCCGACCGCAGCAATTACCCGCTGGTGCTGATGGTGGACGACTTCGGCGACGACTTTGCCCTGAACATCCAGATCAGCGCCGGCCCGGTCTCGCCGGAAAGCGTGTGCGACGCGATGCAGCGCGCCATCGAGCAGATCGCCGATCTGCTGGAGCGCGAGCCCGAGGCGAACATCGGCCGGGTGGACGCGCTGCCGCCGGCCGAGCGCCAGCGGCTGCTGGTGGACTGGAACGCCACCGCGGCGCCCTACGCGCACGATGTCACCGCCACCCAGCTGATCGAGCGGCAGGCCGCCCGCACGCCCGACGCACCGGCGCTGGTGTGCGGCGACGCGCGCCTGAGCTACCGTGCGCTGAACGAGCGTGCCAACCGCCTGGCTCATGCCCTGCGCGCGCGCGGCGTCGAGCCGGACACGCTGGTCGGCCTGTTCATGGAGCGCGGCCCGGACATGGTCGCGGCCCTGCTGGCCATCCTGAAGGCCGGCGGCGCCTACCTGCCACTGGACCCGAACTACCCCGAGGAACGCGTGCGCGGCATGCTGGACGACGCGGCGCCGCGGCTGGTCGTCACGCAGGCGGCGCTGCGCGAACGGCTGCACGGCGTCGAGACCTTGTGCGTGGATGACGAAGCGGCGGCGCTCGCGGACCAGCCCGTGCACGATCCGCAATCGGGCGTCGGGCCGGAGCACCTGGCCTACGTGATCTACACCTCGGGCTCTACCGGCCGGCCCAAGGGCGTGGCAGTGCGCCATGGCGGCTTGAGCGCCTTCGTCGCCTGGATCCATCAGGCGTTCCCGCGCGAGGTGCTGCAGGACGCGCTGGCCGCCACCTCGCTCAACTTCGACTTCTCGGTGTTCGAGCTGTTCGGCCCGCTGGCCTGCGGCGGCACCGTGTGGCTGGTGCAGACCAACGTGCTGGCGCTGGTGGACGACGCCGCGCTGCGCGCGGCGCCGCTGACGCTGATGAGCGCCGTGCCCTCGGCCATCGCGCAGCTGGAGCGCGCCGGCGCCATCCCGCCCAGCGTGCGCGTGCTGGCCAGCGGCGGCGAGGCGCTGTCTGCGCAGCTGGTCGAGCAGGTCTACCGCAACACCGGCGTGCGGCAGGTGGTCAACATGTACGGACCGTCGGAGGACACGGTGGCGTCCACCTGGACGCCGGTGGAACGCGACGCCGCCGGGCCCATCCCCATCGGGCGGCCGGTGAGCAACGCCCAGGTGGTCCTACTGGACGCGGCCTTCCAGCCGGTGCCCGCCGGCGTGGCCGCCGAGCTGTACGTGGCGGGCGACGGGCTGGCACGCGGCTACCTGCACCGCCCCGAACTCACGGCCGAACGCTTCCTGCCGAATCCGTTCGGCGCGCCGGGCGCGCGCATGTACCGCACCGGCGACCTGGCGCGCTGGCTGCCCGACGGCCGCATCGAGTACCTGGGGCGCGTGGACCACCAGGTGAAGATCCGCGGTTTCCGCATCGAGCTGGGCGAGATCGAGGCCGCGCTGGCTGCCCAGCCGGGCGTGCACGAGGCGGTGGTGCTGGCGCGCGAGGACACCCCGGGCGACAAGCGCCTGGTGGCCTACGTTGTGGCGCAACCGGAACAATCGGGCGAGCCGGTCACGGCGACGACACTGCGCGCCGCGCTTGGCGAGCGCCTGCCCGAGTACATGGTGCCGGCGCACTACGTGCTGCAGGACGCCTTCGCGCTTACGCCCGGCGGCAAGATCGACCGCCGCGCGCTGCCCGCGCCGGAAGACGCCGGCGCCACCGGCCAGGCGAATTACGAACCGCCGCAGGGCCCGGTGGAAGAAAAGGTCGCGGCCGTGTGGGCGCAGCTGCTGGGTCTGGAGCGGGTCGGGCGGCGCGACAACTTCTTCGAGCTGGGCGGCCATTCGCTGATGGCGGTGAGCATGATGTCGCAGCTGCGCAAGCAGGGCATCTCCACCAACGTGCGCAACCTGTTCGCCGCGCCCACGCTGGCCGAACTGGCGTCCGGCGTGACGCTGCGCGACGCCGGGGCCAAGCCGGCGGCATCCGTCCCCGCGCCCGCGCCGCGGCTGGGGCTGCTCGTCCGCATGCAAGAGGGCACCGGCGGCGACGCGCGCGAGCCGCTGTTCCTTGTGCACGGCGCGGGCGGCGAGATCCAGACCTTCACGCCGCTGGCGCGCGCGCTGGAGAACCGGTTGCGCGTGTACGGCATCCGTTCGCCGGACAGCGTGGGCGCCGAAGAGCCCGACACGCTGGAGGCGCTTGCCGCGCTGTATGCGGACCACGTCGCCGCCCAGGAGCCCGGCCCGGTGGCGCTGGCCGGCTGGTCGATGGGCGGGCTGCTGACCATGCGCGTGGCGCACCTGCTGGAAGCGCGCGGGCGGGCCGTGCGCTGGGTCGCCCTGCTGGACAGCTACATCGCCGACGCCGCGACCAGCGACGCCGAATTGAAGGCCCAGTCGGGCGAGATGGTGGTCCGCGCACTCGAGGCCAGCGGCCTGCTGGACAAGGCCGAACTGGCGCGCGCCGCCGGACGGGCGAGCGCCGCCGGCATGGACGCGGCGACGCTGCGGCGGCGCATCGCCGAAGAGCCCGAGGCGCTGGCCGCCGAACTGCTGCCGCCCGATGTGGCGGCCACGCTGGTCGCGCGGCACAAGACCCTGCTGCGCCACACCGCCATCGCCCGGCAGTTCCAGCCGGCGGCCGTCGAGGCGCCGCTGCACCTGTTCTGGGCCGGCGCCAACCACAAGGCCAGCGCGCTGCGCACCGACTGGCTGGCGTGGACGCGCCGGCCGGGCGACAGCTCGGCCACCGTGCTGGCCGACGCCGACCATTTGTCCATCCTGCGGCCCGACGCCGCCGCGCGCATCGCGGCGGTGCTGGCCAGCCACATGGAACCGATTTTGCGGAGTTGATGTATGAAGACCTGGTACTTGAAGAGCAACGCGGTGTTCGAGCCGCTGGTGTGCAGGTGGTATGCGTGGCCGTTCATGGTCTCGCCGGCCACCTTCGCGATGGTGTTGAAGAACCGGCTGCTGCCGATCCTGGAGTCCTTCGTCGAAAGCCCGGAGGACCATGCCATGGCGACCGAGGACCCGTCGCTGCGCGGCGGCCCCTTCATCGATTTCGGCGGCGACATGGCGCTGCCGCAGGAACTGCTGGACAGCCTGGCGCGCGACTGCACGCTGCAGATGGAGTTCGCCACCGCGCTGGAGGAGGCCAACAAGCTGCTGCTGCGCCACGACAAGGGGTCGAGCCTGGAGCCGCTGTACCCCAAGCTGCCCGCTGCCCTGCGCGGCCTGTGCGAGCTGGGCTACGACCTGAACAACGCGCCCTCGCTGCGCCTGATCGAGCCGCTGCTGTACGCGAGCCCGCTGTACGAGCCCAGGCACCAATCGGTGTTCCTGCGCCTGCTGCAGCAGGACGTGCGGCCGTTCATCCTGAGCGCGCCGCTGCTCGACGAATCGGACGGCCTGCTGGTGGAAGCGCCGTTTCGCGACGGCGTGTACGACCAGCTCGCGCGGGCGCGCACCAGCGGCATCGCCGACGCGGAGCTGCAGGCCCTGCTGGCCGCGGTGCCGCGCCGTGAGCGCAGCACGGTCACGCTGGCCGACTTCTTCACCGCGGACGCGCCGGCGCGCAGCTACACCCCGTCGGCCGCCGGCGAAGTGCGCGTGCGGTACTTCGGCCACGCCACCGTGCTGCTGGAACACGAGGGCGTGTCGCTGCTCACCGACCCGAGCATCGGCTACCCGATGCAGGGCGGCATCGACCGGTTCAGCTACGCGGACCTGCCCGACAAGCTGGACTACGTGCTGATCACGCACAACCACCAGGACCACGCGATGTTCGAGACGCTGCTGCAGCTGCGGCACCGCATCGGCACGATCGTGGTGCCGCGCACCAACGGCGGCACGCTGCAGGACCCGTCGCTCAAGTTCGCGCTGGTGCATGCGGGCTTCGACTCGGTGGTGGAGCTGGACGAACTGGAGTCGCTGCCGATCCCGGGCGGCTCCATCGTGGGGCTGCCGTTCCTGGGCGAGCATGGCGACCTGCACATCCGCAGCAAGCTGGGCTACAGCGTGCGCCTGGGGCAGCGTTCGGTGCTGTGCCTGGCGGACTCCAACAACCTGGACCCGCGGCTGTACGAACGCCTGGCGCCGCGCATCGGGCCGCAGGACATGGTGTTCATCGGCATGGAGTGCACCGGCGGGCCCATGTCATGGCTGTATGGCGCGCTGATGCCGGCGCGCCTGAACATGGCCCACGACAACTCGCGCCGCCTGAGCGGATCGGACTTCGAGCGCGCCCGCGACATCGTCGCGCGGTTCGACCCCAAAGCGGTGTTCGTGTACGCCATGGGCGCGGAGCCCTGGTTCTCGCACATCACCAGCATCGTGTACGACGACACCTCGGCGCCGATCGTCGAATCGAACAAGCTGGTGGCGCACTGCCGGGCCGCCGGCCTGGTGTCGGAACGCCTGTACGGCAAGCGCACGGTCTCGCTGGGCGAGAGCGGCATCGCGGTGTCCTGAGCACGGAGATCCATGTTGAAAACGAATGATCCACTGCAGCAGGCACGGCTGGACCACCTGGGGTTCGACGCGGCCGACGCGGAACGCGCGGCCGGGGAACTGGCGGCGAAGTTCGGCTTCGAGATCGAAGGGCGCAGCCCGCCCGGCACGCCCAGCCACCATGCGGTGCTGCTGCGGCAAGGCGCGGCGTGCCTGGTCGTCACGCAGGGCCACTCCAGCGACCACGACGCCAGCGCCTATGTCCGCCGGCATGGCGACGGCGTGGCCGACATCGCGCTGGCGACACCGGACGTGCGCGCTGCGTTCGCGCTGGCGGTGGCGCGGGGCGCCACTGCGCTGCATGCGCCGGCTGAGCGCGACGGCGTGCTGACGGCGTGCATCGCGGCCTTCGGCAGCGTGCGCCACACGCTGATCCAGCGCCTGAGCGATGCGTCCTCGGACAGGCGCTTTCCCGGCGTGTTGCCGGTGCCGCCGACCGGCCTTTCGCCCAAGATCGGGCTGCAGCACCTGGACCACATCGCGGTCTGCGTGGAAGCAGGGCGGCTGGTTCCCACCGTGGACTTCTACGTTGCGGTGATGGGCTTCCAGCAGATCTTCGAAGAGCGCGTCGTCATCGGCGCGCAGGCGATGAACTCGCAGGTGGTGCGCAATCTTGCCGGCGACGTCACCCTGACGATCCTGGAGCCCGACAGCGCGTCCGAGCCGGGGCAGATCGAGGAATTCCTGCGCGACAACGGCGGCGGCGGCATCCAGCACCTGGCCTTCACCTCCAACGACATCTTGCGCTCGGTCGATGCGCTGCGGGCACAGGGTATCGCCTTTCGCGAAACCCCCGGCACCTACTACGACCGGCTGCCCGAGCGGCTGGGCCGCACCGGCCACCCGATCCCGGCGCTGCGCGCGCATGGCGTGCTGGTGGACGAGGACCATGCCGGGCGGCTGTACCAGATCTTCACCCGGTCCACGCACCCGCGGAAAACCTTCTTCATGGAAGTCATCGAGCGCGGCGGCGCGCAGACATTCGGCAGCGGCAACATCAAGGCGCTGTACGCGTCGATCGAGCTGGAGCGCGCGGCCGGACGCGCGGAGATCGCATGAACGCACACGCCATCGACACCACCACCGCCGCGGACCTCGACGTCGAGGACCTGCATCCGTCGCTGCGCGACCCGGCGCTGGAAGCCATGAACTTCCTCAACGAGGTGGCGGGCCGCTTTCCCGATGCCGTCTCGTTCGCGGCGGGCCGGCCGACCGAGCGCTTCTTCGACCTCGACGCCGTGCCGCGCCACCTGCAGCGCTTCATCGACCACCTGCGCCAGGACAAGGGCGCCAGCGAGGCGCAGGCCAAGCGCCTGCTGCTGCAGTACGGGCGCACCAAGGGCATCATCCACGAGCTGCTGGCAAAACATCTGGCGGTGGACGAGGGCATGGACGTCGATCCCGAATCCATCGTCGTCACCGTCGGCTGCCAGGAAGCGATGTTCCTGGCCTTGCGCGCGCTGTGCGGCCATGCCGACGACGTGGTGCTGGCCGTGTCGCCGTGCTACGTTGGCCTGACCGGCGCGGCGCGGCTGCTGGACCGCGAGATCTGGTTGGTGGATGAAAGCGAGCGCGGCATCGACCTGGACCACCTGGTGCGCCAGATCCGCGCCGCGCGCGCGGCCGGCAAGCGCCCGCGCGCCCTCTACGTGACGCCCGATTTCGCCAACCCGTCGGGCGCCAGCCTGGACCTGGCCGACCGGCAGGCGCTGCTGGCGATCGCGCAGGAGCACGGCATCCTGCTGCTGGAAGACAACCCGTACGGCCTGTTCCAGGCCGCCGATGGCCCACGCGTGCCTACGCTGAAGGCGCTGGACACGCAGCGCCGCGTGGTGTACCTGGGCTCGCTGGCGAAAACGTGCTTTCCGGGCGTGCGCATCGGCTATGCGGTGGCCGACCAGCGCGTGCGCGGCACCGATGCAACGACGGGCCTGCTGGCCGACGAACTGTCGAAGATCAAGAGCATGCTGACTGTCAACACCTCGCCGCTGGCGCAGGCGATCGCCGGCGGCAAGCTGCTGGAGCACGGCTACAGCCTGGCGGCAGCCAACAAGGGCGAGATCGGCGTGTACCGCGACAACCTGCGCCAGCTGCTCGCCGGCCTGGCCGCGCGTTTCCCGGCCGGCGCGCCGGGGCAGCTGACCTGGAACACACCCAAGGGCGGCTTCTTCGTGGTGGTGACGGTGCCGTTCGTGGCCGACGACGAAGCGCTGCTGCAGTCGGCGAGCAAGCATGGCGTGCTGTGGACGCCGATGAAGCATTTCTACGACGGCAAGGGCGGGGCGCATCAACTGCGCCTGTCGCTCAGCGCGGTGACGCCGGAGCAGATTGAAGTGGGGCTGGATCGGTTCGCAGAGTTCGTGGCGCAGCGGCGGAGGGTCGAGGCCGCATGAGGGCAGCGAGACGCCGTGTACCGGCGAATTGGTATTCTACCGATGACGCCAACGCCAATGCAGCGCCACCAGCGGCAACCAGGCGATGCCGACCCAGGCGTGGACACGCCAGGAGGCATCGCGCACAGATGCGGGCGCATAGAGCAGCGCCAAGCCGCTGAACGCGATCAGCAACCCGGTCACGAGCGTCGCGATGCCGAGCACCCAGGCACGCATCAGGCCGCGGCGGCGCCACACCTGCGGCACATGGGGCCAGACCCAGCGGCCCGCGAGCAGGCAAGCTAACCACGCGAGAGCGCCGTGCAGCACGATGATCCAATGGCGCGCCGCCATCAGAGCGACGCCGCTCTCGAGAGCCTCGTCGGGCCTCCAACCGAAAAGAACTGTGCCGGAAAGCCACAGCCCGGCGGCGACCGTGGCGAGCCACGCGAGCCCGACGGCCGACCAACCCGTGTGGCGGTGGTGATCCTTCAGTCCCGCCACAGGCGTGCTCCACATTCGCGCAGCGCCGCGCGCAGTTGCAGCGATGGCGCGGGCGACTGCAAGGCCCACTTCGTG
The DNA here is from genome assembly GCF_013697775.1 of Ramlibacter sp. Classification (GTDB taxonomy): domain Bacteria; phylum Pseudomonadota; class Gammaproteobacteria; order Burkholderiales; family Burkholderiaceae_C; genus Ramlibacter. The sequence goes on along the minus strand of NZ_JACCWG010000294.1, from coordinate 104 downwards.
AGCACGTCGGCTGTCGCGCAGTCGCGCGCGAAGACCGTGGCACGCCGCCAGGGCGCGCGCCGGCGCGAACGTCCCGTCTCGACGAACTCGCGATTGTCGAGCGG
>NZ_JACCWG010000246.1 GCF_013697775.1 Ramlibacter sp. | reverse complement strand
GCGGAGGAAGAGCCGGCCTGAGGTCAAGAATTCGGCGCGGGGCTCGGCGTGGCGGGCGGCTGCGCACCCATGCGCAGCCAGGCTGCGCTGCCCGCCACAGTGAGCAGCAGCGCCAGCACCGTGAGGCCGAAGGTGGCGTTGATCGACAGGCGCTCCACCAGCTGGCCGAACGACAGCAGCAGGGCGGCGCTGAGGTAGCCGAACATGCGCTCCATGCGCGAGAACACCATGATGCGCTGCGGCATGGTCAGCAGCTGCAGGTCCAGCCGCGTGGTCACCACCGAGCGGATCGCGCCGGCGGCGATGCCCAGCAGCAGGATGCCGGCCAGCGACGTGGCGAAGATGCTGATGCCCATCCAGTACTCCAGCAGGTCCGATACCGCGAACAGGCCGAGCGAAGCGACGATGCCGGTGAATGTGACCCACACGCCGCCCTGCGGCCCCAGCCAGGCGATGACCGGCGCGCCGTACAGCGCGACGATGAAGCCGCCGAGCGTGAACAGCCCCAGCACCAGGCCGAACAGGTAGGGGTCGACGTTCTGCAGCGCGAAGTGCAGCGGCAGCAGGCCGATGAAGGGCGCCAGCGCGAAGGCGCGGGTGATGGCGTAGAAGCCGACCCAGGTGGTTTGGTTGCGCGACAGGCGCAGCGGCGCGGGGGCGGCCGGCGGCGGTGCACCCGCCGCTGCCGCTGGCGCGGCCTGCTGTTGCGGCTCGGCGATGAATAGGATGACGACCATGGAGGCCATCGACGCGCTGATGCCGGCGTAGAACGCCCAGTGCGCCTCGTGGTCGAACAGCACGCCGCCGATGAAGCCGGCCACCAGCGTGGCGATGAACATCATGCTTTGCGTGCGGCCCTGGATGACGCCCAGCGTCTTGGCGTCCGCGCCGGGCGCCACCACGCGCAGCAGGCCGCCGTCGGCCGCAAGCGCCAGCGCGAAGCCGGTGCCGCCGATCACCTGGCCGACCAGCAGCATCGGCAGCGACACCGAGCCCGGCAGGGTGCCGATGACCAGCAGCGCGAGCCCAAGTGATTTCATGCCCTCGCCCAGGATCACCATGCGGGCCGACGCCATCATGCGGCTCAGGCGCGGCGCGATGTCGGCGGCCAGCGTGGAGGACGCGCTGTACACGGCGAGCAGGAAGGTGACGGTGCTGTACTCGGCGCGCAGCGACCAGAACAGCAGGAACAGCACCGGCAAATGGAAATACAACCGGGACACCACCCGGTACGCCATGAAGAGGACGACGTTGCGGTTCACACCACCACGTCGCCCTGGCGCAGCACCTTCACCGAGCCGCCCACCAGCGAAACAATCGTGCTTGACTGCGTGGTGCTCGACTGCGTGGTGTTGGCGCCGGAGTCGATGGGCGGCACGATCACGTCGACCTGGCCGCGGAACAGGCCGGCGGCCTGCTCGGCGGACACCAGCCCGTCGATGCTGGTGCCGGAGATGTTGGCCGAGGTCAGCGCCAGCGGGCCGTCCAGCGCTTCCATCAATTGCATCAGTGCCTTGTTGCGGTTGCACACCAGCGAGATGGAATTGGCGTCGAAGTACTTGTGCTTGGGCGCGCGCGCGCCCGAACGCACGATCATGTTGAGCGGGCCGGGCCAGAAGCGCCGCGTGAGGTCGTTGAACAGCGCCTCCTCCTGCGGCGTCAGGTCGGCATAGGCGCGCCCTTCGGCGGCGTTGCGCACGAACAGCGTGAGCGGCTTGTCGGCCGGGCGCTTCTTGATCGCGTAGAGCCGGGCGCAGATCGCCTCGTCCCAGGGCGCGCAGCCGAGCGCGTAGTTGGTGTCGGTCGGCAGCAAGGCCACCCCGCCCTCCTTCAGGCGCCGCGCGGCGGCGGCGGGGTCGTAGGTTTCGGTTGCGCTTGCGGTGTTGGCCATTGCTGTCGTGTCTTTCTCTGTGCTGTCAGGCGGCGTAGGCGGATTCGACCTCGTCGTAGACGAAGCCGTCCACGCCGGTGGAGAAGGCGTCGTCGAAGCGGCGCATGTAGGCGTCGCTGCGGAAGCTGTAGGTCTTCAGCAGCCAGCGCAGCTTGGCCTGCGCCGGGTCGCCCAGCTCCACGATGTCGCGGTTGTGCAGGCCGGCCTGGTTCGGGAACGAGAACAGGTCGCCTTCGCCGATGCGCACGCGCACCTTGTCGGCGCGCACGATCGCGTCCTTCAGCGCGATGACGGCGTCGCGGGCCTCCATCGGTGCGTTGGGCATCGGCTTGGTGCGCGTGTCGTAGTAGCGGAAGCACTGCGCCTCTTCCAGGATGGTGTGCGGCTTGGACTGCACGTGCAGCTGGTTGGAGTCGCGCGAATACTCGTCGTAGGGCGTGCAGTACAGCGGCTCACGCAGCACCGCCTGCTGTTCCTGGCTCAGGTATTCCAGGATGTTGCGGCCGTCCACGTAGCCTGTGTAGACCAGGTTGCGCGGGTCGGCGCGCATGCCCAGCAAAGCCAGGTAGTCGGCGCGCACCGGGTGCGCCGTGCGGTCGTTGTGGAAGTACAGCTCGCCGTCGGTCTTCTGCGTCTGCGTCTTGGTGTAGCGGTTTTGCGCGTACACGTCGTGGAAGAAGTCGCCGTTGTTGCGGGTGGAGTAGGCCAGCAGCGGCGTCTCGGTGAGCTTGGCGAACAGGGCCAGGAAGCCTTCGCCCACGAAGGTGGTCTTCTGGCGGTACTTGTCGGCGACCGGGTCGTCCTGGTCGAACACGGGAATCACGGGGTCCAGCGGGCAGTTGCGCAGCAGGTAGTCGCAGGCGCCGCCGTTGGTGCGGGCAGTGCGAATGGATTCGCAGGCACGCGCGAGGGAGTCTGGAATGCGGGGCGAGGCGGCGAGTTCGGCGATTTCATCGCGGAAGGCCGGGTAGTCGCGGTAAGGGCTGGTGGAGAGATCGAGGAGGGCGGAGACGAGGGACTGCTTGTCGGCGTCGCTCAGGCTTAGGAACGGTTCCATTTCGTGGGTTCTTCCGTGGGTAAAAAGATGATTGGATTCTTCTTAATCTAAATGGCCCATATCGCGGTAAGTAAGCGATGTATCAAAACAGAAGTTTTCTCAAACTATAGTGACTAAGCGTCTTCTTCTGACGAAGGGACTCGTTCCATCTCGCGACGGCCAGCAGGACAGAGCAAGGAATGCAGGCAAGAAGCAAGCCCGGAATCCAGGCGCCTCTTTTTCTGTTTAAGCATCCGGTGCTTCGATGGAAGCGCCGTCACGTGCTGCACGCGCCTCAGGGCGCCGGCTTGTCAGTAGAGCGAGGCTTGCTGCCGCTGCCGCCGTCGTCGCCCGGCAGCACTTCGACGCTGCGGCCCACGTTGCACAGCGGCGCGCCGGCGTCGCCCTGGCCCCAGTTCACGCGGATCTGCGCAGTGGCCACGCGCACCGGCAGCTGCCGGCGCATCACTTCGGGCGGCGGGTCCACCACGTACTGGCCGACGGTGACGCGGCCGGTGCCGTAGCGCATCAGCGCCACCTCGCCGTCCCATTCGGAGGTGCCGCCGTAGTACGAGCGGATCTTCACGCGCATGCCGGGCACGATGCGCGCCGCGTCCTTTTCGCTGAAGAAGGCTTCCACCCAGCGGTCTTCGCAGTTCACCAGCTGCAGCACCGATCCCTGGCGCGCCACGGCGTCGCCGGTGTTGGAGTCGATGCTCCACACGGCCCCGTGTACCGGCGACAGCAGTTTGGCCTGGCTTTGCTTGGACAGGTCGCGCTGCAGCACCTCGATCTCGGTGTTCATGGCGGTGATCTGCTTTTCCAGCTGCGCCTTGCGCGCCGTCAGGTCGGCGATCGACTGGTCCAGCTCCTGGCCGCGCGTCACCGCGTACGGCAGGCCGCGCGGGCCTTCGATCTGCAGGCCCTTCTGCGCGCCGGCCAGCACCACTTCGGCGCGCTGCATGCTCTCCTTGGCGGCGCGCTGCGCGGCGCGCGCCTGGTCTTCTTCGGACTTGGCGCTGTCGAAGGCCGCGGGGCTGATGAAACCCGAGGCGCGCAGATTGTCGGCGCGCTCCACGCGGCGGGTGGATTCCTTCATGGCGGCATTGGCCCGCTCGAGCTCCGCCGCAGTGACGGCCAGGCTCGCCTGCGCGCCCTTGACGTCGGCCGTCAGCTGGAAGTCGGCGCGCTGGCGCTGGCCGGTGGCCTCGCGCCTGCGGTGCGCCAGCTGCGCGTTGATGCTCTCCACTTCCGACTGGCGCGCCGCGCGCTGGGCGGTCAGGTCGGCGATCAGGCCGGTGAGTTCGGAGATGCGCGGGTTCTCGGTGTCGGCCACGATGCTGCCGAGCTCGTCGCCCTTGCCGATGCGCCGCCCGATCTGCATGCCTGCAGGCAGCGCCGTGCGCCCGGGGATGGGCGCACGCAAGGTGACCACCGGCGCGTTGATGAACGCCTGCGTGGTGATCTGGCGGGTGTTGTAGTAAACCAGCAGCGCGGCGACGCCGGCGATGAACGCCGCCACCGCCACGCCGACCCTGGCCTTGCGGCTTCCCAGCCGCTCGAAGATGCGCTGCAAGGGGCGGCCCCTTATCGTTTGTAGAGGGCGGTGAGGCTGGCCGAGGCCAGGCTGTTCTGGTGGATCATGAAGCGCACCACCGCGTTGGTCGTGCCCGCCGGCAGGCCCAGCTTGGGAACGCCCAGCGCATGGACGGTGAAGATGTAGCGGTGCGCGGGCGAGCCCTTGGGCGGGCACGGGCCGCCGTAGCCGGTGGCGCCGTAGTCGTTGCCGACCTGCGTGCCCTTGCCGCCCAGATCGGCCTGGCCGCCCGAGCCGGCGCTGGCGGCGAGTTCGGTGACGTCCGGCGGAATGTCGCACACCACCCAGTGCCAAAAGCCGCTGCCGGTGGGTGCATCGGGGTCGTACAAGGTGACGGCGAAGCTTTGCGTGCCCTCTGGCGCGCCCTGCCAGCGCAGGGCCGGCGAGCGGTTGTCGCCGCTGCCGTCGAAGCCGTTGAATTCGTGCGCGTGCTGCAGCGAATCCTGCTCCTGAAATTCAGGCGATGTGATCGTGAAATTGCTCATCCGTTTCCCCTGCGGTGGCCTGTCGAAAAATGTAGCGCATGGGTGCGTCCGCGGTTTGCCCGTTCGGAACGCGACCCATCGCGAAGCGCGATCCTTGTGCGTCAGCGGGCGCCGGCGGATGCCGGCGCGAAACGCCTCTTCAGTTCGCCGAAGGTGATCAGCTCGCCCGCCAGCGCGCTGGCCGCCACGCTGGCCGGACTGGCCAGCCACACCTGGCCCGGGCCGGAGCGGCCGGGGAAGTTGCGGTTGATGGCGCTCACCGTCACCTGTTCGGCCGAGGTCGAGGAGCCGGGGCCGCAGTTGGCGCAGGCGCCGCAGCCGGGCATCAGCATCTCGGCGCCGGCCTGCTCGAACACCGGCAGCATGTTCTTTTCCTCGCAGTAGCGCTTGACGTCCTGGGTGCCGAACTGCAGGAACAGCGCGGTGTCCTTCGGCACCTTCAGCCCGTGCTGCAGGCCCCAGGAGAACACCTCCAGGTACTCGTCGAAGTCGGCGCGCTTGCCGGCGGTGCAGGAGCCGCCGTAGGCGATGTCCACCGGCACGCTCCTGCCGATCTGGCTGAAGGGCACGCCGTTGCCCGGGTCGCCGGGCGCGGCAAACATCGGCTCGATGGTGGAGCAGTCGATGGCGATGGCGTTCTCGTACACCGCGTCGGGGTCGCTGTGCATCCAGGGCTCGATCGCGAAGTCGATGCCGCGGCGTTCCTTCAGGAACTTCACCGTCTGCGCGTCGGGCGCCACGATGCCGGTGAAGCCGCCCAGCTCCGCCACCATGTTGGTGAGCGTCGCGCGGTCGTCCACCGACATGCGCTCCACCGCCGCGCCGGTGTACTCGAACACCATGCCGATGCCCCCGCCCTCGGCGATGTAGGAGGAGCGCAGCAGCTCCAGCACCACGTCCTTGGCATGCACGCCGGGCTGCAGCTCGCCCTTCAACTCGATGCGGCACACGCCCGGGTACTTGGCGCGCACCAGCCCGGTCACCCAGGCGTTGGCCATGTCGGTGGCGCCGGCGCCGAAGCACAGCGCGCCGAGCGAGCCGGAGTGCGGCGTGTGCGAGTCGGTGCCCACCGCCACCTGGCCGGGCAGCACGTAGCGCTCGGCCATCATGGCGTGGCAGATGCCTTCGGAGCCCAGGCTGCCGGGCACGGCGCCGTGCCCCTTCACGCCGTAGCCGTTGACGAAGCCGTAGTGGCCGTCGGCCAGGCCGCGCACGCCCTCGATCAGGCCCATCTTCTGGTGTACCGGGCTGCGCGTGACGTAGGTCAGGTGGTCCTGGAAGGCGACGATGGTGGACGGGTCGTGCAGCGGCGCCGGCTTGCCGAAGGCGCCCTCCATCAGGTGCGCCGCCATGCCGGTGAAGTATTCGTGCGAGAAGCGCCAGTCGGCCTTCAGGAAGATGCCGTCGCCCACCTTGGGCGCCGGCGCGTCGGCGCTCTCCCAGGGCGTGCGCACCAGCGCGCGGTCGATGATCTTGTGGGCCAGGCTGCGCGGGCGCGGCGCGGTGGACGGCGCGGACGCAGCAGCGGCATTGCGCATGTGCTTCTTCGAGAACGCCAGCAGGCCGCCGGCGCGGATGATGTGCTGACTCAATTCGTCGTGGCCGTTGGTGAACTCGTGCAGCGGGATCGCTTCGCCGGCCTGGATGCGCTCCATCAGGCCCAAATCGGTGGAGGTCAGCAGGCCGACGTTGTGGGCGTTCTGGCGGTAGATGCGCTCGAAGCTCTCGGCGATGACCAGCCGGATGCCGGCGGAGAGTTCCGCCATCGGACTGTTCTCGCGCGACGAGCCCTTGCCGTAGCGCTTGCCGCCCACCACCACGGAAAAGCCGCCCTGGCGGATGGCGCCCTTGCCGATCGGCGTGGCATCGCCGGCGCGAAAGCCCACGTAGGGGAAGTCGCCCAGCCGGTCGTCGTAGACCGTCATCACCGTGGTGGGTGTGATCTCGTCGGTGGAGACGTTGTCGCGCAGCGCGCCGGCCTGTTCGCGCGTCAGGTTCTCACCCTCCAGTTGGCGGGTGATGCGCTGCGGGTCGTCGCACAGGAAAAGGATGCGGCCGCTGAACGTGGCCGTGGTGCTGTCTGTCATGTCGAGGTGACTTTCGAGATTTTGTATCGGACTGCGTATACGTTTGCGGATTTTCTTGTGGGCAAGTCTACGTTAAACTGAGGAATGCGCAACCTGGAGCTCAAGCCCACTGCCAGCGACGCGGTCTACGGGACCCTGCGGCACAAGATCATGAACAACCAGCTGCCCGGTGGCAGCCAGTTGCTCGAGGAAGAGGTGGCGGCCGACCTCGGCGTCAGCCGCACGCCGGTGCGCGCCGCGCTGTCGCGCCTGGAGTCCGAAGGCCTGGTGCAGGCGGTGCGCCGGCACGGCTACCGCATCACGCCCATCACGGTGGCCGACATCCAGGAGATCTACCAGCTGCTGTCGCCGCTGGAGACGGTGGCGGCCGAGCTGCTGGCGGCCAAGGAGCCGAACGCCGAGGAGGTGCAGGCCCTGCAGGAGTGCGTGGACACCATGGACGCGGCCTTGCAGCGCAACGACCTGGAAGCCTGGGCGGTGGCCGACGAGCTGTTCCACACCCGGCTGGTCGACCTGTGCGGCAACAACCGGCTGGCACGCGCCGCCAAGCTGATGTTCGCCCAGTCGCACCGGGTGCGGCTGTTCGCCCTGCGGCTGCGCGACAAGCCGGTGAGCTCGGTCAAGCACCACGGCGACCTGGTCGACGCCATCCGGCAGCGGCGCCCGCAGCTGGCGCGCGAGATCCACGGCGCGCACCGCCATTCGTGGACGCAGACGCTGGGCCAATTGCTGACCTCGCTGAACATCCACCAGCTGTAGACGCCGCGCCTCAGGCGATCGGCGCGCGGTCGTACAGCCAGGGCTGCACGGCGCGCTGGCGCTGCTCGAACTGGTCGATCTTGGGCGCCTGCTGCAGGGTCAGGCCGATGTCGTCCAACCCGTTGAGCAGGCAGTGCTTGCGGAACTCGGTGACTTCGAAGCCGAACTGGCGGCCGTCTTCCAGGGTCACCTTCTGCTGCGGCAGGTCCACCGCCACCTGGCGGCCGGCCTTGGCCTCTTGCATCACCTGGTCGACTTCTTCGGGTTTGAGGACCACCGGCAGCAGGCCGTTCTTGAAGCAGTTGTTGTAGAAGATGTCGGCGAACGAGGTGGCGATGACGCTGCGGATGCCGAAGTCGTACAGCGCCCAGGGCGCGTGCTCGCGCGAGGAGCCGCAGCCGAAGTTCTCCAGCGCCACGATCAGCCTGGCCTTGCGCCAGGGTTCCTGGTTCAGGATGAAGTCGGGGTTTTCCGAGCCGTCGTCGCGGATGCGGTATTCGCGGAACAGGCCCCAGCTCAGCCCGGTCTTGGTCACCCACTTGAGCATGTACTTCGGGGTGATCATGTCCGTGTTGATGTTCGGAATGGGCATGGGCGCGGCGTAGCCCTGGATGGTGATGAACTTTTCCACGTGCTTACTTCCAGTCGCGAATGTCGACGAAATGGCCCGCCACGGCGGCGGCGCCGGCCATGGCCGGGCTCACCAGGTGGGTGCGGCCGCGCGGGCCCTGGCGGCCCACGAAATTGCGGTTCGAGGTGGAGGCGCAGCGCTCCTCGGGCTGCAGCCGGTCGGGGTTCATGGCGATGCACATGGAGCAGCCCGCCTCGCGCCATTCGAAGCCGGCGTCCAGCAGGATCCGGGCGATGCCCTCTTCCTCGGCCTGGCGCTTGACCAGGCCGGAGCCCGGCACCACCAGCGCCTGCACGTGGCTGGCCACCTTGCGGCCCTTCACCACCTTGGCGACTTCGCGCAGGTCCTCGATGCGGCTGTTGGTGCACGAGCCGATGAACACCTTGTCCAGCTTCACGTCCGACAGCTTCTGGCCGGCGGTCAGGCCCATGTACTCCAGCGCGGAGACGGCGGCGGCGCGGGCCGTCTCGTCGCCCACGGCGGCCGGGTCGGGCACCACGGAGGTCACCGCGATCACGTCCTGCGGGCTGGTGCCCCAGGTCACCATCGGCGCCACCTGGTTCGCGTCGATGGTCACTTCGGCGTCGTACACCGCGCCCGGGTCGGACGGCAGCGAGCGCCAGTAAGCGAGCGCCTGCTCCCAGTATTTCTCAGTCGGGGCACCGGGCCGGCCTTTGATGTAGGCATAGGTGGTCTCGTCCGGCGCGATCAGCCCGGCGCGCGCGCCGGCTTCGATGGCCATGTTGGACATGGTCATGCGGCCTTCCATCGACAGCGCCTGCACCGCCGGGCCGGCGAACTCGATCACGTGGCCGGTGGCGCCCGCCGTGCCGATCTGGCCGATGATGGCCAGCACCAGGTCCTTGGACGTCACGCCCGGGCGCAGCGCGCCGGTGGCCGTGATGCGCATGTTCTTCGAGCGCTTCTGGATCAGCGTCTGGGTGGCCAGCACGTGCTCCACCTCGGAGGTGCCGATGCCCACCGCATAGGCGCCGAAGGCGCCGTGGGTGGAGGTGTGGCTGTCGCCGCAGACGATGGTCATGCCCGGGTGGGTCAGGCCCTGCTCCGGGCCGACCACGTGCACGATGCCCTGGCGCGGGTCCTCGTAGCCGAAGTAGGTAACGCCGAACTCCTTGGTGTTCTTGCGCATCAGCGACAGCTGGAGCTTGGCCTCCGGATCCTCGACGTCGTCGGAGCGGCCGGCGGTGGTGGGGATGTCGTGGTCGGCCACGCCCAGCGTGGCGTCCAGCCGGCGCACGCGCCGGCCTTCGGTCCTCAGGCCGTCGAAGGGCTGGGGCGTGGTGACTTCATGGACCAGGTGCTGGTCGATGTAGAGCAGGGCGGTCCCGTCGGAATATTCGTGGGTGAGGTGCGAGTCCCAGATCTTGTCGTAGAGGGTCCGCGGCTTGCCTGCTTCCATGGGGGGTACTTCCTGATTGAGCGCAAAAATATACTCTAGCGTATACATAGCGCTTGCGCCAGTCTCCTGACACGGGCCCTCCCTTCGCGGATCAAGAACCCTTGGCGGCCTCCAGCACGGCGCGCGTGCGCTCGGCCTCGCGCCGTGCCGCGGCGGCAAAATCGTCCCCGGACGAGGCGTACAGGATGGCCCGCGACGAGTTCACGATGATCGGCGCGCCGGCGCGCCAGCCTGCCTTCACCGTGGCGGCCGCGTCGCCGCCCTGCGCACCGACGCCCGGGATCAGCAGCGGCAGGGTCGGCGCGATGGCCCGCACCCGCTCGATTTCCGCCGGATAGGTGGCGCCCACCACCAGGCCGAGCTGGCCGTTCAGGTTCCACGGGCCCTGGGCCAGGCGCGCCACGTGCTCGTACAGCAGCGGCTGGCCGTCCACCGACGCCAGGCGCTGGTTCTGCAGGTCGTCGCCGCCGGGGTTGGAGGTGCGGCACAGCAGGAAGGCGCCCTTGCCCTGGTACTTCAGGTACGGCTGCACCGAGTCGAAGCCCATGAAGGGCGACAGGGTCACCGCGTCGGCGCCGTAGCGCTCGAAGGCCTCGCGGGCGTACTGCTCGGCGGTGGAGCCGATGTCGCCGCGCTTGGCGTCCAGGATCACCGGCACCTGCGGCGCGTTGGCCCGCATGTGGGCCATCAGGCGCTCCAGCTGGTCCTCGGCGCGGTGCGCCGCGAAGTAGGCGATCTGCGGCTTGAAGGCGATCGCCAGGTCGGCGGTGGCGTCCACGATGCGCGCGCAGAAGTCGTAGATGCGCCCGGCATCGCCTTGCAGCGCGCCGGGAAAACGCGCCGGCTCCGGGTCCAGCCCCACGCACAGCATGGAGCCGTTGCGCGCCTGGGCGCCGCGCAGCATCTCTAGAAAGGTCATGCGGGCGATTCTACGAAGCGGGCGGCCAGGGGCGCGAGAATGCGGCCCATGCATTCCCTGAGTCCGAGGCAGTTCTGGCTGCTCGCCCTCCTCACCCTGGTGTGGGGCATCAACTGGCCGGTGATGAAGCTGGGCGTGGCGGACTTCCCGCCGCTCACCTTCCGCGCCATCTCCATCGTGCTGGGCCTGCCGCTGCTGGCGCTGGTGCTGCTGGCGTTCAAGGCGCCGCTGCGCATCCCGCGCCGCCACTGGCCCGAGCTGCTGTGGCTCACCGCCACCAACATGCTGGTCTGGCACGTGTGCATCATCCTCGCGGTGCGCACGCTGTCCAGCGGCCGCGCCGCCATCCTAGGCTACACCATGCCGATCTTCTCGGCGGTGATCGGCGCGCTGCTGTTCTCCAACCGGCTGGCGCCGCGCGGCTGGCTGGGGGTGAGCGCCGCTGCCCTGGGCGTGGCGCTGCTGCTGTGGCACGAGCTGTCGCAGCTGGCGGGCCGGCCGCTGGGCGTGCTGCTGGCCCTGGCCGCCGCCGCCGTCTGGGCGCTGGGCACGCAGCTGCTGCGGCGCACCCGCATCGGCGTGCCCACGCTCACGCTGTCGTTCTGGATGACGGCGCTCACGGCCGTGTGGATGGTGCTGCTGGCCACCGTCTTCGAGCGCGGCGCATGGCGCGTGCCGCCGGCGGCCACCACCGGCGCCATCGCATTCAACGCGGTGCTGATCTTCGGCTTCGCGCAGGCGGCCTGGTTCTCGCTGGCACGCGACCTGCCGCCGCTGGCCTCGACCCTGAGCGTGATGCTGATCCCGGTGGTCGGCCTGTTCAGCGGCGCGCTGTGGCTGGGCGAGGTGCTGCACTGGCAGGACTGGGCGGCGGTGGTGCTGATGGTGGTGGCCATCGCCTCGGTGCTGTGGCCGGCCCGCGCCATGGCAATGGCACCGCCGGCAGCAGCGCCGCGGGACACCGCGTGAGCGGCGCCGGCCCGGCGCTGGACGCCGCAGCCCTGCGCTGGACGCTGGTGGCCGCCATCCTCGGCTCCAGCATGGCGTTCCTCGACGGCACCATCGTCAACGTGGCCCTGCCCGCGATCCAGCGCGACCTGGGCGCCGACGCGGCGCAGGCGCAATGGGTGATCGAGTCGTATGCGCTGTTCCTGGCCGCCTTGCTGCTGGTGGGCGGCGCGCTGGGCGACCACTACGGACGCCGCCGCGTGTTCATGGCCGGCGTGGCGCTGTTCACCGCCGCCGCGGCCGGCTGCGCGGCGGCGCCCACCGCCTGGAC
>NZ_JACCWG010000311.1 GCF_013697775.1 Ramlibacter sp. | reverse complement strand
GCTCGCGGCGGCGTCGGCCCGCGGCAGCGACTGGTACAGCGCCGAGGCGGCCAGGTGCAGCGCGCCGCACACCACCAGCATGGCGCCCATGCCGAGATGGCCGAGGAACACCGCGCCCATCAGCGCGCCCACGGCCTGCCCCGCCAGCGCCGCGGTGTTGTAGTAGGAGGCCGCGGTCTCCAGCGCCTTGCCGCTGAAATAGCCTTTCAGGGCCACGGTGCGCGACACCTTGGACAGCGCGTCCATGCACCCCTTGCACAGCAGCACCGCCATCAGCAGCGCGATGGTGGCGTAGCTCAACGGAACCAGCAGCAGCGCCAGGGCGCTGCCGACTTCGCAGAACACCAGCAGCGCGCGCGGCGGGTGCCGCGCCACGGCCATGCGGATCGGCACCAGCGCCACCACGGCCGGCAGCCACTGCGTGAGCACCACGCTGTTGGCCCACAGCGCCGAGCCGGAACTGGCGAACACCTTGGCCGCCAGCGTCATCAGGAGAAAGTACGTGGAAACGCTGGCGAGGAAGATCGCCGCCCAGATGCGCGTGAAGACGGGGTTCCACACCCCTTGGGACAGCGGCGCGGTGGCCGCGCGAGCACTCATGGTGATTCCCCTGCTGGTCTGGGAAAAGCATATCAGCGGCTCGCGTGCATGCGTCACATGCAAACCTGCATGAACCGCGCTGCATTTTCGCAGATGGCATGCCGCGCGCTGCCGGATTACTGGGGTGTTCCGGGCGGCGGACCGGACGGCGGAGCGCCCGACAAGCCGGCGCACACCGCGATCACCCAGTCCATCAGAAGCCGCACGCGGTCGAGCTTGCGCAGGTCCGGATGGACCACCAGCCACAGCTCGCGCGACAGGTCGCAGTGGAAGTTCTCCACGCGCCGCACGCCGGGCGCCGTGTCGCCGATGAAATGCGGCAGCACGGTCTTGCCCAGCCCGTTCTGCACGCAGGCGAGCAGGCCTTCGGCATCGTTCACGCGGATCTGCGACAGCGTGTTGTCGCCCGCGTTGCGCGCGATCCATTCGGCCGGCGCCACGTGGGCCGCGCTGGCTTCGTAGGTGAGCCACGGCAGCGCGGCGGCGTCGCCGTCGCGCGGCGCATACACCGCGTAGTGCAGCGCGCCGACCTTGCGTGCCACCGCGCGCATGCTGTCCACCGGCCGCGCCAGGCGCAGGGCGATGTCGGCTTCGCGCCGCCCCAGGCTCAGCACGCGCGATTCGGCGACCAGTTCCACCTGCAGGCCCGGATAGCCGGCCAGCAGGCCGGGCAAAGCTGGCAGGAGAAGCCGGTTGACAAGCAGCGCAACCGAGGTCACGCGCACCACGCCGCTCACGCGGCTGTCGGCGCCGCGAATGGAATCGGTGGCGTCGATGATCAGGTCCTCGACCCGCACCGCGCGCTCGATCAATTCCTCGCCGGCGCGCGTGAGCGTCACCACACCGCGCTTGCGCTCGAACAGCCGCGCGCGCAGGCGTTGCTCGGCCTGCGCGACCTTGCGAAGCACGGTGCTTTCGTTCACTTTCAGAACCTGTGCGGCGGCACTGAACGATTGCGTGCGCGACACCGCCAGCACCACCCTGAGGTCATCCCAATTTTCTCTTTCCACTCCCTGCGCCTGCCTCTGTCGACGCAGAGGATCGTGGCATTTTTGCATAGGTGACTTCGTAAATCCAAGTGGTTCGATTGCGCACCGCTCGCTTAACATCCGCATCCCGCTTCGGCATAAAACCTCTTAGAAGGGCCGGCTGCGGGACGGACGTTTGTTTTCAAGGAGGCGTCTCTTGATCGCATTAGCCATTGGCCTTGCGTTGTTTACCTGCGCTTACGTCTTCAGTCCTTTTCTTATCTGGAGATCGTATTTCAAGGTAGCGCGCGCGGTTCTATTCAATCCCCACCTCGATGCGCGCGGCAGGGCCAGCATGGCATGGCACCTGCTCAAGGAACTGGTCTATCTGCCGGTCCTGGTGCTCATGTGGGCCATCGATGAAATCATGTGGGGCGCGTACCGGCGCACCAAGGTGCCGCCGCCCGTTTTTGTCATGAGCCAGCCGCGCAGCGGCACCACCTTCCTTCTGCGCACGCTATCTTCGGACCAGCAGTCTTTCTTCGTGCTCAAGCACCTGGACTGGCGCTTTCCCTTCATCGGCTTCTGGAAATTCATCGACCGCTTCGGGCTGCGCGAGCGGCTGGAGAAGATCGACTATTGGCCCGGAACCGAGATCGGCCGCCTCGCCTCGAAGATGCACTTCCACAACCTGGGAAGCGTGGAAGGGCACGGCGTCTTCTTCGAAGAACGCATGTACCACCACTACTTCACCTTCCGCCGCTTTCCGCTGCCGGAAGTTCTGGAGCAGGTCGACGGCGTGGACAAGCTCTCTCCTGGCGAACGCAAAAAGATCGTGCGCACGCTCAAGCGCGCGGTGCAGAAGGCCGCCTACTACCGGGGCGACGGCCGCTTCTGGCTGACCAAGGAAAACGAGAACGTCGAGCTGTTCCGGCTGGTGTACGAAGCCTTTCCCGACGCGCGCTTCCTGGTGATCGTGCGCGAGCCCAAGGCCTTCGTCAGCTCCTACATCCGCATGTCCGACTCGTGCACCACGCCCAAGCACGGCACCGACCCGAACAACATCCCCGGTTGGTACGAGGCCAACATGGCATTCCGCCGCGCGCAGTGCGCCAAGCACATCGCGTTCTGCCGCGAGCTGGAGGACAAGGGCGCGCTCGCCTACGTCACCTACGACCAATTCACCGGCGACGTGCAGGGCGCCACCCAGGAAATCTACGAGCGCTTCGGCATCCCCATGGGCGAGGCCTTCGCCAAGCACCTGCACGAACTGCAGCGCAAGCAGGACGTGCGCGAGCGCGGCTACAGCAACCCGAACGCGAAGGAAGAAGGCTTCGAAGCCTACGGCCGCTTCGTGGCGGAAGTCGCGGCCAAGAGCGACGCCGCCGCGCAGCACGACCAACCCAACTTTGCGACAGCACACCGATGAACTCCGCGCGCAGCACCCTCACGCCGCACATGGCGGCCTACATGGACAAGTTCGCCGACAGCGGTGACATCCGCTGGATGCCCTATCTCATGTACTTCCACCCGGCGGCCCACAAGAGCCCGGTAGTCAATACCGACGCCGTCGGCTTCCGCTATTCGGAAACGGGCGGCTGGCCGTATTCGGTAGCCGACCGTGGTGACTGCCCTTCGGTGCGCCTGCTGGCCGGCAGCTCCACCGTGTTCGGCATTGGCGCCAGCGCCGACAAGTGGACCCTGCCCTCGCGCCTGAGCGAGAACGACGCGCGGCCCGAGCCCTGGCTGAACTACGGCGGGCGCAGCTTCAACTCGACGCAGGAACTGCTGCTGCTGATGCTGTACCGCCACCTGCTGCCCGAGGTGAAGGAGATCGTGCTGTTCTCCGGCTTCAACAACCTGGGCCTGGCGCGCCTGCCGGCCAGCCTGCGCGGCGACAGCGGCGCCTTCTTCAACTGCCGCGAGTTCTTCGATGCATTGGCGCCGCGCGACAAGCGCCAGCAGGGCATGTTCGGCCTGGCCAAGCGCCTGGTCGGCGTGGAGGAAGCGCAGGCGCAAGAGGACACCAGCGGGATGACGCTGGCCCAGCAGATCGACTACGCCGCCCGCCTGACCCTGCAGCACGTGCGCACCTGGAACGCGGTGGCCAAGGACATGGGCGCCAAGCTCACCTTCGTGCTGCAGCCGCTGTCGGGATGGGTGCGCTCCACCGGCAGCAAGGAAGAGGAGGCGCTGTTCGCCGAGCTGGAACAGGCCGGCCGCTTCACCGAAACCTACGGCGACATCCTCACGCGCGAGGTCTGCCTGGAATACGGCAGCGCGCTGGAGCGCGGCGCGCGCGCGATGGGCGCCGGCTTCCTCAACATGGCGCCCATCCTGGCCGAGCGGCTCAAGCCGAGCGACTGGCTGTTCGTCGACCGCATCCATTTCACCGACTGGGGCCACGACTTCGTCGCCAAGACGCTGCTCGAGGCCCTGCAAACCCAGGGAGACACACCATGAAATTTCTTCGCAAGCTCTTCGCCCTCATCTTCCGCCGCAAACAGCCCAAGCGCGATGCGTCCATCTACCCGATGTTCTGACGGCACCGCCGCGCAGGCCACGCCGGCCAGCGCAACCACCTGGCGCGAACTGTTCCTGCGGTTCGCCGATCCCGAGGTGTTCATCACCGCGGAACAGGTGCGCGCGCTGCTGGCTGCCCTGCCCGTCGGCACGGCGGATGCGGCGGGCGCGGCGCGGCCTTCGGTCCACGACACGCTTGGCGAAGTCCGCCGCTGGAGTGCGGAGCGCGCGCAGGTGCACGCCGGTTTGCTGCAGTCGCTGCAGGACGCGCACCGCGTGCGGCGCTTCGCCGAGGTGGCCGCGCTTCAATCCGCCCCGCTGGGCCTGTGGCTGGGCAGCTGGCTGCAGGGCATGATCGCGCCCGGCGTCTGCGAGGACGCGCTGCAGCTCACGCTGCTGGGCGCCTATGCCGATGACGCCGGCGCCGGCCGCCCCGGCGCCGCACGGCGCGAGGAATTCCTGCGCCTGCTGCGCCACCTGCAACTGCCGGTGTACGGCGCGCGTGCCGACGAGCTCACCCGCGCGGGCGACATCGACGACGGCATGTTCGCGCTGCCCTGCGTGCTGCAGGCGCTCAGCCGGCGCAGCGACGCCTTCCATGCCGAGATCTGCGCGGCCGACCTGGTGCTGCGCGCCGTCGGCCTGATGCCGGCCTGGGCCGGCCTGCGCGCGGTGCTCCCCCATGCCTTGCAATGGCAGCGGCTGGACCTGGGCGTGGCGGGCGCGCCCGACCACACCGAAGCGGTGCTGGCGCACTACGCGCCCGCAGGCGGCGAACCGGACGCGCGCTTTGCCGCCATGC
>NZ_JACCWG010000233.1 GCF_013697775.1 Ramlibacter sp. | reverse complement strand
CATCGACCATTTCGTCAACGCTCACAACCAAAACTGTCAGCCGTTCAAATGGACTGCGACCGCCGATTCGATCCTTGAAAAGCTGCATCGACTTTGCTCACGTATTATCGGGACAGGACACTAGCGGTCCGCGCCAAGCGGCGCATTTCGGCCTTGCCTTTTTGGTGTTGCTTCGCGCAATCCCGGTAAATTTCGCTTGTGCCGCATTGACTTACGGAATGGCAGTCGCGCCTTCACGGGCGCGTGGATTGAAACTTCCACTCGTCGGCGGCCTTCTTCGCCTCCTCGACGTCGCGCCTTCACGGGCGCGTGGATTGAAACAAGACAGAGGTGGCGGACGCGATCTACAGGATGTTGTCGCGCCTTCACGGGCGCGTGGATTGAAACAACCCTGGTCAGCGGCCTGGAGCAATCGGAAAAGGTCGCGCCTTCACGGGCGCGTGGATTGAAACTACTTTCTGGTCGCGACAGTAGAGGTACTCGTAAGTCGCGCCTTCACGGGCGCGTGGATTGAAACGAGCACGCCATCGCCGGTGATAGGAATCTCCGGCGCCTGTCGCGCCTTCACGGGCGCGTGGATTGAAACCAATCCACCCCTTTGGAATCCTCGTCGCCATGGAGTCGCGCCTTCACGGGCGCGTGGATTGAAACAGCCCCGGGACTCTTACAACTGCGTAACCACGCAGGTCGCGCCTTCACGGGCGCGTGGATTGAAACTTATCCGCGACGATCAGGCTCACGGTGTTGGGTGGTCGCGCCTTCACGGGCGCGTGGATTGAAACATGGTCTGGAACAGCTCGGGCAGCGAGCTGGTGACGTCGCGCCTTCACGGGCGCGTGGATTGAAACTCCAGGCCCACCAGCATCAGTGCGGCCTTGGCCGGGTCGCGCCTTCACGGGCGCGTGGATTGAAACACTTGCGCACCGCCATGAATGCAACGATGGCCATGTCGCGCCTTCACGGGCGCGTGGATTGAAACCCTTTGATGTCTGGTACTACCCTGGTTAGAACCTGGTCGCGCCTTCACGGGCGCGTGGATTGAAACAGCAACCGCGCACAGCAATTTGACCGCCAGCGCGTCGCGCCTTCACGGGCGCGTGGATTGAAACTACTCTGGTGATCTGCACGGCAACGACACGCCACGGTCGCGCCTTCACGGGCGCGTGGATTGAAACAGCAACATCAAGCCGCCCGGCGCCAGCGAGGTGCGTCGCGCCTTCACGGGCGCGTGGATTGAAACGCGTCCTAAAGAGGGGTGGGCGGTGGGCGCGCGGATGTCGCGCCTTCACGGGCGCGTGGATTGAAACATGGCCTCGAACAGCTCGGGCAGCGAGCTGGTGACGGTCGCGCCTTCACGGGCGCGTGGATTGAAACGCCTTAGGCGCTGCCGGCGCCGGCGCCGGCGCGGCGTCGCGCCTTCACGGGCGCGTGGATTGAAACGACATAAATCGTGCCACCAACCGCCACGACATTGGGTCGCGCCTTCACGGGCGCGTGGATTGAAACGCTCACATCGACGGCTACGCGGCCAGCGCCGCCACGTCGCGCCTTCACGGGCGCGTGGATTGAAACCTGTGCTTCGCAGACGGCGAGCCTGGCGCCGCGGGTCGCGCCTTCACGGGCGCGTGGATTGAAACGCCGTGCGCGAGCGCTTCACCGAGGCCGACGTGGAGTCGCGCCTTCACGGGCGCGTGGATTGAAACGCCTTGAAGGTATGGCCGTCGGTCACCCACACGTGTCGCGCCTTCACGGGCGCGTGGATTGAAACGGAGCCTGGCGCTTGCCGGCTCCGCCACCGTGATGTCGCGCCTTCACGGGCGCGTGGATTGAAACGTGACCAAGCCGACGGACACGGCGCCCAACCGGCGTCGCGCCTTCACGGGCGCGTGGATTGAAACCGCCACGGGACTGCTGCGGTTGCAGAAGATCGCGCGTCGCGCCTTCACGGGCGCGTGGATTGAAACGCTGAGCTGCTGCTGCAGGAGCTGGGCGGCTACCAGTCGCGCCTTCACGGGCGCGTGGATTGAAACTGGAACGACCCCATCAATAACTGGCCGCTGAAGCTGGTCGCGCCTTCACGGGCGCGTGGATTGAAACGACCAGGTGGCGCCGCCGTCGCTGGAGAACTGGAGTCGCGCCTTCACGGGCGCGTGGATTGAAACATTGACTGGCTGTCGCTCCTCGGACCAGCAGGGGAGTCGCGCCTTCACGGGCGCGTGGATTGAAACTCCAGCTCGCGGATGGCTTCCTTGGCCGCGTCCAGTCGCGCCTTCACGGGCGCGTGGATTGAAACCAGCCCAACGCCGTCGCCCATGTGCAACAGGCCACGTCGCGCCTTCACGGGCGCGTGGATTGAAACTCGACCATCGCCGCCAGAACATGGCACATGACCGTCGCGCCTTCACGGGCGCGTGGATTGAAACGGTGTCCAGCCGCTTGCGGGTGTCGATCTCGCACAGTCGCGCCTTCACGGGCGCGTGGATTGAAACGCCTACACCGGGGCGAGCGCGGGCCTAGCCCTCGTCGCGCCTTCACGGGCGCGTGGATTGAAACGCCATCACGGCGAGGTCCCCGGCAGTCGGGCGCGTCGCGCCTTCACGGGCGCGTGGATGAAACGAGCAGCAACCGGCCTTCGAGAACCGCGATGCCGCGTCGCGCCTTCACGGGCGCGTGGATTGAAACATGCATCGACGAGGCTGCAAACGGCGTCATCCCGGCCTAGTCGCGCCTTCACGGGCGCGTGGATTGAAACATGCCGTAGCGTAGGCGCTCGAACTCACCGGAGAAGGTCGCGCCTTCACGGGCGCGTGGATTGAAACATCCTGTTCGTGGTCTGCCTCGTGGCGTTCATCGTGTCGCGCCTTCACGGGCGCGTGGATTGAAACACCAAGAACAAGATCAAGCGCGAAGGTGCCAAGTACGTCGCGCCTTCACGGGCGCGTGGATTGAAACGTTGTGGATCAGGCCGCGAACGCGGAGGCGGTCGGGTCGCGCCTTCACGGGCGCGTGGATTGAAACTCCGACAGGCGCGACGAGCGGGCCGAACCTGTCGTGTCGCGCCTTCACGGGCGCGTGGATTGAAACTTTGCGTCGGGCGGCAGCTGCTTGGGAACGCGCTTGTCGCGCCTTCACGGGCGCGTGGATTGAAACAGTCTTGCGCTCGAAACGGGCCTGGCTGCGATCGAGCGTCGCGCCTTCACGGGCGCGTGGATTGAAACAGACTGGCGGCGTGGTGATGGCGAACGCGCCTTGTCGCGCCTTCACGGGCGCGTGGATTGAAACACCAAAATGAGGCTGCAGCCGAACGCATCGGCAAGTCGCGCCTTCACGGGCGCGTGGATTGAAACGAGGTGATCGGGCGCGTGCGGTGGGGCGGAATCACGTCGCGCCTTCACGGGCGCGTGGATTGAAACACCCAGGCCGCGCGCGGGTGCCGGTCGCATCGGCCGGTCGCGCCTTCACGGGCGCGTGGATTGAAACCCCTTCATCGTCAGCAGCAGCTCGGCGATGCGGTCGTCGCGCCTTCACGGGCGCGTGGATTGAAACTGCCTTGATCGGATGGTCATGACGTGGGCTCAGCGTCGCGCCTTCACGGGCGCGTGGATTGAAACTTGGCGAGGCGGTAACACGCGGCCTTGCCCGGCTTGTCGCGCCTTCACGGGCGCGTGGATTGAAACACCGTCGCCAAGGCCATGCAGATGGACGTGCTGGGTCGCGCCTTCACGGGCGCGTGGATTGAAACTTTTGGTGCTTCAGCACGATCTCGCTGGACGCGCCGTCGCGCCTTCACGGGCGCGTGGATTGAAACTGTTCGTTCGTTGTGGTAGCCACCGCCAACATCCGGTCGCGCCTTCACGGGCGCGTGGATTGAAACGCGACACGCGTATCGGCCTGCACGTTCAGGCCAGGTCGCGCCTTCACGGGCGCGTGGATTGAAACAACATCCAGCACGTGAACAACTGGCAGGCGCGCAAGTCGCGCCTTCACGGGCGCGTGGATTGAAACCTGGAGGCGTCGCGCTCCTACTACGCCAGCAGCGACGTCGCGCCTTCACGGGCGCGTGGATTGAAACGCGGACCCGCCGCTGGCGTTGGCGACCACCGCGTAGTCGCGCCTTCACGGGCGCGTGGATTGAAACACCGGGTCGGGCTCAGCAGGCGGGAACAATCATCCAGGTCGCGCCTTCACGGGCGCGTGGATTGAAACACCCTGGTCCACCATCGCCAGCATGTTGCGCGGCGTCGCGCCTTCACGGGCGCGTGGATTGAAACAGCTCACCCTCGAAGCCACCAGCGCATGAGTCCTGTCGCGCCTTCACGGGCGCGTGGATTGAAACATCACGAGCCGTTTGATGGCGCCGCCGTTCATGGGTCGCGCCTTCACGGGCGCGTGGATTGAAACGCTGCGCGCGACCTTCGCACAGGTGAGGATCTCGGTCGCGCCTTCACGGGCGCGTGGATTGAAACGCGCAGTACATCGGCGGCTCCGTGGCCTCGGCGGCGTCGCGCCTTCACGGGCGCGTGGATTGAAACGGCACCTACGTCGGCCTCGCCCAACTCGCCGCGCAGCGTCGCGCCTTCACGGGCGCGTGGATTGATGTTAGCGCCGATGTAAAACTGACCCACTGCGCCGAAGTAAAAGTGACCCACCTGGGCGACGATGGTGGCCTTTTGGCCGTCGATGTTGAACCAGGAGCAAGCAGTGGAGATACGTGTGATGGCC
>NZ_JACCWG010000225.1 GCF_013697775.1 Ramlibacter sp. | reverse complement strand
TATTCGAACAGCGGCGACCGGCTGAAAGGCCGCCAGCTGCCGATCATGTATTCGACCAAAGAGGGGGCGTTCTTCACCATCTCGGGCAACCTCGCCACCCAATATCCGCAGGCGGTCGGCTGGGCTATGGCGTCGGCGGCGCAGGGCGACACGCGGATCGCCGCGACCTGGTGCGGCGAGGGATCGACGGCGGAGAGCGATTTCCACGCCGCCTGCACCTTCGCCACCGTCTATCGCGCGCCGGTGATCCTGAACGTGGTCAACAACCAGTGGGCGATCTCCTCGTTCCAGGCCATCGCCGGGGGCGAGTCCACCACCTTCGCCGCGCGCGGCGTGGGCATGGGCATCGCCTCGCTGCGGGTCGACGGCAACGACTTCCTGGCCTGCTACGCCGCGTCCCGCTGGGCCGCCGAGCGCGCCCGCGCCAACCTGGGCCCGACCCTGATCGAGTGGGTCACCTACCGGGGCGGCCCGCACTCCACCTCGGACGACCCGTCCAAGTACCGTCCGGCCGACGACTGGGAGCGCTTCCCGCTGGGCGACCCGATCACGCGGCTGAAGGCCCACCTGGTCGGCCTGAACGCCTGGTCCGACCAGGAGCACGAGCAGGTCACCAAGGAACTGGAGGCCGAGATCGCCGTCGCGCAGAAGGAAGCCGAAAGCCACGGCACCCTGCTGGACGGCCGCATCCCCAGCGCCGCCACCATGTTCGAAGACGTTTACGCCACCATGCCGGAACACCTGCGCCGCCAGCGCCAGGAAATGGGAGTTTGAAATGCTGACCCAGACACGCGATACCCAGGTGCCCAGCGCCGCCGGCCAGAAGAAGCCGATGACCATGATCCAGGCGCTGCGCTCCGCCATGGACGTGATGATGGAACGCGACGACAACGTGGTCGTGTTCGGCCAGGACGTCGGCTATTTCGGGGGCGTGTTCCGCGTCACCGAAGGCCTGCAGGCCAAGTACGGCAAGTCGCGCTGCTTCGACGCGCCGATCAACGAGGGCGGCATCGTCGGCACGGCGGTGGGCATGGGCGCCTACGGCCTGCGGCCGGTGGCGGAGATCCAGTTCGCCGACTACTTCTATCCCGCGGCCGACCAGCTGATCTCGGAAGCGGCGCGCCTGCGCTTTCGCTCGGCCGGCGACTTCACCGCGCCGATCACGGTGCGCATGCCCTGCGGCGGCGGCATCTACGGCGGCCAGACGCACAGCCAGAGCCCCGAGGCCTTCTTCACCCACGTGTGCGGCCTGCGCACGGTGATGCCCAGCAACCCGTACGACGCCAAGGGCCTGCTGATCTCGTCCATCGAGTGCGACGATCCGGTGATCTTCCTGGAGCCCAAGCGCCTGTACAACGGCCCGTTCGACGGCCACCACGACCGTCCCGTCGTGCCGTGGTCCAAGCACCCGATGGGCGAGGTGCCCGAGGGCTACTACAACATCCCGCTGGAACAGGCGGCGATTGCCCGCCCCGGCAAGGAACTGACCGTGGTGACCTACGGCACCATGGTGTGGGTCTGCCGCGCCGCGGCCGAGGAAGCCGGCATCGACGCCGAGATCATCGACCTGCGCTCGCTCTGGCCGCTCGACCTCGACACGGTGCTGGAATCGGTGCGCAAGACCGGCCGCTGCGCCGTGGTGCACGAAGCCACCAAGACCAGCGGCTTCGGCGCCGAGCTGACATCGCTGGTGCAGGAGCACTGCTTCTACCACCTGGAGGCACCGATCGAGCGCGTCGCCGGCTGGGACACGCCGTACCCGCACGCCCAGGAGTGGGCGTATTTCCCCGGCCCGACCCGCGTGGCCGCCGCGTTCAAGCGCGCGATGGAGGCTTGATCATGGGTCTGTACGCAATCAAGATGCCCGACATCGGCGAAGGCATTGCCGAAGTGGAACTGGTGGAGTGGCGCGTGAAGGTGGGCGACACGGTGGCCGAGGACCAGATCCTGGCCGACGTGATGACCGACAAGGCCACGGTGGAAATCCCGTCGCCGGTGGCCGGCACCATCGCCTCGCTGGACGGCGTGCCGGGCCAGCTGATCGCGGTCGGCACGGCCATCATCCACCTGGAGGTGGAAGGCGCGGGCAACGTGAAGGGCGGGCTGCCGGCCGCTGCCGAGGCCAAGGAGACCGCGACGGCCTCCGCGCCTGCCGCCGCCGCGCGCGAAGCTGCGCCGCCGGCCAAGCCGGCCGCCGCGCC
>NZ_JACCWG010000199.1 GCF_013697775.1 Ramlibacter sp. | reverse complement strand
GGCCATCATGTCGGCCGCGCTGGTCAGCGCGCAGCTGGTCGGCGTGCCGGTCGGCGCCGAGGTGGCCAGCCGCTTCGGCTGGCGCGCGGCCTTCGGGCTTGACGCCGTGCTGATCGGCCTGGCGGCGGTGGTGCTGCGCTTCACGCCGCTGCCGCCGGTGTCGATCAACACCGTGAGCAGCCTGCGCGAACGCCTGGCGCCGCTGGCCGACGCGCGCGTGCTGGCCGCCCTGCTGCCCAGCATCTTCATCTGGATGGGGTCCAACACGGTCTACCTGTTCACCACCGCGATGTTCGGCGGCTTCGGCTTCGGCATGGCGCAGGCGCTGCTGGTGAGTTTCGGGCTGGGCGGCATCGCCGGCAGTTTTCTCGGCGGGCGCGTGGCGGACGCCTACGGCCCCGGGCGCGCGTTGCCGGTCTGCCTGGGGGTGGCGCTTGTGAATCTGGCGTGCATGAGCCTGTTCCCCGCCGTGCCGGCGGTGCAGCTGGGCGGCTATCTCGTCATGGCCTGCTGCGGCTGGGCGCTGTTCCCGCTGCAGCAAAGCAGGCTGCTGGCCATGGCCCCGCAGCACCGCACGCTGGTGCTGTCGCTGAACAATTCGGCCGCCAATCTCGGCACGGCCATCGGCAGCGCGCTGGGCGCCGGGGTGATGGTGCACGCCGGCGCCCAGGGGCTGATGCTGGCCGCGGTGGCCGTGACGGCGATCGCGCTGCTGTCGGTGTTCCCCGGCCGGTCGCCGCGCGCCGCCACTCGTCAGATCTGATGAATTTACGGCGGGCGGCCCGCTGGCTAACCTCTGATGACCGGTTGCGCATGCGCCGGCAAGGAGGAGCTTCCCGATGGAATTGCGCATCGACCGCAGCGTGCCGGGCAACAGCATCGCGATGCGCTTTGGCTGCGTCGGCGTGCGCGATGCGCTGCCCGAGGACGCCGAGGCGTACGTCAAGTACTGGCACTTCAGCGGCGAGCGCATCAAGAACCTGCTGCGCATCGACCGCGAGCGGCTGGGCGGCCCGGACGACGCGCGCAGGCGGTTCATGGGGTTCATCCGCCAGCCCGGCGTGCACCAGCCCTGCGTGCTCTTCACGCTGACGCTCAACGGCGTGGTGATGGGCTACACCAACGTCAACCGCTACAGCCCCACCGAGAACTTCCCGCACTTCCACACCTACATGCACACCCACCGCGAACTGGTGCGCCAGGCCCTGGGTGGCGTGGACCGGCGGGTGCTGGCGGGGCGCGGCTCGAACATCGCGGCGGTGCTGGCCGGCGCGTCGATCGAGATGTTTTTCCGGCTGCTGCCGATCGAGCGCGTGTCGCTGCAGACGCGCCCGACCAGCATCGGCATCAACGACGCGCTGGACAACTACCTGCCGGCCGAGGAGACGCGCCACTTCGACAAGGCCGACGGGCTGGCGGGGCCGGGCGTGTTCCACATGCGGCACCTGCTGCGCAAGGACGCCGGCTGGGTGCTCGAACGCGCGCGCGCCATCGCCGGCGGATCCTTCAAGCCGCACGGCGATGTTTGAGTACAGCTTCTACGGACTGCTGGGCGTGGACCGCGCCGCGACATCGGCGCAGATCGAGGCCGCCTACCAGGACGCGCTGGCCGGCCTGCCGCGCGGCCGGCTGGGGCGCGCGCTGGCCTGGCTGAACGGGCGCACGCCCGGCACGCTGGCCGCGGCGCGCCAAGTGCTCATGGACCCGGCGCTGCGGCGCGAGTACGACCGGTGCATCGCGCAGCCGTGCTACCTGCCGCCGCCATGACCAAGCTGCCGCCGCGCTTTGCCGGGCTGGTGATGCCGCTGTTCCTGTCGGTCATCATGACCTTCGTCATCTCGATGGTGAGCACGCTGCGCGGCATCGGCCCCGCGCCGGACTTCCTGCGCGTGTGGCTCGGCGCGTGGGGCATCTCGTGGGTGGTGGCCTTTCCCACGCTGCTGGGCGTGCTGCCGCTGGTGCGCCGGCTGACGCGGGCGGTGGTCCGCGCGCCCTGATGCAGCGTTACCCGCGAGCCGCGCAGATGCGCTGCATGTCGGGGTAGGACACGCCGTCCGCGAACAGCGCATCCACCGCGCCTTGCGACAGCAGCGCATGCACGCGGGCGCGCGCCGCGCCGTACGCGGCCTGGAAGGTGGCGGGGCCGACGCTCAGGCGGCGCATGCCGGCGGCGGCCAGCTCCTGGATCGGTGGCAGGCCGGGCACCGCCATCAGGTTCAGCGGTCTGCCGATCTTCGACTTGGTCGCGCGCACCAGGGCGCATGCGGCCTCCAGGAGCGCCTCCGACGCCGGCGCGTCGGGATCGCTGATCACCAGCGGTGTGCCGGTGTCGCCCCCCTCGCGGAGCGCCGGCATCAGCGGGATCTGCGCCATGAGCGGCACGCCCAGGGTGTCGGCCGCCTCCTGTCCGCCGCCGGTGCCGAAG
>NZ_JACCWG010000165.1 GCF_013697775.1 Ramlibacter sp. | reverse complement strand
GGCCATCGAGGCCACCGGCGCGCGGCGCGTCATCGTCACGCACGGCAGTTCGGCCGTGATGGTGCGCTACCTGCGCGAGCACGGCTGGCAGGCCGAGTCGTTCGAGACCGAGTACGGCGACGACGTGCTCGAGGCGGACCTGGCGCCACCGGCGGAGGAAACCTCCGCATGACCTACCTGCTCGTCAAGTGGCTGCACATCGTCGGCTCCACCCTGCTGTTCGGCACCGGCCTGGGCATCGCGTTCTTCGCCTGGTTCGGTTATCGCAAAGGCATGGAGCTGGGCGACATCGGCCTGATCCGCGGCGTGCTGCGCCTGACGGTGCTGGCCGACATGGTGTTCACCGCGACGGCTGCCGCGGTGCAGCCCGTCACCGGCTATGTGCTCTGGCGCATGACGGGCGGCCAATGGCCGGACCGCTGGATGGCCTGGGTGCTGGCGCTGTATGTGTTCGTCGGCGCCTGCTGGCTGCCGGTGGTGTGGCTGCAGGTGCAGTTGCGCAACGCCGCCGCGCAGGCGGCGACGGTGGGGCAGCTCGACGCGCGCTTCCATCGCCGCTTCCTGCTGTGGTTCGCGCTCGGCTGGCCGGCGTTCCTGGGCGTGATGGGCCTGTTCGCGCTGATGCTCACGCGCGGGTACTTCCGTTGACCGTCGCGGGCTGAACCATGCGCCGCTTCTCCCGCCTTTTCAGCGAGCTCGACGCGACGACATCCACCAACGAGAAGGTGGAAGCGCTCACGCGCTATTTCGACGAGGCGCCGCCGCGCGACGCCGCCTGGGCCGTGTATTTCCTCGCGGGCGGCAAGCCGCGGCAGGTGGTGAAAACGGCTTCGCTGGTGGGGCTGGCCTGCCGCATGGCGAACATCGAATACTGGCTCTTCGACGAGTGCTACCAGCAGGTCGGCGACCTGGCCGAAACCATCGCGCTGGTGCTGCCGCGCGGCGATGCGCCGTCCGACGTGGGGCTGGCCGAGTGGGTGGAAGACCGCCTGCTGCCGCTGCGCGGCATGCCCGACGAGGAAGTCGCGCAACGCGTGGCCGGCTACTGGCGGGAGCTGGACACGCTGGGCCGCTTCCTGCTGACCAAGCTGGTCGGCGGCGGCTTTCGCGTCGGCGTGAGCAAGCTGCTGGTGCAGCGCGCGTTGGCGGCCCACGCCGGGGTCGACGCCAAGCGCGTGGCGCAGCGCATGATGGGCTACACCGACGGCAAGCAGCCGCCGTCGCCCGAGCGCTACCAGGCGCTGATCGCCGACACGGGGCAGGCCGACAGCGAGCTGCGCGACCCTGGCCAGCCGTATCCGTTCTTTCTCGCGCACCAGCTCGATTTGCCGCCCGAGGTGTTCGCGCCGCGGCTCGGGCCGGTGACCGACTGGCTGGTGGAATGGAAGTACGACGGCATCCGCGGCCAGGTGGTCAAGCGCGAGGGCCAGGTCTGGGTGTGGTCGCGCGGCGAGGAGCTGGTGACCGAGCGCTTTCCGGAAATCGCGGCGCTGGCCGGGCCGCTGCCCGACGGCACGGTGCTGGATGGCGAAATCCTGGTGTGGCAGGAGGAGGCCGATGCCGAGACTGGCGAGATCGCCTGGCGGCCTGCGCCCTTCGCCTTGCTGCAGCAGCGCATCGGCCGCAAGAACCTCACGAAGAAGATATTGGCCGACGCGCCGGTGACCTTCATCTGCTACGACCTGCTGGAGCAGGCCAGCGAGGACATCCGCGGGCTGCCGCAGCGCGAACGCCGCGCGCGGCTGGAGGTGCTGCTGCAAGGCACCGGCTTTCGGCTGTCGCCGGTGGAAACCGCCGACTCCTGGGCGGCCTTCGCGCGCAAGCGCGCGCAGTCGCGCGAGCGCGGCGTGGAAGGCTTCATGCTCAAGCGGCAGGACGCCGGCTACGGCACCGGGCGCACCAAGGCCGAAGGCCTGTGGTGGAAATGGAAGATCGACCCCATGACCATCGACTGCGTGCTGATCTACGCGCAGGCCGGGCATGGCCGGCGTTCCTCCGTCTACACCGACTACACCTTCGCCGTGTGGAGCCGACAGCCGCAAGACAAAGCCGAGGCCGACGCGGTGCTCGCGGCCATCGCGAACAAGAAGCCGGCGCAGCCCGGCGCCTTGCAGCTGGTGCCATTCGCCAAGGCGTACTCCGGCCTCACCGACGAGGAGTTCCGGCAGGTGGACGCCATCATCCGCAGGAACACGCTGGAGAAGTTCGGCCCGGTGCGCAGCGTGAAGCCGAGCCTGGTGTTCGAGCTGGGCTTCGAAGGCATCAACCGCTCCACGCGCCACAAGAGCGGCATCGCCGTGCGCTTTCCGCGCATGCTGCGCATCCGCGGCGACAAGCCGCTGCACGAAGCCAACAGCCTGCAGGACCTGGAGGCCATGCTGCACTCCTGACAATCCGGCCGCCCGTGGGGAAAAGGGCCGGTGTTACGATCTTCCATGCTCATGAAAGCCGCTTCTTCCATGCCCCCCACGCCCGAAGACGAAGGCACGCCGGTCTCCGTGAAGATCCGCGAGCGCATCGTGGCCGCGCGCAAGCGCTTCCACTCCAACGACAACATCGCCGAGTTCATCCAGCCGGGCGAGCTGGAGGCGATGCTCGACGAGGTGGCGCAAAAGATGCAGGGCGTGCTGGACAGCATGGTCATCGACACGGTGAGCGACCACAACACCGGCGACACCGCGCGGCGCGTGGCCAAGATGTACCTCAACGAGGTGTTCCGCGGCCGCTACGTCAAGGCGCCGGCGATCACCGAGTTCCCGAATGCCGAGCACCTGAACGAACTGATGATCGTCGGCCCGATCACGGTGCGCTCGGCCTGCAGCCACCACTTCTGCCCGGTCATCGGCAGGGTGTGGATCGGCATCCTGCCCAACGAGCACACCAACGTGATCGGCCTGTCGAAGTACGCGCGGCTGGCCGAGTGGGTGATGGGCCGCCCGCAGATCCAGGAGGAAGCCGTGGTGCAGCTGGCCGACCTCATCATGGAGAAGACCCAGCCCGACGGTCTGGCCATCGTGATGGAGGCCACCCACTACTGCATGGCCTGGCGCGGGGTGAAGGACCTGGACAGCAAGATGATCAATTCGGTCATGCGCGGCGTGTTCCTGAAGGACCCGGCGCTGCGCCGCGAATTTCTCGCCCTGATTCCGCGCTGAGCGGAGTAGGATTCCGACATGCTGGTCCGTCTTCTCTATTGCAGTCGCGCTGTCGATACCAGCCCGCAAGCCATCGAATCCATCCTGTCGCAGGCGCGGCAGCACAACCCGGTCAGCGGCATCACCGGCATCCTCTGCTACGGCGGCGGCATCTTCCTGCAGGCCATCGAGGGCGGGCGCATGCAGGTGAGCGAGCTGTTCGGTTTTATCCAGAAGGACGTGCGCCACAAGGACGTGGCGCTGCTGCACTACGAGGAAATCTCCGAGCGGCGCTTCGGCGGCTGGACCATGGGGCAGGTCAATATCTCCAAGCTCAACCAGTCGATCCTGCTGAAGTATTCCGAAAAGCCTGAACTGGATCCGTACGGCGTGTCGGGCAAGGTGTCGCTGGCGCTACTGAAAGACCTGATGGCCACGGCCGCCATCTGCGGACGGGTCTGAACCACTTCGCGCCGCGATGAAGGGCCGCCTGCGCCGCACGCTCGCCTGGGGGGACTGCGATCCCGCGGGCATCATCTACTACCCCACCTACTACCGCTGGATGGACGCGGCCAGCTGGAACCTCGTCGCCGCCGCCGGCTACGACGCCGGACGCATGCGCGCCGAGCAGTTCACCCTGCCGCTGGTGGATTCCGCCTGCGCCTTCATCGCCTCGCCCACCTGGGGCGACGAATGCGTGGTGCTGTCCGAAGTCTCGCGCTGGGGCCGCAGCTCGTTCACCGTGAGCCATGAGATCGCGATGGCCGCCGACGGCCGCGTGCTGGCGCGCGGCAGCGAGTCGCGCGTGTGGTGCCGCTACACGGCCGGGCCCGGCACGCCGCTGGCCAGCATCGCCATTCCCGATGCGGTGCGCGCGGCCCTGGCACCCGCGTGACGGGCACGGCATCGCCGCCGCTGGTCGGCTGCGATTTCTCCAGCGCGCCGACGCGGCGCAAGCCCATCGTGCTGGCGTTCGGCACGCTGGTGGGGGCACGCGTGGTGCTCCAGCGGCTGGAGAGGCTGCCGACCCTGCAGGCGTTCGGCGACTGGCTGGCCGCGCCGGGCGACTGGATCGGCGGCTTCGACTTTCCGTTCGGCCTGCCGCGCGAACTGGTCGAGAACCTGGGCTGGCCGCTGCAATGGCGCGATTGCATGCGCCACTACGCGGGCCTCACACGCGCGCAGATCCGCGACACCTTCGCCGCGTATTGCGACGCGCGCCCGGTGGGCGGCAAGTTCGCGCACCGCCGCTTCGACAAGCTGGCCGGCTCCAGCCCGTCGATGAAATGGGTGAACCCGCCGGTGGCCTACATGCTGCATGCGGCCGTGCCGCTGCTGCTGGAAGCGGGCGTCGACATTCCCGGCCTGCATGCGGGCGATCCGCGGCGCGTGGCGCTGGAAGCGTACCCGGGGCTGCTGGCGCGCGAGCTGCTCGGCGCGCGCAGCTACAAGAGCGACGACAAGGCCCGGCAGACGCCCGAACGCCTGATCGCGCGCAAGGACCTGCTCACCACCCTGGAGCATGGCGGCACGCGGCTGGGCCTGCGGGTGAAGCTCACGCACGCGCAGCGCGACGCGCTGGCCGACGACGCCAGCGGCGACAGCCTGGACGCCGTGTTGTGCCTGGTGCAGGCCGCGTGGGCGCATCGCCAGGGTGCGCCGCGCTACGGCCTGCCGCCGGACCTCGACCCGCTGGAAGGCTGGATCGTGAGCGCGTGACGCGTCATGGTGCACATCGCCCGTGCGCGCGCGCATGCAGCTAAAAAGCCGCAGCAACAAAAGGTAAAACCATAAGCTCAGCAGCAATATCGCTAAGAGCGGCTAACAAAAACGGTGTCATCGGCAACTCTGGTTGGAGCGTTTGCCGACGCATGGGACGAACAAGAGCAAGAGATCAGCGCGGCGCTGTTCAAGAAGATTGCGCCCTTGCTGCCCGTTGTGGCGCCCTCGCCCAAAGGAGGCCGCCCGCGCGTGAGCGACGAGATGGCCCTCAACGGCATTCAGGACCGCATCGCGCGCGAGGGCGTGGAGCGCAACGACAGGCTGGGACGCCACCGCTGGGTGGTGGAGCGAACCCATGCATGGCTGGCCGCCTTGGGCAAGCTGCGCATCCGCTTTGAGCGCCGTATCGATGTTCATCTTGCCTTGCTGTCCCTGGCTTGCTGCGTCATCTGCCTGCGAACCTTGCAGCCGTTTTGTTAGCCGCTCTTAAGCTCGACGTCTGAAGGCGCACCGCCTGCGGGCTGGGTTGCTGCGCAGCAGCTGCCCAGGGCCTGCAGCGTTTCCGCGTCGGTGCGGTACATGCGCAGCAGCAGCCCCGGCTTGAGCGCGCCGGCGCGTTCCAGTACCCGCTCTACCGGCAGCTTGATGCCGCTGATGTGCAGCACGATGTCGCGCGCCTGCAGCGCCTTGCGCAGCTGCGCGAAGGTTTCCACGCCGGTGGCGTCGATGCGGTTGATCGGCTGCGCGAACAGGCAGACGTGGCGCACCTGCGGGTGTACCGCGATGTGCTCGGTGACGGCGCGCTCCAGCGCCGTGGCCGAGGCGAAGTCCAGCGCGTCGTCCATGCGCAGCGCATACAGGGCAGGCGCCAGCGGCGGCAGGTGCCACAGGTGGCGGTCGCGCAGGCTGCCGTCCGGATGCAGGCCGATCTCGATGATGCGCGGGTGCAGCCGGTTGTAGAGGAAGTGCGCCAGCCCCATGACCACGCCGGTGAGCACGCCCCAGTAAATGCGCGGCGCCGTCAGCAGCGTCACGCCGAAGGTGGTGAACGCGATCACCGCCTCCACCCGGTCGATGCGGCGCAGCGCGAACAGGGTGCGCGGCTTGAACAGGCTGGACACCGCCGCGACCACCACCGCCGCCAGCGCCGCCTGCGGCACCGGCGCCAGCGCCGGCGTGAAGAACAGCAGCACCAGCAGCACCACGCAGGTCACCGACACGGTGGCCCAGCCGGTTTTCGCCCCCGAGTACAGCGTGATGGCCGAGCGCGAGAACGAGGTGCTGGTGGGGAAGCTGCCGCACAGGGCCGAAGCAAGCTTGCCCATGCCCTGGCCGATCAGGTCCTGGCTGGCGTCCCAGCGCTTGCCGTCGTGCTGGCTTTCGATCTTGGCGCTGGCCGCCATCTCCAGCGAGCTCACCAGCGCGAGCACCAGTGCCGGCACCAGGAGTGAGCCGAGCGCGTCCCAGGTCGGCAGCGCCGGCCAATACAGCGAGGGCAACCCGGCCGGCAGCGCGCCGACGACCTTGCCGCGCGCGGCGTAGTCGCTCCAGGCGCTCACCGCGCCGGCGGCGGCCAGCACTACCAGCACCATCGGCACCCGTGGCGCATAGCGTTTGCCCAGCACCAGCAGCGCCAGGCTGGCCATGCCGTAGCCAAGCGTTTCGTAGTGGACCGGCGGTACGGCCTGCAGCCATTCGCGCCAGGCGCCGTGCAGCCCCAGCAGCGAGGGCAGTTGCGAGCCGATGATCAGCAGCGCCGCGGCCTGGGTGAATCCCGACAGCACCGGCGTGCTCACCAGGTTCAGCATCCACGATGCGCCGCTCGCGCCGACGGCGAACTGCATCAGGCCCGACAGCAAACCGAGCCAGACGGCCAGCGCCACCCAGTCGGTGCTGCCAGGCTGCGCCAGTGTCAGCAGGGAAGCGCCGACCAGCACGCTGCTGAGCGCGGAAGGTCCGACCGACAGGCGGGTCGAGCCGCTGAACAGCACGGAGATCAGGGTCGGCAGGAATGCGGCATAGAGGCCGGCCACCAGCGGCATGCCCGCCAGGCCGGCATAGGCGACCGACTGCGGAATCATCACCACCGCGACGGTGAAACTGGCGAGGACTTCGCCGCGCAGCAGGCTCAGGGTGGGACGCGGCCAGCGCAGGAAGGGCAACCAGCGGTACAGCTCATGCATGCGGGAAGTATGCCTTGCGATGCGCGCGGCATCAGCGCTGCGGCATGTCCTTGGCCGAATAGCCCAGGCTCACGGTCGCGTCCTGCGGGATCGGCGGCATGGTGAGGTTCCACGCCTCCCAGGCATCGCGCAGCTGCGCGAGCCGCGCCGGGTCGCGGCCGGCCAGGTTGGCGCGCTCGCGCTCGTCGGCCGGAATGTCGAACAGGTAGTCGTGGCCGTCCACGCGCAGGTACTTCCAGTCGCCGTCGCGCAGCGCGCGCTGGCCGCGGTGGTTCATGCGCCAGAACAGCGGCCGCGCGAACGTGTGCGCCGGATCGCGCAGCACCGGCAGCAGCGACACGCCGTCCAGCGGCCAGGCCGGGTCGGCCGCGGCGCCGCAGGCCTCCAGCATCGTGGCCGACCAGTCCATGGTCATGCAATGCTGGCCGCTCACGCCGCCGGACGCGATGGCCGCCGGCCAGTGCGCGATCCACGGCACGCGGATGCCGCCTTCGGTGAGGTCCATCTTGCCGCCCACCAGCGGCCAGTTGTCGGAAAAGCGTTCGCCGCCGTTGTCGCTGGTGAAGACCACCAGCGTGTTGTCCGCCATGCCGTGGCGCCGCAGGGCGTCCATCACCCAGCCGATGCCCTCGTCCATATGGTGGACCATGCGGCGGTAGGTGTGGATGTTGCCGCCGTGCAGGTGGAACAGGTTGTCCTTGACCTCCTGCGCCAGTGCCGCGTCGTCGCGCGTCTCCCAGGGCCAGTGCGGCGCGGTGTAGTGCAGGCTGAGGAAGAAGGGCGCCGGCTGCGCCGCCATACTGTCGATATAGTCCACCGCGCGGCGCGAGAGCAAGTCGGTCAGGTAGCCGTCCTCGCGCTGCTGCGCGTCGCCGCTCCACAGGTCGTGCTGGCCGGTGCTGCTGCAGTGGGTGAAGTAGTCGACGCCGCCGGACATCGGGCCGAAGAATTCCTCGTAGCCCGAACGCAGCGGCCCGAAGCTGGGCGGATAGCCGAGATGCCACTTGCCGACCAGGGCCGTGCGGTAGCCGGCGCCGCGCAGCAGCGAGGGCAGGGTGGGATGCTCCGGCGGCAGGCCCAGCGTGGTGCTGCCGCGGCTCTTGCTGTTGATCGGCTCTTCCGCCGCGCCGCGCAGCCGGTACTGGTAGCGCGCCGTCATCAGCGCGAAGCGCGTGGGCGAGCACACCGGCGAGTTGGCATAGCCCTGCGTGAAGCGCAGGCCGTTGGCGGCCAGGCCGTCCAGCACCGGCGACACCGCGCCGAACGCCGCGTCGCGCCCGCCGTAGCAGCCCAGGTCGGCGAAGCCCAGGTCGTCGGCGACGATGAAGACGACGTTGGGCCGCGCGTCGCGCGC
The DNA here is from genome assembly GCF_013697775.1 of Ramlibacter sp. Taxonomy (GTDB): domain Bacteria; phylum Pseudomonadota; class Gammaproteobacteria; order Burkholderiales; family Burkholderiaceae_C; genus Ramlibacter. The sequence goes on along the minus strand of NZ_JACCWG010000165.1, from coordinate 1,281 downwards.
TCCTTGCATGGGCGCCGCCGTGCTCACGGCTGGTAGCCCGACTTGCGCACCACCGGCGCCCATTGCGCGCGGTAGGCCTTGAGCATGGCCGCGGTCTGCGCCTGCGAACTGACCACCGGCGTCATCTTGGCGTCGGTGAACTTGCGCTGCGTGTCGGGATCGCGCATGGCGTCCTGGATGGCGGCGGCGTACTGCGCGACTTTCTCGCGCGGCATGGCGGCCGGCGCGAAGAACGCGTTCCAGCCGGTCGCCACCAAGTCCAGCCCGGCCTCCTTGAAGGTCGGCACGCCGGGCGCGGTGGGCGAGCGCTTCGCGCCGGAGATGGCCAGGATGCGCAGCTTGCCGGCATCGTGCTGCGGCAGCAGCGTGTCCAGCGTATCGAAGGCCACCGGCACCTGGCCGCCCAGCAGGTCGGTCAGCAGCGGCCCCGAGCCGCGATAGCCCACCACCTGGGCCTGCACGCCGGCTTTTTCGCCGGTCATCAGCGCGAAGAAGTGCGGCAGGCTGCCGGTGGCCGGCACGCCGAAGTTGGCCTGGCCGGGATTGGCGCGCAGCCAGGCCAGCAGGTGGCTGAGCTCGCGTACCGGCACCGCCTGCGCCACCGCCAGCGCGAACTCGTAGTCGTTGACGTGCGACACCGGCACGAAGTCGCGCTCGGGGTCGTAGCCGTTGTCCTTGAACACCAGCGGCGCCACCACCATCACGGCCGGATTCGCCACCATCAGCACGTTCTGCCCGGCCGGCGCGGCGCGCAGCTGCTGCGCCGCCAGTCGGCCGCCCGCGCCCGGCTTGTTCTCCACCACCACCGGCATACCCAGGCGGGCCTGCAGCTTCTCGCCGACGATGCGCGCGACGCGGTCGGTCGAGCCGCCCGGCGCATAACCGACCACGATGCGCAGCGTGGTGTCCTGCGCGTGCACGGCGGTGAGGCTGGCCAGCAGGCCGGCGGCAAGGAGAGCGGCAAGGAGGGTGGTTCGGCGCAGCATGGCGGTCCTTCGCGTTGGGGTCCGTGCCCACTGTATTGCGCGGACAATCGATTGTTCAAATCAATCATCCCCCGCACAAACCCCCATGCCCGCCTGCCGCCTGGCCGAGCCCGCCGCGCTGGACGACCTGCTGCTCTACCGCATCAGCCGCCTGCGCGCCGTCGCCGGCGGCATGGTGGTGCGCCTGTGCGAAGGGCGGTTCGGCATCACCTGGCGCGAGTGGCGCGTGCTGGCGTTGCTGGCGCAGGAAGAGGGGCTGCTGTCGTCGCAGCTGGCCGAGCGCGCGCAGCTCGAT
>NZ_JACCWG010000150.1 GCF_013697775.1 Ramlibacter sp. | reverse complement strand
GCCTGCGGCCGGGGACGCGCCGGGCCGGCCCGCAGTCGCAGCGCGCGCTGTGGCTTCCCATGGCCGGCCTCGCGCTGGCGCTGGTCGCTTTCGGGCTGCATGCGGCCGCCTTGGCCAGCGCGGGATGGTGGCTGGGCTGGTCGCATGCCGCACTGGCCGTCGTGCTGGCCGGCCTGTTCCTGGGGTTGGCCGAGCACGCACGCAGCCTGGCCGAGCGCGGGCGTCTGTTCCGCAATCTGGCGAGCTACCTGCCGGGTGCCGTGGCCGAGCAGGTGGCGCTGGCCGAGCCGTCCGGCGAAATCGTTGCCGAACGGCGCGACCTCACGGTGCTGACGGCTGACCTGCGCAACTTCTCCGCCTACAGCGAAGCGCGCAGCCCGGAGGACGCGGCCCGGGTGCTGCATCGCTTCTACAGCACCGCTGCCGAGGTGGTGGAAGCCCACGGCGGTGTGGTCGAGGAAATGGTGGGCGACGGCCTGGTGGCCCTCTTCAACGGCCCGCAGCCACTTGAAGACCATGCGCGCGCCGGCCTGGCCGCCGCGCGCGAGCTGTGGCTGCGCTGCAGCGAGGAGCTGCCCAATGTGCCACCGCAAGGGCTGGAGCCGCTGGCGCTGGGCGTCGGCGTGGAAAGCGGCACCGCACTGCTGGGCAGCTTCGGCGCGCGCGGCCGGCGCGTGCACACTGTCCTGGGCCAGACCGTCACCATTGCGCTGCGCCTGCAGGAGCTCACCGCCGACCTGTCGTATCCGGTGTTGGTGGGCGAGGAGGCCGCGCGGCGCGTCGGCGTGCCGTTCGAACACAGCGAGCTGGCGCTCAAGCCGCTCGGCGCGTTCTTGCTGCCGGGCTTGCGGCACAGTAGTGGAGTCTTTACACTGCGCAGCTTGCTGTTGCCAGGCTCCCCCGGCGATCGGCGCAACCTGCAATATCTCAAGCAACAAAAGCATTCTGCAGCGTAAGGGCTCCGGCTCGGCTGCGTTACGCGCAGCGTGATCGTCCGTTCCCTCCTTCTGGCTTGTCTCGCCGCCGCGGGTGTTTCGTCCGCGGCGCGGGCGCAATCGGCACCGCCCGTTGCGGCTCATGCCGTGTGTCCCGAGCAGCCGGCATACCCGTTGCCGGAAGGCAAGCCGCAACTGCGCGCCCTGGCCGACCGGCTGGACGGGGCGGCCGCGCAGCCCGCCTGTCTTCGCGACGCCTTCTTCCACGCCTACCGCGGCGCCGTCCTGATGGCGCTCGGCGAGGCGGCCGCGGCTGTCGAACCGCTGGAGCGGGCGCTGTTGATGCGCCCGGACCTGCCGGCCGCCGAACTGGATCTGGCGCTGGCGCTGGCTGCCACCGGCCAGGTGCAGGCCGCTTCCGCTTTGCTGGACGAACTGCGCGCGCGGCCGGACCTGCCGCCGGCCTTGCGCGCCGCACTGGACCGGCAGCCCGCCAATAGGGAAGGGCCATCTGCAACGGCCTGGCTTCACCGCGTGCAGCTGACCAGCCTGGTGGGCTGGGATAGCAACCTGAACAACGCGCCGTCGGTGTCGGAGCTGACGCTCACCTTCCCGCAAGGCAACGTCACCCTGCCGCTTGCGCCCTCGTCGCTGCCGTATCCCGGCGCGGCCGTGCTGAACACCTTGCAGTGGCAAGGACTGCGGGCCACCGGTTCGTCGCTCTGGGTGGCGCAGGCGGAAATCCGGGCGCGGCAGACGCGGGAAGGCGGCACGAACTACCAGCAGGGCGACCTTGCGCTGTCCTGGCTGCAGGCGCCGGCGGCGCCGCGCCAGTGGGTGGTGCGCGGCTCGACGACACGCCTGCGCTTCGGCGGCGCCGACCTGCTGCAGATCGGCCGCGTGCAAGCCCAGTACCAATGGCCGGCGCTGGGAAGCCCGGCTTCCCCGCTTGGCGCCGTGGCGGACCTGCTCGCCGGCTGCCGGCCGACGGCGGGCTATGAGCTGGAAAGCAGGCACTATCCGGGCACGCCGGATCTCGATGGAATGTACCAAGGCTTGACAGCCGGCCTGCTGTGTGCCAGGGGCGAGCAGGCTGCCGCTTCGACCTTCAGCGTGCAATTGCGTACGGGACGCGACAGGCCCGAGAGCGGCGCACGTCCGGGCGGGCGGCAGGATCGCGCCGAATTCCGCGCCGCATGGGACCGGCCTCTTGCCAGCCCCTGGCCGGGTGTGCTGGGACCCGGAAGGCTCGGCGTCCAGTGGGCATCCACGCGCCAGGCGGACGCGAGCGGATACAGTGCGCTGCTCGCGAACAACGCCTCTCGCGCCATCACGCGACACGCCTTCCAGGCCGAGGCGAGCTTCGCACTTGGGGGGGGGCTGGCGCTGCTGGGAAGCGTCGAAGCATCGGCCCAGCGCAGCAACCTGGAAGCGTTTTCCGTGCGCCAACGCGGGGTCTACCTCGGGTTGCGCTGGACTTCGATGTAGAAATACAACGGCCCAGAATACCTCGCATGGCCTGTGACGACAATCACAGGAGCCTCTAAACCGGCTCTCCTATACTACGCGTCGTACCGGGTGCAATAGGGTGCCCGAATACCTCTCAATACTTAGTGGAGAACTGAATGGCACTAACCGCAACAGAGCAGACGAACCTGATGACCTTGGTCGTCAGCATGTTTAACGCCGCTCCCGGCAAGCAATACTTCGACGAAATCAGCGATTTCTTCGAAGCGAACGGCCGCAGCCTGACGATGACGGCGCGAGGCCTCTCGGGCGTCGCCGCGTTCAACACGCTGTACCCCTCCTACCTTACCACCCAGCAATTCACCACCACGTTCCTGGCAACGCTGGGCCTGCAAGGCGTGCAGGAAGCCAACGACTACATCCTCGGCCAAGCGAACGCCGGCGTGAACTGGGGCCAGATCATCCTGCAAGCCGAGCAACTGCTGCTCGGCACGAACAGCGCCACCTACGCCCAAGCGAAGGCCCTGCTGCAGAACCGCATCGAAGTCGCCACTTACTACACGATCACTGAAGGCCAGAGCTCCACCAACTTCCACACCCTGCAGGACGTGCTGGTCGGTGTGACCTCCGACCACGCCACCGTGGTGACCGCCGAGGCGCGCATCAACGAGCAGGCCCACGTTGGCCTGTCCTATGAGCTGAAGGTTGGCATCGACACGCTGCTGGGCACCACGGGCAACGACTTCTTCTACGCCACCAACGCCAGCCTGAACTCTTTCGACTCTGTCAACGGCAATGCCGGCATGGACACGTTCAGCCTGGTGGTTTCCAACGACGCGGGCTCCATCGGCGACTATGTGCTGCCGACCAGCGTCTCGATGACCAGCATCGAAAAGCTGATCGTCGAATGGAATCCGTACGACTACTACGACGGGCTGTATGCCGACGTGTCCAACTGGACCGGCCTGACCACCATGACCGTGGTCAACACCGGTGACTACTACTACAACACCACGGACATCACCACCAAGAGCAACGTCACGAACCTGAGCGTGACCGGCGGCGGCACCGTACAAATCGAAGACATCGGCACCACCGACACCCTGGCCACGGTCAGCCTCGATGGCGTGAACGGCTATGCCGACATCTACACCAACGCCCTGACCACGCTGAATCTGAGCAACTACGACGGCTACGGCGTCTACATCGACGCTGCCGCCGGCACCCGCACGCTGGCGGTGAACCTGAGCAACGTGAGCGACACCTACGTGGAGGACGAAACCGCCACCACGCTGTCGTTCAACGTCACCGGCACCGCCGCGTCCGACCTCGACATCTATGCCGAATCCGCCACCACGATCAATATCGCCGGCAGCAAGGCCCTCGAGATCACCTACCTGGACACGGCGGCGCTGACCTCCATCAACGGCAGCACCGACACCGGCGGCATCACCGTGGACTCGACGCTGGGCAACAAGGTTGCCTTCACCGGCGGCTCCGGCGCCGACAAGGTTGAAATCGGCGCCACCACGGTCGCCATCAACATGGGCGCGGGCAACGACACTGTCATCTTCGACACCGCCGTCCTGGGCACCGGCGGTTTGGTCAACGGTGGTGACGGTACCGATACGCTGGTCATGACGGCCGCCAATGCCGTCACCGCCAGCGCCAGCACCAAGTTCAACGGTGTCGTGAGCAACTTCGAGCACCTGACGCTGACGACGGGTGCTTCTGGCGGCGCGACGAACACCGTCAACCTGACCAACCTGAACGGCGCCAACTATGTGACGACCGTAGGCCAGAACGCCGGCACGACCGGTTCTCCGGAGCACCAGACGGTTGCCCTCACCGGCACCCTGCTCGCTACGCAAACCGCGTCGCTGACGTTCGTCGGCCAGACGGTGAGCTACGTCAACGACGGCACTGATGACAGCGCGGCAACCGTTGCTACAACGCTGGCGGGTCTGCTGCAGACGTCCCTGAACACGGCTTACGGCGCGGGTGCTTATACCGTGACGGCCCCGGGCAGCACGGTCGACATCCAGCAGAATGCACCGTACTCGAACGTCGCTCCGGCCTCGTTCGGCTCCTCGGGTAGCAGCATCGCCGCCAACGTCGTCAGCGTCGATGGTGTTGCGTCGATGTCTTCGACGCTGGCGCTGACCAACATGGCCAACGCCGGTACGGTGGTACTCACTTCCGACAACGCCGGCCTGATCTCCATCGGCATGAAGGATGCGAGCGGCACCGCCGACACGATCAACCTGAAGCTCACCGGCGCTGGAGCCATTGTTGGCGGCACGATCTCCGTTGCAGGTGTGGAGACGGTGAGCATCGTCACGGACGACACCAACACCACGCCTACCGGCATCACCCATTCGCTGACGCTGATGGATGCGAGCGCGACCACGATCACTGTGTCTGGCGACGCCGGCCTGAACCTGGTCGACACGGGCACCGCGATCACCTCGCTCGATGCTTCCGGCATCACCAAGGGCGGCTTCAGCTGGACCACCGGCGCCCTGACGAGCGCGGCCACCATCAAGGGCAGCGCCACCGGCGCCAACAACGTCGACTGGTTCTTGGCCACCAAGGCCGTGACCTACACCGGCGGTACGGGTGTGGATTTCGTCGAGACCAACGGCGCCAACAACACCATCAGCACGGGTGCCGGCGCGGACGTCGTGTACCTGGGCGACGGCGCCAACACGGTGGACCTGGGCGCTGGTAACGACATCATCGATCTGGGCATGGGCCTGAACACGGTGACTGGCGGTGCGGGTGCGGACTACTTCGAGGTCTACGTCAACCTGAACGGCAACACCTACACGACGATCACTGACGCAGGCACCGGCGACCAGCTGTCCATGTACGGCACGGGCAACTCGACGTTCAACACCGCGAAGATCACGCTGGCGGACACCGCCGTGTTCCAGGACTTCCTGGATGCGTCGACCTCCGGGACCAGTGCCAGTGCCGACAATATCGTTCGCTGGTTCCAGTTCGGTGGCAACACCTATGTGGTGGAAGACCGTTCCAACGCGACCACGTTCCAGAACGGTTTCGATATGGTGGTCCGCCTCACCGGCGCGATCGACCTGAGCACCGCCTCCTGGAGCGATGCGAATGGCGCCCTGACGCTGGCCTGATCGGCTGATGCCGCGGGCGCAAGCCCGCGCATCGACACACTTCCGACCGCCCTCGAAAGAGGGCGGTTTTTCTTTTTTGGGACTGGATAGCGATGACCAAGATGATCCCCATCACGCCGGAGCGCTTCAACGCGCTGCGCTGGCGCCGCCCCACGGACATGAAGTACGCCGCGCCGACAGCCGCCGCGGCACTTGTGGCCGCGGAACTACCGCAGGCCATGCACGCGTTCCCGTTGGTGTTCCTGCCGCAGGGCGACGGTTTCATGCCGGCGGCGCTGCTGGGCTTGCGTCCGCAGGAGAACCTGTTTGTGTCGTCCGAAGGGCGCTGGCTGGCCGGCTACGTGCCGGCGGCGCTGCGCGCCCACCCGTTCGCCTTCGTGCAGGCATCGGACGGGCAGCGGGTGCTTTGCATCGACGAGGACAGTGGGCTGATTGCGCAGGGAGCCGAGGGCGAGGCGTTCTTCGCACCGGACGGCCAGCCGGCGAAGGCGCTGATGGACGTGCTGGAAGCCCTGCGCCTCATGGACGGCGGCCGCCCGCTGCTGGAAAAATCCTGCGCGGAGCTGAAGGCCCAGGGCCTGATCCAAACCTGGGACCTGCACTGGCGCAGTGCCGAGGGCGAGCAGAAGGTCAATGGTATTTTCAAGATCGACGAAGCCGCGATGCAGAAGGTGTCCGACGAGGACTTCCTGAAGCTGCGACACAGTGGCGCGCTACCGCTCGCCTATTGCCAGCTGCTCTCCATGCACAAGGCCGAGACGCTGGCACGCCTGGCACAGAGCCGCGTGCCAGCTGCCGCCAAGCCGTCGAGCCAGGACGACCTCGCATTCCTCAGCAAGGAAGGTGTGCTGCGCTTCAATTGACCCGCGGCGGCTTGATGCCGCTGGCTAAAATCGCCGCTTTTGCCGCAGGGCGCGAGGAACATCGATGGACGACTGGTCAGCCGGCTATGTGACCGATATCGGCTACACCTACGGCTACTACCCCGAGCTCAATCCGCTGCGTGTCCAACTGGCGCTCCTGAGCGCCGGGATCGCCGCCCCGGCCGCAGTGGGCGCGGCATGCGAGCTGGGCTTCGGCCAGGGCGTGAGCATCAACATGCACGCGGCGGCTTCGCCCACGCATTGGTGGGGAACCGACTTCAATCCGGCGCAGGTCGGCTTCGCCCAGGAGCTCGCCCGCACCTCGGGTGCCCGGGCCGAGCTGTTCGACGATGCCTTCGCCGATTTCGCGCATCGGCCCGGGCTGCCCGAATTCGACTACATCGGCCTGCACGGCATCTGGAGCTGGATCTCCGACGAGAACCGCAAGGCCATCGTCGACTTCATCGCGCGCAGGCTGAAAGTCGGCGGCGTGGTCTATGTGAGCTACAACACCTTGCCGGGCTGGGCCGGCTTCATGCCCATGCGCCACATGCTGGCGCAGCATGCGGAGCTGATGGGTTCGCGCGCATCCGGCACGGTGCGCCGCGTCGACGCCGCTCTGGATTTCGCCGACCGGCTGCTGGCAACGAACCCGGCCTACGGGCGCGTCCATCCAGCCGCGGGCGAGCGGTTGAAGAAAATGCGCGAGCAGGCGCGCCCGTACCTGGCGCACGAATACTTCAACCGCGACTGGCATCCCATGCATTTCGCCGACGCGGCCGAGATGCTGGGCAAGGCCAAGCTGGGATACGCCTGTTCCGCGCACCTGACGGACCTGGTGGACGCGGTGAACCTGACGCAGGACCAGCGCAACCTGCTGGGCGAGATCGCCGATCCGCTGTTTCGCGAGACGGTTCGCGACTTCATGGTGAACCAGCAGTTCCGGCGCGACTACTGGGTCAAGGGCGCGCGCCGCCTGTCCGCCGCGGAACAGGCGGATGCGCTGCGCAAGCTGCGCGTCGTGCTGGTCACCAGCCGCACGGACGTGCCGCTGAAGTTCACCGGCGCCATGGGCGAGGCCACGATGGCGGAAGGCGTCTACGGTCCCATCCTGGACGCGCTGGGCGGCAACAAGCCGATGTCGCTGGCGGAGCTGGAAGCAGCCGTCGATGGCAAGAAGATCGGTTTCAGCCAGTTGCGCCAGGCGGTGCTGGTGCTTGCCGGCGGCGGCCACGTGCATGCGGCGCAGGACGACCCCGCCATCGCCAAGGCAGCCAAGCAGACCGACAAGCTCAATGCGCATCTGATGCAGCGCGCCCGCTGGAGCGGCGACCTGAACTTCCTGGCCAGCCCGGTGACCGGCGGCGGCATCACCGTCGGGCGCATCACGCAGCTGTTCCTGCTGCAATCGCTGCAGAACAAGAAGGCGCAGCCATCCGACATGGCGCGCGCGGCCTGGGATCTGCTGGCATCGCAGGGGCAGCGCGTGCTGAAGGAAGGCAAGCCGCTGGAGGATCCGCAGCAGAACCTAGCGGAACTCACCGCGCAGGCCAACGCTTTCGTACAAAAGCAGCAGTCGGTGTTGAAGGCGCTTCAGGTGGTCTGAACTGACCGAGTCGCCGGTCAGGCTGCGCATTTGTCCACGGTCGAGTTCAAAATAAGGTCCGTGCCGCCTTGCAGCTGAGCTGTTGGCGGCGCACTCGCATAAAGTAACAACCTGTTTCTCTTCCTGGGCCAAGCCATGCTCGTACCCGTGATTCTTTGTGGTGGTGCCGGCTCGCGGCTGTGGCCCGTCTCCCGGGAGCTGCATCCCAAGCCCTTCATCCGCATGGGCGACGGCCAGAGCCTGCTGCAGAAGGCCTACCTGCGCGGCGCCATGCTGCCCGGCGTGGAAGACGTGCTCACGGTCAGCAACCGCGAACTGTTCTTCAAGGTGCAGGACGAGTACCGCGAAGTGGCCACGCGCAAGCTGCCGGTCTCCTATGTGCTCGAGCCGTTCCAGCGCAACACCGCCGCGGCCGTGGCCGCCGCCGCCCTGCAGGTGGAACGCAGCCATGGCGCACAGGCGCAGCTGCTTGTGCTGGCCGCCGACCACCTGATCCAGGACCAGGAGGCGTTCGCCGCCGCGGTCGCCAGGGCGCGCGCGCTGGCGCGCGAAGGCAGGATCGTCACCTTCGGCATCAAGCCGACGCGCGCTGAAACCGGCTACGGCTACATCGAGGCGGGCGAGGGCAATGACGTCAAGCGTTTCGTGGAAAAGCCCAACCTGGACCTGGCGCTGGACTACGTGGCGAGCGGCCGCTTCTACTGGAACGCCGGCATGTTCTGCTTTAGCGCCGGCACGGTGATCGCACAAATGGAGTTGCATTGCCCGGCCATTCTGGAAGCCACGCGTGCCTGCCTGGAGCGCTCGCGCACGGCGGTGGCGCCGGGGACGACGCAGGTCGAGCTGGACCCGGAGTCCTTTCGCCAGGTGCCGGAGGAATCCATCGACATCGCGCTGATGGAAAAAACCGAGCGCATCGCGGTGGTGCCGTGCCAGATCGGCTGGAGCGACATTGGCTCCTGGGAGGCGGTGGGCGAGCTGTCGCCGGCCGACGAACAAGGCAACCGCGTGCAGGGCCGCGCGCTGCTGCACGACAGCCGCGGCTGCTACATCCAGAGCGGCCAGCGCCTGGTGGGCGCGGTGGGCGTGGAGAACCTGATCGTGATCGACACCTCGGATGCGGTGCTGGTGGTCGACCGCAGCCGCAGCCAGGATGTGCGGCACATCTACGCGCAGCTGAAGGCGCAGGGCCACGCGGCGCACAAGCTGCACCAGGTGGTGCACCGCCCCTGGGGCAGCTACACCATCCTGGGCGAAGGCCCGCAGTTCAAGATCAAGCGCCTGGAGGTCAAGCCGGGCGCGGCGCTCAGCCTGCAGCTGCACCATCACCGCAGCGAGCACTGGGTGGTGGTGAGCGGCGGCGCGCTGGTCACCAACGGCGAGCGCGAGATCACGGTCGGCGCCAACGAGTCGACCTACATTCCCGCCGGCGTGAAGCACCGCATGCACAACCCGGGCGTGGTGCCGCTGGTGGTGATCGAAGTGCAGAGCGGCCCCTACCTGGGCGAAGACGACATCGAGCGCTTCGACGACCAGTACGGCCGGCAGTAGCCGCGCCGGGCGGCGTGCTCAGGCGGTCTGCCGCTCGCGCGCCAGGTCGGCCTCGACCATCATGGAGATCAGGTCTTCCAGCGGGGTGGTGGCGCTCCAGCCCAGGCGCTCGCGTGCCTTGCCGGGGTTGCCCAGCAGCACCTCCACTTCGGCCGGCCGCATCAGCGCCGGGTCGATCTCGACGTGGTCTTCATAGCGCAGGCCCACCGCATTGAACGCAAGGCTGCACATGTCGCGCACCGTGGTGGTCCGGCCGGTGGCCACCACGTAATCGTCGGGCTGGTCCTGCTGCAGCATCAGCCACATGGCCTCGACGAAGTCGCCGGCGAAGCCCCAGTCGCGCTGGGCGTCGATGTTGCCCAGGCGCAGCGACTTCTGCTGCCCGAGCTTGATGCGCGCCGCGGCCAGCGTGACCTTGCGCGTGACGAACTCGGGTCCGCGCAGCGGCGACTCGTGGTTGAACAGGATGCCGCTTGAGGCGTGCAGGCCGAAGCTTTCGCGGTGGTTCACCGTCATCCAGTGCGCATAGAGCTTGGCCGCGCCGTAGGGGCTGCGCGGGTAGAAGGGCGTGGTCTCGCTTTGCACCGGCTCGCGGATCTGGCCGAACATCTCGCTGGTGCTCGCCTGGTAGAAGCGCGCCTTCGGCTGCGCCATGCGGATGGCTTCCAGCAGGTTGACCGCGCCGATGCCGGTCACCATGCCGGTCAGGATCGGCTGCGACCACGAGGTGCCGACGAAGCTTTGCGCGGCCAGGTTGTACACCTCTGCGGGCTGGCTGTGCTCCACCGCGCGGATCACCGACGACAGGTCGGTCACGTCGCCGTCCAGCAGCTGCACGTCGTCCTGGATGCCCAGGTACCGCAGGCGCCACAGCATGTCGGACGCCCTGCGCGGAAGCACGCCGAACACCGCATAGCCTTTTTGCAGCAGCAGCTTGGCAAGGTATGCCCCGTCCTGGCCCGTGATGCCCGTGATCAATGCAGCCCGAGCCGCCATCTTCTACCTGCCTTCTTGTGAATTATTTACAAGGTCGAATCGACTGCCATTCGTAACAAGGAAATTCATCACTCTTTGTATTGAATCGTCTGCGATTTTCCGCCTTTTTGAGCCCATCGCCGCAGATTCAGCGTTCGATGCCGCATCTTTATGCAGCTTCGCTCTCAGGTAATTGTGTAGAAATGTGACACATTTGAAATGTGATTATTAATCCTTCACGCGCATCGCGCCTCTGGTCAGCGAACTGATCGACATCCTGGCCAACGGCGGCAACATCGATGCCTGGTCAGCAATGGCCTCAGCGTCGACCTGTCGGCGGTGGCGAGCACGGTCAACGGCTTCAGCGTGACCAACAGCGGCGTAGCGGCGTCCTTCACCGGCAGCGCGGGCGGCGACACACTGACCGGCGGCGCCGGCAACGACACCCTGAATGGCGGCGCGGGCAACGATTCCCTCTCCGGCAACGGCGGCGCCGATTCGCTGACCGGCGGCGAGGGCAGCGACACCATCAACGGCGGCACGGGCAACGACACCATCGTGCTCACGGAAACCACGTCGGCGGCGGACACATACGTCCTGGGCACGGCGGCCAGCAACGGGCTGGATACGGTCATCGGCTTCACCACCGGCACGGACCACATCCGGCTGTTCGCGGCCGACACGACCAACGGCAACCAGGCGGTGGCGGGCGTGGCGGACTTCGGTGTCACCAGCACGGCACTGACTGCCGGCGCCGCGGCGTATGCCCTACCGGCGCCAACACCGCCACCGACGACATCGTGGAGATCACCACCACGCTGTCGGGCTTCGGCAACCTGGGCGCCGCGCTCGACGGCAGCGAGCTGCTGAAGGCGCTGAGTTCCACCAACACCGCCGCCACGCAGCTCACGTCAACTGGCACCAACGACGACTTCTACGTTGTGGCCTACCAGAGCGGCAACGCCTACCTGTACTTAGCGAGCAACGGCAACAACACGGCCGTCATCGCCAGCGAGATTACCCTGGTTGGCGTGATGCAGGGCGTCGCGGCCGCTTCGCTGTCGGCGGGCGACTTCACGGTCTGATCCACGGCCGGACGACGGTGGGCCGCAGGGCGGCACCGTCCCGAATCCCGCAACCGCGACCCGGTTGCGGGATTTTTTCTTTGATCCGCGGCCTTCGCCCCCCCTCGCCGCGCGTCCGCCTTGACCAGCGAGCGCGCCAGCGCTTAGGCTCATGCGTTGCCACTGCCGCGCCCTCGCCGTCCATGTACGAAGTCACCACCCGCACCCTCCTTCCCTACAGCGCGATCTGCTACGTCACCGTGACCTTCCCGGACGGCGTGTCGATCCGCGGATCGGGCGTGATGGTCGGGCCCAACGACGTGCTGACGGCCATGCACATGGTGTACTGGGCCGACCATGGCGGCTTCGCCACCAGCATCCGCGTGGCCCCGGGGGCCGACACCAATCCGACCGCCACCCCCTACGGAACCGTCGCCAACTGGACCTCCATCAACGCCCGCGTGCCGAACTGGGACGTGGACGGCGACAGCCTGCTGTCGGCCGACGAGGCGCAGTACGACATGGCGCTGATCGGCCTGGGCACGCCGGTGGGCGACAGCTCCGGCTGGCTGCAGGTGATGCCCTCCGCGCTGGACTTCTACGGGCAGGTGGCAGGCTATCCGGCGCTGGGCACGGGCCTGATGGCGCAGGAGGTGTATGCCGACGCGTCCAGCCGCTGGGGCGTGTACGAGGTCGACTACGGCCTCGGTCCCGGCGCCTCGGGCGGGCCGTTGCTGTACACCGCGAACGGCCAGACCTACGTGGCCGGCGTGCTGTCCAGCGGCACGCTGGACCTGAGCTTCTCCACCTATGCCGGACTGTTCGGCCCCGGTACCATGGACTGGCTGGCCTCGGTGATGGCGGCCAACGACGGCTATGCCGGCAGCCCATACAACGATGTCTTGCAGGGCACCGCGCTGGGCGAGCACATGAACGGCCAGATCGGTGCCGACAGCCTGGCCGGGAGCGGCGGCAACGACACGCTGGACGGTGGCCCCGGCGTCGACACGGCGGTGTTCTCGGGACTGCGTGCCGGCTACACGCTGGCGTTGACCGCCGGCGCCGACACGGTGACCGACCGCACGGCCGGGCGCGACGGCACCGACACGCTCACGGGCATCGAGCGGCTGGAGTTCGACAACGTGGCGGTGGCCATCGACGTCGACGGCGCGGCCGGCACCGTGGCGCGCATCCTGGGCGCGGTGTTCGGCAGGGAGTGGGTCGGCGACCCCGATTACATGGGCATCGGGCTTGCGCTGCTGGATGCGGGCATGGGCGAGCAGGCCCTGACGCAGCTGGCCATCGATTTCCGGCTGGGCGCCGGCGCCAGCAGCCAGTCGCTGGTGAACGTGCTCTACACCGACGTGGTGGGCACGGCGCCGGACGCCGGCACGCAGGCCTATTACGTCGAGTTGCTCACCACCGGCCAGTTCACGCCCGCCACGCTGGGGATGCTGGCGGCGCACACCGCGCTGAACGAGGCCAACATCAACCTCGCCGGCCTGGCGACCACGGGCATCGAGTACCTGCCCTACATCTAGCCGGCAAGCAGCTGCACGTCTTCCCAGCGCGGCGCGGCCGCGTCCTTGGGCGAGAGCAGGGGCCCGCTGCCCTCCAGCGCTTGCTGCGGCCATTCCACGCCCACGTGCGGATCGTTCCACAGCAGGGTGCGCTCGTGCTGCGGCGCGTAGTAGTCGGTGGTCTTGTAGAGGAAGTCGGCGCGGTCGGACAGCACCACGAAGCCGTGCGCGAAGCCGGGCGGCACCCACAGCTGGCGATGGTTGTCGGCGCTCAGCTCCACTCCTGCCCAGCGGCCCAGGGTGGCCGAGCCGCGGCGCAGATCCACCGCCACGTCGAACACCCGGCCGCGCACCACGCGCACCAGCTTGCCCTGCGGCTGCTCGATCTGGTAGTGCAGGCCCCGCAGCACGCCGCGCCCCGAGCGCGAATGGTTGTCCTGCACGAAGTCCACGTCCAGGCCGGTGGCCTCGCGAAAGCGCCGCGCGTTGAAGCTCTCCAGGAAGAAGCCGCGCTCGTCGCCGAACACCTTGGGTTCGAGCACCAGCACACCCGGCAGTGCGGTCGGCGTCACGTTCAGCATCAGGCCGTCCCCCGCGCCAGCGCCGCCAGGTAGTCGCCATAGCCGCTCTTGGCCAGCGGCTCGGCCAGGGCGCAGAGCTGCGCCGTGTCGATCCAGCCGTTGCGCCAGGCGATTTCCTCCGGGCACGCCACCTTCAGCCCCTGGCGCTGTTCCAGCGTGTGGATGAACTGGCTGGCCTCCAGCAGGCTCTCGTGCGTGCCGGTGTCCAGCCAGGCGAAGCCGCGGCCCATGGTCTGCACGTTCAGCTGGCCCTGCCGCAGGTAGTGCTGGTTGACGCTGGTGATCTCCAGCTCCCCGCGTGCCGACGGCTTGACCGCGGCGGCGATCTCGCACACCTGCGCGTCGTAGAAATACAGGCCGGTCACCGCGAAGTTGCTCTTGGGCGCGGCCGGTTTTTCCTCGATGGACAGCGCGCGTCCCTGCGCGTCGAAGGCGACCACGCCGTAGCGCTGCGGATCCTTCACGTGGTAGGCGAACACGGTGGCGCCCTGCGGCTGCGCGTCGGCCTGCTGCAGCAGCTTGACCAGGTCGTGGCCGTAGAAGATGTTGTCGCCCAGCACCAGCGCGCTGGGCCGGCCGTCCAGGAAGTCGCGGCCGATCAGGAAGGCCTGGGCCAGGCCTTCGGGCTGCGGCTGCACCGCGTAGTCGATGCGCATGCCCCAGCGCGTGCCGTCGCCCAGCAGCTGTTCGAAGCGCGGCGTGTCCTGCGGCGTGCTGATCACCAGCACTTCGCGGATGCCGGCCAGCATCAGCGTGGCCAGGGGGTAATACACCATCGGCTTGTCGTAGACCGGCAGCAGCTGCTTGGACAGGGCCAGCGTGGCCGGGTGCAACCGGGTGCCGGCGCCGCCCGCCAGCACGATGCCCCGGCGTTGCGTGGGTGGAGGGGTCATGGGGTCGTCTCCGCGGAAAGGGGCAGCGCGCCGAACGCCGCGAGCTCGCGCACGACGCTGTCCACGCCGTCGCGCCAGTCGGGCAGGGCGAGGCCGAAGGTGTCGCACAACTTGCCGGTGGCCAGCCGCGAATTGGCCGGGCGCGTCGCTGCGGTGGGAAAGCGCGAGGAGGGCACGGGCGCGATGCGTTCGGGCCGCGCCTGCAAAGCGGCGCCGGCTTGCAGCGCGCGCGCCACGGCGAAGCTGGCGTAGCCGTGCCAGTGCGTCTCGCCCGCCGCCGCCAGATGGTAGGTGCCGGCCTGCGCCGGCTGCAGCCCGCGCAGCAGCTGCGCCGTGACGTCGGCGATCAGCGCGGCGCGGGTCGGCGCGCCCCACTGGTCGTCCACCACCTCCAGGCGCTCCTGCGTGGCGGCGCGCTTGAGGATGGTCTTCAGGAAGTTCTGGCCCCAGGTGTCGAACACCCAGCTGGTGCGCAGGATGATGTGGCGCGGCGCATGGCGGCGGATCGCCTCTTCGCCGGCTAGCTTGCTGCGCCCGTAGGCGTTCAGCGGGCCGGTGGCATCGTCCTCGGACCAGGGCCGCGTGCCGCCGCCGGCAAAAACGTAGTCGGTGGAGTAGTGCACCACCCACGCGCCCAGTGCCGCCGCTTCGCGGGCCAGCACCTCGCAGGCTTCGGCGTTGACGGCGAAGGCGCGCGCCGTATCGGTCTCGGCGCGGTCCACCGCGGTGTAGGCGGCTGCATTGACGACCACGTCGGGCGCCGTTTCGCGCACGGTGCGCGCGAGGTCGCCGGGCCGTTCCAGGTCGCCGCACAGCACGGTGCCGTGCCGGTCCAGGGCCACCAGCGGACCCAGCACCGCAAGGCTGCGCCTGAGCTGCCACCCGACCTGGCCGCGCGCTCCCAACAGCAGAATCTTCATGCCGTGCGCGTCATGCGGTGGGCGCCAAGCCCTCGTACTGGCGCTCCACCCATTGCCGGTAGCTGCCGCTGGTGACCGATTCGACCCAGTCGCCGTTGTCCAGATACCACTGGACCGTGCGGCGCAGGCCCTGCTCGAAACCGATCGACGGCTTCCAAGACAGCTCGGTGGCCAGCTTGCCGTCGTCGATGGCGTAGCGCCGGTCGTGGCCGGGGCGGTCCTTCACGTGGGTGACCAGGTCCGCGTGCGGCTTGCCGCCGGCGCGCGGGCGCAGTTCGTCGAGGATGGCGCACAGCGCATGCACCACCTGCATGTTGGTGCGCTCGGCGCGGCCGCCCACGTTGTAGGTCTCGCCCACGGCGCCGCGTTCCAGCACCGCCTCCAGCGCCGTGCAGTGGTCTTCCACATAGAGCCAGTCGCGCACCTGGCGGCCGTCGCCGTACACCGGCAGCGGCTGCTCGCGCAGCGCGTTATGGATGACGAGCGGAATGAGTTTTTCCGGAAATTGGCGCGGACCGTAATTGTTGGAGCAATTCGTGATCAGCACCGGCAGCCCGTAGGTGTGGTGCCAGGCCCGCACGAAATGGTCGGAAGCCGCCTTGGAGGCCGAATACGGACTGTTGGGCTCGTAGCGGTGCTGCTCGGTGAAAGCGGGCGCATCGGGCGCCAGCGAGCCGAACACTTCGTCGGTGGACACGTGCACGAAGCGGAAGCCGGCGGCCTCGGCGGCCGGCAGCGATTTCCAGTAATCCAGGCTGGCCTGCAGCAGGCGCAGCGTGCCCATGACATTGGTCTGCGCGAAGGCCAGCGGGTCGGCGATGGAGCGGTCGACGTGGCTTTCGGCAGCGAAATTCACGATGGCGCGCGGCCGGTGCTCGGCCAGCAGGCGGCCCACCAGAACAGCGTCGCCGATGTCGCCGCGGCAAAAGCGGTAGCGTGCGTCGTCCTGCACCGGCGCGAGATTGCCAGGATGGCCCGCGTAGGTCAGCAGGTCCAGGTTCAGCACAGGTTCGGCCCGCGGGCCCAGCCAGCCCAGCACGAAGGCCGAGCCGATGAAGCCGCAGCCTCCTGTCACTACAATCATGGGTTCACCTTCGTTGCGAGCATTTTTGGCTAATTCCATTGTAAATGCCGGCCTTTCCGGCGCCGCCCCAACCGCCAATGGCGACATCACCATTTCGGTGGTGAGCCACGGCCAGGGCGCGATGGTGGAGGCGCTGCTGCGCCAGATCGCCGCGGTGCACGACCCGCGGGTGGTGCACGTGGTGCTCACGCACAACCTGCCCGCCGCATCGGTGCGCCGGCCCGAGGGCGGCTGGCCCTGGCGCCTGACCGAGATCTTCAACGACACGCCGGCCGGCTTCTCCACCAACCACAACAAGGCATTCAGCCGCTGCGACTCGGCGCTGTACTGCGTGCTGAACCCCGACATCGACATCACCGACGCCGGCATCTGGGCGCAGCTCGCGCAGGCGGCCGAGCAGCCGGGCATCGGCATGGCGTATCCGGTGCTGCTGTCGCCCGACGGCTCGCGCCAGTCCAACGAGCGCGAAGCCCTGACGCCGCTGGCGCTGCTGCGCCGGCACGTGCTCAAGCAGCCGCAGCGCGTGGCCGACTGGGTGAGCGCAGCCTGCTGGCTGGTGCGCAGCGACGCCTGGCGCCAGCTGGGCGGCCTGGACGACAGCTTCTTCATGTACTGCGAGGACGCCGACTTCTGCTTCCGGCTGCAGCTGGCCGGCTGGCGCATGGCCCGTGCCGAGGCGCGCGCGGTGCACTACGGCGGCTGGCACAGCCGGCAGTTCGGGCCGCACCTGGCCTGGCACGTGCGCAGCCTGCTGCGCCTGTGGACGCAGCCGCCGCTGCACCGCTACCTGGCCGCGCAGGCCAAGGCGCGGCAATAGCACTCGATGCTGTTGCTGCTCGTCCTCTGCGGCGCAACTGCATTTCTCGTTGCCGCTTTCCTGGTGCGGTATGGCCGGGGACACACCCGGCGCTACGGCGCGGCGCTGCCGCAGCGCTTCCACCGCGGCGACGTGCCGCGCCTGGGCGGCGTGGCCATGCTGGCGGCCTGCACGCTCGGCTGGTTCTGGATCGCGCTGTCGGGCCACCTCCAGTTCACCAACCAGCTGCGCATGGACTGGGTGATGGCCCTCGGCCTCTGGCTGGTCACGGCCATCCCGGTGCTTGGCGGCATCGCGGAAGACGTGACGCAGCGCCTGACGGCCCGCTACCGGCTGCTGCTGACGCTGGGCGGCGGCATCGTGGCCGTCGCGGTGCTGCAGCTGTCGGTGGAGCGACTGGGTGTTCCGGTGCTGGACGGCTGGTGGGCGCACTTGCCCTGGCTGGGCTGGGCGCTGGCGGTGCTGGCGGTCAGCGGCCTGCCGCACGCCTTCAACCTGATCGACGGCTACAACGGGTTGGCCGGCCTGGTGGCGCTGATCTGCTGCTTCGCCATCGCCTACGTGGCGCTGCAGATGGGCGACCGGCAGCTGGCCGGCATCGTGCTGTCGCTGGCCGGCGCCACCGCCGGCTTCCTGGTGTGGAACTACCCGCGCGGGGTGCTGTTCGCCGGTGACGGCGGCGCCTACCTGTGGGGCGTGGTGATCGCCGTGGCCTGCGTGCTGCTGGTGCAGCGCTACCCGCTGGTGTCGCCCTGGTTCCCGGTGCTGCTGCTGATCTACCCGGTGTGGGAGACGCTGTTCTCCATCTACCGCAAGCTGGCGCGTGGCCAGTCGCCGGGCGTGGCCGACGCGCTGCACTTCCATCAGCTGATCTACCGGCGCATCGTGCGCGAGGTGTTCCACGACGACGAGGCGCGGCGCATGCTGATGCGCAACAACCGGACCGCGCCCTACTTGTGGGGCTTTACCGTGCTGACGGTGGTGCCGGCGGCGGTGTTCTGGAACAACACCGCCGTGCTGATGGGGTTCACGGTGCTGTTCGTGGTGAGCTACGTCTGGGCTTACGTGAGCATCGTGCGCTTTCGCGTGCCGCGCTGGCTGGGCCGCTGAGCGTCCGCGGCCCCGCGCGTTGGCGGCACCCGCTTTGCGGCACAATTTGCCGATCCTCCGCTCCCCGCCCGCCATGACCGACGTCTCCCAGATTGCGCCGCGCGACAAGGCCGAAATCCTCGCCCAGGCGCTGCCCTACATCCGCCAGTTCCATGGCAAGACCATGGTCATCAAGTACGGCGGCAACGCCATGACCGACCCCGAGCTGCAGGCCGACTTCGCCGAGGACGTGGTGCTGCTCAAGCTGGTGGGCATCAACCCGGTGGTGGTGCACGGCGGCGGCCCGCAGATCGAGCAGGCGCTCAACCGCCTTGGAAAGAAGGGCGAATTCATCCAGGGCATGCGCGTGACCGACGACGAGACCATGGAAGTGGTCGAGTGGGTGCTGGCGGGGCAGGTGCAGCAGGACATCGTCGGCCTCATCCACCAGGCGGGCGGCAAGGCGGTGGGCCTGACCGGGCGCGACGGCGGCCTGATCCGCGCGCGCAAGCTGAAGCTGGTGGACCAGAAGGACCCGAGCAAGGAACACGACGTGGGCCTGGTCGGCGATATCGTGCAGATCGACCCCTCGGTGGTGCGCGCGCTGCAGGACGACCAGTTCATCCCCGTCATCAGCCCGATCGGCTTCGGCGAGGACAACGAGAGCTACAACATCAACGCCGATGTGGTGGCCAGCAAGCTGGCCACCATCCTGCGGGCCGAGAAGCTGGTGCTGCTGACCAACACGCCCGGCGTGCTGGACAAGAACGGCAAGCTGCTGACCGACCTCACGGCGCGCGAGATCGACGAGCTGTTCGCCGACGGCACCATCTCCGGCGGCATGCTGCCCAAGATCGCCGGCGCGCTGGACGCGGCCAAGAGCGGCGTGAACTCCGTGCACATCATCGACGGCCGCGTGCCGCACGTGATGCTGCTGGAAATCCTCACCGACCAGGCCTACGGAACCATGATCCGCTCGCACTGAGCCCGATATGCGCCTGCTGCTGGTCGAGGACGACGTGATGGTGGCCAGCGGCATCAAGCTGGGGCTGGCCAACGCCGGCTACGCGGTCGACTGGGTGGGCAGCGGCGAGCGCGCCGAAGAAGTGCTGCGCACCGAGGTGTTCGACGCCGCCATCATCGACATCGGCCTGCCGAACATGGACGGCCTGGAGCTCACGCGGCGGCTGCGCCGCCCGGACATGGCGTGCCACGCCATGCCGGTGCTGATCCTCACCGCGCGCGACGCGCTGCACGACCGCGTGCAGGGCCTGGACCTCGGCGCCGACGACTACATGGTCAAGCCGTACGAGCTGCCCGAGCTGCTGGCGCGGCTGCGCGCGCTGCTGCGGCGCTCGCAGGCGGCCACCTCGGCGGTGCTGAGCTTCGGGCCGATCGAGCTGGACACCGCCAACCGCCGCGCCTGCGCCGCGCGCGACGGCGAAGCCGTGCCGATCGAGCTCGGCCCGCGCGAATGGACGGTGATGGAATACCTGCTGATCAACGCGCCCAAGCCGGCCAGCAAGGACAAGCTGCTGCAGGCGCTGACCGGCTGGGACAAGGAGATCACCCCCAACGCGGTGGAGGTCTACATCTCGCGCCTGCGCAGCAAGATCGAACCGCACGGCGTGGCGCTGCGCTCGATCCGCGGCTTCGGTTACCGGCTGGAGCTGCGGCCGGATGCGGACTGAACTGCGTCCGCCCGGCGGCGGCGGCAAGCCTGCCGCGCCGGCGCTGCAGGACCGGGTGTCCGGCATCACTTCGGGGTTGCGGCGGCGGCTGTTCGTCATGCTGATCGCGCCGCTGGTGCTGCTCGCGCTGGGCAACGCCTGGATGGACTACCGCTCGGCCGGCAACGTGGCCGCCCAGCAGGACCAGCGGCTGCTGGCGCTGGTGCCGCTGGTGGCCGACTCGGTGATCGGCGAGAACCCGCGCGAGGCCGACCGGCCGATCCTGATGCTGGCGCCGCCGGTGGCCGAATTCCTGGCCGACCGCGACAAGTCGGCCTACGCCATCGTCGACTCGGACGGCAAGGTGCTGCACGGCGCCGCCTGGCTGGCCGGGCTGGCGCTCACCGGAAGCGAGCCGGAACTGCACAGCGAGGAGCAAGGCGGCGTCACCTGGCGCATCGCGCGGCAGCGCCAGCAGACGGTGATCGGCGACGTGGCGATCGCGGTGGCCGACGGGTCCGACCCGCGCCAGCAATGGGCGCGCTCCATCATCCTGAAGGTGCTGCTGCCCAACCTGGTGCTGGTCGCGGCTGCCGCCTTCGCGGTGCGCTGGGGCGTGCAGCGCGCGCTGCGGCCGCTGCTGGAACTCAAGGAGGCGGTGGAGCGCCGCTCGCCGCGCGACCTGAGCGCCATCGACGCCGGCGCCTCGCCCGAGGAGGTGCGCCCGCTGGTCGATTCGCTCAACCGCCTGTTCGGCCTGGTGAACGCGCAGGCCGAGGGCCAGCGTCGCTTCGTCGCCGATGCGGCGCACCAGCTGCGCACGCCGCTGGCCGGCCTGCAGGCGCAGGTGGAGGCCTGGGCCCAGGCCGCCAGCCTGTCGGCCAACCAGACGCAGCTCACGCTGCCGTCCGAGCAGATCTACAAGCTGCGCAGCGCTACGCGCCGCACCTCGCAGCTGGCCAGCCAGCTGCTGGCGCTGTCGCGCGCCGATGCGCGCGGCCTGCAGGGCCAGCCGGTGCAGCGGGTGGACCTGAAGTCGCTGTGCGAGTCGGCGCTGGAAACCTACCTGGACGCCGCCACCGCCAAGCGCATCGACCTCGGCATGGATGCGCAGCCGGCGCGCGCCATGGGCCACGAGTGGCTGTTGCGCGAGCTGCTGTCCAACCTGGCCGACAACGCCGTCAAGTACACGCCCGAGGGCGGCACCGTCACCTTGCGCTGCGGCCTGCGCCAGGGCCGCGCCTTCCTGGAGGTGGAGGACGACGGCCCCGGAGTGCCCGCTGCGGAGCGGCCGCGCGTGCTGGAGCGCTTCTACCGCGTGCCCGGCACGGTGGGCGAGGGCAACGGCCTGGGCCTGGCCATCGCCGAGCAGATCGCGCACGCGCACCACAGCCAGCTGCAGCTGCAGCCCGGGGCCGGCGGGCGCGGCCTGAAGATCACGCTGGAATTCCTTGGGTAATGCACTTGGGGTAAGTGCGCACTTGGCCTATAGGCAAGGTGGAGTGTGGTTTTCGTGCAAGCCATTGGTGGAAACCCCGGCTCAGCAGTATGCGAGAATCAATTCAACACATCTTCGCCCATGAACGACGCCGACATCAGCACCCCCGACTCGCCCGCCTCCCCGGGAGCCGAGCCGGCGCCGCCAGTGCGCAAGCGCCCCAAGCCGGGCGAACGGCGGGTGCAGATCCTGCAGGCGCTGGCCACCATGCTGGAGCAGCCGGGCTCCGAGCGCATCACCACGGCGGCGCTGGCGGCGCGGCTGGAGGTGAGCGAGGCGGCGCTGTACCGCCACTTCGCCAGCAAGGCGCAGATGTTCGAGGGGTTGATCGAATTCATCGAGCAGACCGTGTTCACCCTGGTCAACCAGATCACCGAACGCGACGCCGAAGGCGGCGCCCAGGCCGGGCGCATCGTCGCCATGCTGCTCCAGTTCGCCGAGAAGAATCCCGGCATGACCCGCGTGATGGTCGGCGACGCGCTGGTCTACGAGAACGAGCGGCTGCAGCAGCGCATGAACCAGTTCTTCGACAAGATCGAGGCGTCGCTGCGCCAGTGCCTGCGCGGCGCGGCCGAGGCCGACCCGGCCAGCACCACGCCCACCCTGGAAGCCCAGGTGCGCGCCTCGATGCTGACCGCCTTCGTGGTCGGCCGCCTGCAGCGCTTCGCCCGCTCGGGCTTCAAGCGCCAGCCTTCCGAGCACCTGGAAGCCAGCCTCGCACGCATGCTGTAGCGCGCGCATGCTGTAGCCTGCGCGGCATGTTGAGGATTTCCCTGGCCGGGCGCGACGTCGTCCTGCTGCCCAGCGGCGCCGCCTGGCTCACCGCAGACCAGACCCTGTTGATCGCCGACGCCCATGTCGGCAAGGCCGTGAGCTTCCGCAAGCTGGGCGTGCCGGTGCCGCAGGGCACCACCAGCGAAACATTGGACAAGCTCACCGTCGACCTCGCCGCAACCGGCGCCCGGCACATCGTTTTTCTCGGCGACTTCCTGCATTCGGCGCGCTCGCATGCCGCAGGCACGCTGGCCGCGCTGGCGCGCTGGCGCGAGCAGCACGCCGGGCTGCGGCTGACCCTGGTGCGCGGCAACCACGACGACCG
>NZ_JACCWG010000149.1 GCF_013697775.1 Ramlibacter sp. | reverse complement strand
ACCCCAAACCATTCATCTGGACAGCCAGTGCTTCGGACATCCTGGCCAAGGTCACCAGAGCCAAGGCTGCATTGGCTGCGATCTCACGATAAGTACAGAACAGAGGCGCGCACCACACTAGCGAGGTGCAGGCAAGAAGCCGGATCGATCGCAGATCAGTCAGCGCGAAAGCCAGTGCTGAACCCCATACAACAGCGCCGTCAGCGTAAAGAACGAGACCACAGTCGTCCCCGCCTGCGCCCCCGCCGCCATCCCGTCGTGCCCGTGCTTCTGCGCCAGGATCGGATAAATCCCCAGCATCGGCACCGCCGCCATGATGACCACCGCGATCTGCAGCTCGCGCGCCATCGGGGGCAACAGCAGCACCAGCGCCAGCACCGCCAGCGGATGCACCAGCAGTTTGCCGAATGCCACCGCTGCCACATCCCGCGCCATGCCCTTGGCCGCCACGCCGACCAGCGACCCACCAATCACGAACAGCGAGAGCGCCGCACACGAAGCAGCAAAGATGTTCACCGCCTTCGCAACTGCCTCCGGCAGCCTCCAGCCGAACAGGGAAAACACGAACCCCAGCGCAATACCGTGGATCATCGGATTGCGCACAATCCCGCGCATCGACTGCGCAAGCGCCGCCTTCCAGCGCGCGGCCCGCGTGCCCGTCACCACGCCGTCACCCAGATCGCTGTCCGCAATCGCGAGCGCAAGCGGCAACAGCAGGAAGTTCTCTACCACCATCGCCAGCGCCAGCCCCACGCCGGCAGTCGCCGCGCCGAACACCTGCGCCACCAGCGGAAAGCCGATGAAGCCGCTGTTGGAACACGCCATGCCCATGCCCACGATGGCGCTGGCCGACACCGACTTGCCCGCCACCCTGCGCGCCCACAGGATGCCGAGCGCCATCGCAATCAGCGAGCCGCCCGCGTACGCAGCGACGAACACCGCGTTCAGCACCTCGCCCACGCTGCGCTGCGACAGCGCGTTGAACAGCAGTGCCGGCAGCGCCAGGTTGATCACGTACTTGCCGAACACGCGCATGTCTGCGCGCGCGAACAAACCGGCACGCGTGCAGAGAAATCCGGCGGCGACGATCAGGTAGATCGGGCCGGTGATGGCGAGGACGCTGCCCACTAATCCTGCTTGCCGCTCTTCTCGCCGCGCGCCGCCAGCAGCCGATCCGCATAAGCCTGCCACGGCGCGTCCTTCGGCAGATCCTGGAACATGCCGGCCGCGGCCTGGTCGGCCACCCATTGCTGCTTCTCAGCGATGGCGGCGGCCATGATGGATGCGAAGCCGGCCTCGCGCACCGTGTTGGCCGCCTCGCGCATTTCCTCCGCACGCCGCTTGCCGTGCTGCACCACGCGGCTGAAGAAGTAGGCGCCCTGCCTGTTCCAGTCGATGCTGGGGAATGTTTCCTGCAAGGTCGGCAGCACGTGGTCTTCCACGCCGTAGGCGCGCGCCGTGGCGTAGCTCTCGATCACCAGCGCCTCCAGGCCCTTGATCATCACGCTGCGGCACATCTTGATGGCGCTGGCAACGCCCAGTTTCTCGCTCACCGGCTTGGCGTCCATGCCCCAGCCGTTCAGCACGCCGGCCAGTTCGGCCGCCTTGGCGCCGCCTAGCAGCATGGGCACACGGATGCCGTACGGCGGCACCGAGGTCATCACGCCCGCTTCCACATAGAACGCGCCCCGCGCGTCGATCAGCGCCGCCGCCTTCTGCTTGGTGCCGGGCGATGCGGAGTTCAAGTCCAGGAACAGCGTGCCGGGGCGGACGTGTTTCGCGGCTTCTTCGGCCACAGCCAAGGTGTTCGACGCCGTGACGGCGGAGATCACCAGGTCGCTGGCCTCGCACAGCGCCTGCATGGAGCCGTGCGCCGTCACGCCGGCACGCGCCGCATGCGCGTGTTCGGCGTCGCGTATGGTGGCCTGCGCGAACTTCAGGTCCCAGGCGCCCATGGTGGCCACCTGGGGCTTCAGACCGATGGTGAAGGTCTTGCCGACTTCGCCGTAGCCGACGAGGCCGATGCGCTGCGGATTCATTGCCTGTTGCTCCTCTGGTGCGCCGCCGTCATTGGCGCTGGATGTTGGCGCGGGCGATCACATCGGCCCAGCGCCGGGTTTCACTGGCCAGCAGCGCGGCCAGCTGCTCGGGCGTGCTGGAACGCGCGTCCACGTCGATCTCGGCCAGCGTCTTGCGCAGGCCTGTGTCGTTCAAGGCGGTGACCAGCTCGCGGTTCAGTTTCGCGATCACTTCGCGCGGCGTCTCCGCCGGCACCGCCAGCGCATTCCACGAACTCACGTGGAAGTGCGCGAGAGCGCCGCCGCTGTCGGCGACGGTAGGCACGTCCGGCAAGCCGGACGCGCGCTTCTCGCCCATCACGGCCAGCGCGCGCAGCGCCTTGGCCGCGATCTGCGGCTTGACCGGCCCCAGGATCTCTACCGCCGCATCCACCTCGCCGGCGCGCAGCGCCGTCACCAGCGCGGGCGTGCCGTTGAACGGAACCACCTGCAGATCGACACCGGCAGTGCTCTTGAACAGCTCCGCGGCCAGGTTCTGCGTGCTGCCGATGTTGACCGTCGCGAGGTTCAGCTTGCCCGGCTGCGCTTTGGCAGCCGCAAGCAGGTCGGCCAGCGACTTGAAGCGCGAGGTCTGCGGCACCACCAGCGCCATGTCGAAGGTGCCCAGCAGCGACACCGGCGCGAAGTCCTTGCGCGCATCGAACGGCAGGTTCTTGAACAGGGTCGCGCTCACGGCCGTGCCGTTGCTCACCAGCAGCAGCGTGTGGCCATCGGGCTCCGCGCGCGCCACCATGTCGCCCGCGCCGGCCCCGCCCGCACCGGGACGGTTCTCGACGATCACCCCCTGCCCCAGCTGTTCGCCCAGCTTGCGACCGACGGCGCGTGCCGTCAGGTCGGCGATGCCACCGGGGCCGAAAGGAACGACGATGCGGATGGGCTTGGAGGGAAACGCGGCTGGCTGCGCGCCAGCAAAGGAGCCGAACGTCGCGGCCGCCGCGGCGAGAAACGTCCGCCGGTCCAAAGTCATCGGCTTATCGTGCCACACCGAGCAGGCGGTCCAGCAGCTGCGGCGCGTTGCGCAATTCCTGGGCGCTGCTGGCGTGCACCACCGTGCCGCGGTCCAGCACCACGGCGCTGTGCGAGATCGCCAGGATGGCCTGCGGATGCTGCTCCACGATGATGGCGGCCAGCCCCTCGTCGCGCGTGATGCGCGCGATGGCGCGCAGCAGTTCCGCCACGATGATCGGCGCCAGGCCTTCCAGCGGCTCGTCCAGCAGCAAGAGGCGTGGGTTCACCACCAGCGCGCGGCCCACCGCCAGCATCTGCTGCTCCCCGCCCGAGAGCTGCGTGCCCAGGTTGCCCTTGCGTTCGGCCAGCCGCGGGAACATCTCGTACACCCGCGCCGGCGTCCAGCGGCCCGCCCGCGCCACGGCCGTCAGGTTCTCGTGCACGGTGAGCGACTTGAAGATGTTGCGCTCCTGCGGCACCCAGCCGATGCCGGCCGCCGCGCGCGCGTGCGAGGCCAGCCTGTGCAGCGGCCTGCCGGCCAGTTCCATGGCGCCGCCGTGCTGGCGCGTGGCGCCGGCCAGCGTGTTGATCAGCGTGGTCTTGCCGGTGCCGTTGCGGCCCAGCAGCGCCAGCGTCTGGCCCTCGCCCAGCGAGAACGACACGCCGTGCAGCACCACCGCCTCGCCGTAGCCGGCGGACAGGCGCTCGACCTTCAGCAGTTCAGGCATGGGCGGCCTCCTCCACGGTCTCATCGCCGTGGCCCAGGTACACCGCCTTCACGTGTTCGTTGTTCGCGATCTCGTCGGGCGTGCCTTCGGTCAGCTCGCCGCCGTTCACCAGCACCGTCATGCGGTCGGCGAAACTGAACACCAGGTCCATGTCGTGCTCGATCAGCAGCACCGACACGTCGGCCGGCAAGGCTCCCACGGTTTGCAGCAGTTCCTCGCGCTCGCCGGCCGGCACGCCGGCCACCAGTTCGTCCAGCAGCAGCACGCGCGGCTCGCAGGCCAGCGCGATAGCGATTTCCAGCAGGCGACGTTTGCCGTAGGCCAGGTGTTCGGTCGGCTGGTCCATCACTTCGGTCAGGTGGAACTGTTCCAGCAGCTGTTCGCAGCGCTCGGCCACCGCGCGCCGCGCGCCCAGCGGATTCCAGAAGCGCGCGCCGATGCCCCGCTGCTGGTGCACCACCAGCGCCAGCGTTTCCAGCGGCGTCATGCTGTTGAACAGCTGGTTGATCTGGAAGGTGCGCACCATGCCGCGGCGCACGCGCAGGTGCGGCGCCAGGCGGCTGATGTCCTCGCCTTCCAGCACGATGCGGCCTTCGGTGGGCGGCAGCACGCCGGTCAGCAGGTTGATCAGCGTGGTCTTGCCGGCGCCGTTGGGGCCGATCAGCGCATGCCGCGCGCCGCGCCGCACATCCAGCGTGACATGGTTGGTGGCGACGATGCCGCCGAAGCGCTTCACCAGGCCCTGGGCGGACAGCACGACGTCGTTCGGCGCGGCGTTCATGCGGGACCTCGCTTGCCCGGCCGCCACCAGATCCACGGCTTGAACAGCCGCTCGCGGCCCACCAGCACCAGCACCACCAGGAACAGCCCCAGCCAGAACGTCCAGTACTGCGGCGTCACGGCCGACAGCGCGTCCTGCAGCAGCTTGAAAACGATGGCGCCGGCCACGCCGCCGTACAGCCAGCCGGTGCCGCCCACCACCAGGATCAGCATCACGTCGGCCGAGCGATGGAACTCGAACAGATCCAGCGAGGCGAAGCCGGTGGTCTGCACCAGCAGCGCGCCCGCGGCGCCCGCGATGCCGGCCGCCACCGTGTACACCACGGCGATGCGCGAGGCCACCGGGATGCCGATGGCCATGGCGCGCAGCCCGTTGTCGCGCACGGCTTTCAGCGTGTGGCCGAAGGGCGAATGCACGATACGCCGCGCAATGCAGAACAGCACCAGCAGCACGGCCAGCGAGTAGTAGGCGGCGACGCGGCCGCCCAGGTCGAAGTCGAAGCGGCCCAGCACCGGGCCCATCACCACGCCCTGCAGGCCGTCGGCACCGCCGGTCAGCCAGTCGAGCTTGTTGGCGAGTTCCAGCAGGATCAGCGCGACGCCGAGCGTGACCATCAGCCGGGTCAGGTCGCTGCCGCGCAGGATGGTCAGGCTGCACAGCGCGCCCAGCGCCGTGGCGGCGACGATGGCGACGGCCAGGCCCAGCAGCGGATCGGGCATCAGGTGCTTGGCGAACAGCGCCGCCACGAAGCCGCCGAAGCCGAAGAAGGCCGCGTGCCCGAGCGAGACAATGCCGGTGTAGCCCAGCACCAGGTCCAGCGACACGGCGAACAGCGCCACGATGGCGATCTCGTTGAAGATCAGCGCGTGCTGCGGCAGCAGCACCGGCGCGGCGAAGGCCGCGAGCCACAGCAGCGGCTCCCACGGCTTGATGCGGCTGGCCTTCAGCAGCGAGGCTTGCACTGCACCTGGGACAGCGCTCATGCCTTGCCTCCCCGCCGCACGAACAGGCCCTGCGGGCGCCACATCAGGATGGCGATCATCAGGCTGTAGACGATGAAGGCGCCCATCTTGGGGATGTAGTACTTGCCCGCCACGTCGGCGATGCCGAGCAACAGTGCGGCCAGCAGCGGGCCGGTGATGGACGAGGTGCCGCCCACCGCCACCACGATCAGGAAATAGATCATGAATTTGAGCGGGAAGGTCGGGTCCAGCCCCAGCACCTCCGCGCCCAGCGCGCCGCCCAGCCCCGCCAGGCCGGAGCCCAACGCGAAGGTGGAGAGGAACACGATGTTGACGTTGATGCCCATGCCGGCCGCCACGCGCTGGTCGTCCACCGCCGCGCGCAAACGGCTGCCGAAGCGGGTGTGCGCCAGCACGTACTGCAGGGCGACGGTGAGCGCGGCGCACACCGCGATGATGAACAGGCGGTAGTGGCCCATGCCCAGGGTCCAGGCGCCCTCGCCCAGTTCGGTGCGGCCCTTCAGCCAGGCGGGCAGCTGCACGATCTGCTGCGTGGAGCCGACGAAGTAGTCGAACGCCGCGACCGACATGAACACCAGGCCGATGGAGAACAGCACCTGGTCCAGGTGCGGCTTGCGGTACAGCGGCCGGTACAGCGTGCGCTCGAGGATGCCGCCCAGCAGCGCCGCGCCGATGAAGGCCAGCGGCAGGCACACCAGGAACGGCACGCCGGCCCGCTGCATCAGCAGCACGGTGATGTAGCCGCCCACCATCGCGAACGCGCCGTGCGCCAGGTTGATGAAGTTCATCAGGCCCATGGTCACCGCGAGGCCCACGGCCAGGATGAACAGCAGCATGCCGTAGGCGATGCCGTCGAAGAGGATGGTGAGCATGGTTGCAGTCCGTTCGCCCTGAGCTTGTCGAAGGGCCCGTTCGCCCGTCCCGTTCGCCCTGAGCCTGTCGAAGGGTCGCGCAGGGCTTCGACAAGCTCAGCCCGAACGGGAATTAACTCGAACGGGAGGCCTTCCGGCCTGAACGGGATGGTTGTCGCTGGAACGGAGGGTCTACTTCGCCTTGCCCGGATCCTTCACGTCCTTGATCACGTCGAACTCCACGTTGTACAGCTGGCCGTCCTTCTTCTCCACCTTGCGCAGGTAGATGTTCTGCACGATGTCGCGGGTCTGCGCGTCGATGAACACCGGGCCGCGCGGGCTTTCGAAAATCTGGCCTTTCATGGCGGCCAGCAGCGCTTCGCCGCCACCCTTGCCGCCCGTCTTCTTCAGCGCCTCGTAGATCACGCGCATGCCGTCGTAGCCACCCACGGCCATGAAGTTGGGACGCAGGCCCTTGTTGGCCTTCTGGAATTCGGCCACGAACTTCTTGTTGACCGGCGACGGATGGAAGGTGGAGTAGTGGTGCGAGGTCACCACGCCCAGCGCCACGTCGCCCATGTCGTTGAGCTGGTCATCGTCGGTCACGTCGCCGGTGCCGATCAGCTTGATGCCGGCCTTGTCCATGCCGCGCTCGCCGAACTGCTTCATCACCGCGGCGCCCGCGCCCGACGGCACGAACACGAACAATGCGTCCGGCTTCAAGTCGCGCACCTTCTGCAGGAAGGGCGCGAAGTCGGGGTTGCGCAGCGGCACGCGCAGCTTCTCTGCCACCTTGCCGCCGTTGAACAGGAAGCGCTCGCTGAAGTACTTCTCGGCATCCAGGCCCGGGCCGTAGTCGGCCACCAGCGTCACCACGTTCTTGATGCCGTTCTTCGGCGCCCAGTCGGCCATGGCCACGGATGCCTGCGGCAGCGTGAAGCTGGTGCGCACCACATAGGGCGAGGCTTCGGTGATGCTGGAGGTGGCCGCGGCCATCACCACCAGCGGGGTCTTGGACTGCGTGGCGATCGGCGCCACGGCCAGCGCCGAGGGCGTGATGCCCATGCCGGCGATCACGTTCACCTTGTCGTTGACCACCAGCTCCTGCGCCAGGCGGCGCGTCATGTCCGGCAGGCTGGTGTCGTCCTTCACGATCAGCTGCACATTCCTGCCGGCCACCGTGTCGCCGTTCTGCGCCATCCACAGTTTTGCGGCCGCTTCGATCTGCCGGCCAGTGGTGGCCTGCTGGCCGGTCATCGGCAGCACCAGGCCGATCTTGAAGGCCTCCTGCGCCAGCGCGATGCCGCTGGCTGCGGCGGCCGCGAGGGCGATGGCGGCCCGGATCAGGGTTCTCTTGTGCATGGCGAATGTCTCCTGGAAATGAAGCTGCGCGCGGCATCGCCGCCCGCGGGTGGTGCGGCATTCTCGGCCTTGCACCAGCCCGGCGCAAAGCCGGGCCGCGGTCTAGCAGTTATGCGCGGTTGCAATAGCACGGGCTCAGGTATTGACGAATGGCAGGCTGATGGGTCAGGCGCGCTGGCGGATCAGCCGCACGCCTGGCATGTGCTCGAGGCCGCGGTTGTCCATGGCCTCGCGCAGGTTGCGCTGCGCAATGCGCGCGTGCTCGCGCATGATGGCTTCGGCGCGCGTGCCCTCGCGCCGCTCGATGGCGTCCAGCACCTGGCGGTGCTGGTCCTGCGCCACCACCAGCATGTCGCGTGCCCGCGGCGAGTTGGCCTGCACCACGACGAAGCCCGAGGGCGAGGCGAACGGCAGGCGCACCACGCGCTCCAGCTCGCGCGCGATCACGCCGCTGCCGGCCATTTCGCTCAGCAGCAGATGGAAGCGTTCGTTGCTGTGCACGTACTGCGAGAACGCCTCGTCGTCCAGGCTGGGCCGCGCCAGGATCTGGTCGATGCGCGCCAGGCAGCCGCGCGCCTCTTCCAGCACGGCGGCCGGCACGCCGCGCTCGGCCGCCAGCCGTGCGGCCAGGCCTTCCACCGTGCCGCGCAGCTCGATGGCATCGGCCACGTCGCGCTCGGAGAACATGCGCACGGCGTAGCCGCCACCGGGCAGCCCTTCCAGCAGGCCTTCCTGCTCCAGCCGCATCAGCGCCGCGCGGATCGGCGTGCGCGACACGCCCAGCTTGTCCACCAGCGCCAGTTCGGCGATGCGGCTGGCGCCCGGCAGCTCGCCCGCCAGGATCATCTCGCGCAGGCGCAGCTGGGCCCGGACGGCCTGGGAACCGGAAGAATCAGTCTCTGCTGTATACATGTTGACTATATTTTGAGCAGATGGACGCGGTTATTCAACTCTTTTCTACCTGAAATGCGCAAGCCGATGGTGATCGGTTGGGATTTTCTGTATACATTGCAAGGCTCGCCGACGCAACTCCCATCCCGCCCACCATGTTTCCCAAGAACGCCTGGTACGTCGCCTGCACGCCCGACGAGATCGATGGTGGCAAGCCGCTGGGCCGCACCGTCTGCAACGAGAAGATCGTGTTCTACCGCGGCGAAGGCGGCCGGGTGGCGGCAGTGGAAGACTTCTGCCCGCACCGCGGCGCGCCGCTGTCGCTCGGCCGCGTGTGCAACGGCCAGCTGGTGTGCGGCTACCACGGCCTGGCGATGGGCTGCGAGGGCAAGACCATCTCCATGCCCGGCCAGCGCGTGCAGGGCTTCCCGACCATTCGCGCCTACCCCGCCGTCGAGCGCCACGGCTTCGTCTGGGTCTGGCCCGGCGACGCGGAGCAGGCCGACCCGGCGGCGATCCACCACCTGGAATGGGCCGACCGCCCCGATTGGGCCTATGGCGGCGGGCTGTACCACGTGCAGGCCGACTACCGGCTGATGGTCGACAACCTGATGGACCTCACGCACGAAACCTACGTGCACGCCGGCAGCATCGGGCAAAAGGAAATCGACGAGGCGCCGGTGATCACCAAGGCCGACGGCGAACACGTCGTCACCAGCCGCTTCATGGACAACGTGCTGGCGCCGCCGTTCTGGCGCGCCAACCTGCGCGGCGCCGGCCTGCCCGACGACCAGCCGGTGGACCGCTGGCAGGTGTGCCGCTTCGTGCCGCCCAGCCACGTGATGATCGAGGTCGGCGTGGCCCTGGCCGGCCACGGCGGCCTGCAGGCCGATGCGAAATACAAGGCCTCCAGCATCGTGGTGGACTTCATCACGCCGGAAACCGAAACCAGCATGTGGTACTTCTGGGGCATGGCGCGCAACTTCAACGTGGCCGACGCCGCGCTGACCGCCGAGATCCGCGACGGCCAGGCCCGCGTGTTCGCCGAGGACACGCAGATGCTGGAGGCGCAGCAGCGCAACCTGTCGGCGCACCCGAAGCGCCGGCTGCTGATGCTCAACATCGACGCCGGCGGCGTGCAGGCGCGGCGCATCATCGACCGGCTGGCCGCGCGGGAGCGGCCGACGCACGTAGTGGCCTGAGGCCCCCTCACCCCCAGACAACAAAGGAGACGACCATGATGCAACTGCCCGCCCGCTACGACCACGTCGGCAGCTTCCTGCGGCCCAAGTCCCTGCTCGACGCGCGCGAGAAGAAGGCCCGCGGCGAGATCACGCCCGCGCAGTTGCGCGAAGCGGAAGACCAGGCCATCGCCGACATCGTCAAATTCCAGCAGGACGTGGGCCTGAAAAGCGTCACCGACGGGGAGTTCCGGCGCACCTACTTCCACATCGATTTCCTGGAGCAACTGGGCGGCGTGAAGACCGACATTCCGTTCACCGTGAAGAAGCCCGATGGCACCGAGGAACTCGCGCCCCCCGTCATCCGCGTGACGGACAAGGTGCGCCACACCAAGGACATCCAGCGCGCCGACTTCGACTACCTGAAGTCGCAGGTGGCCGCCGGCCGCACGCCGAAGGTGACCATTCCCTCGCCCACCATGCTGCACTTTCGCGGCGGGCGCGCGGGCATCAGCGCGCAGGCCTATCCGCAGCTCGATCCGGCGTTCTACGACGACGTGGCCGATGCCTACGGCGAAGAATTGCGTTCGCTGTACGAGGCCGGCTGCCGCTACGTGCAGATGGACGACACCAACCTGGCCGACGAGAAAATGCGCGAAGCCGCCCGCCAGCGCGGCGACGATCCGAACGAGCTGCCGCACCGCTACGCCAAGTTCATCAACAAGGTGGTGGCGCGCAAGCCGCAGGGCATGCTGCTGGCCATGCACCTGTGCCGCGGCAACTTCAAGAGCACCTTCGCCGCCCAGGGCAACTACGAGCCGGTGGCCGAGGCCCTGCTGAAAGAGATGGACATCGACGCGTACTTCATGGAGTACGACGACGACCGCTCCGGCGACTTCCGCCCGCTGCGCTACCTGCCCAAGGGCAAGACCGTGGTGCTGGGCCTGGTGACCACCAAGTTCGGCCAGCTGGAAAGCAAGGACGCGCTCAAGCGCCGCATCGACGAGGCGGCGAAGCACGCGCCGCTGGAGCAGCTGGCGCTGTCGCCGCAATGCGGCTTCTCCAGCACGGTGCACGGCAACAACATCGCCGTGGAAGACCAGCGCAACAAGCTCAGGCTGGTGATCGATACGGCGCGCGAGGTCTGGGGCACCGACTGAGCGCTGGCTGAGTAGTTTTGCCCGCACCTCCCCGGGTTTTCACCTGAGGGGGCGTGGGTGATAGTTCACTGTTTTCGTCATCGGAACCGGAAGCGGGGGGAGTACCATGCCCCAGCTGCCGAGCTGCAGCAGCACGCTTTTTTGGGGACTCTGAATGACACCGAACCACCCACGCCGTGCGCTGGCGCTGGCCTGCGCGGCGCTGTTCGCCACCACTGCGGCGCATGCCGAGGTCGACGCCCTGGTGCGCGAGGCCACCGCACTGACCGACAAGGGTGCGGGCGCCCAGGCCTATGCGCTGCTCGACCCGCAGGAAGTCGCGCGTGCCGGCGACCCCGACTTCGACCTGGCGTTCGGCACCGCCGCCAACGCTGGCGCGCACTACTCCCGCGCCATCATCGCGCTGGAGCGCGTGCTGGTCGCGCAACCCGACAACATGCGGGCGCGCGCCGAACTCGGCCGCGCGCTGTTCGCCGTGGGCGACACCAGGGCCGCGCGCGAGCTGCTGCTGCAAAGCCGCCAGCAAGGCATTCCGGTGGCCGCGGGCGAAAGCGTGGACCAGCTGCTGTACGCCATCGACCGGGTCGACGCGCTGGGCAAGTCCTCGTATAAGGCGTACGTGGAGTTGGGCATCGGCCACGACTCCAACGCCAACGGCGGCCCCGCCGGCGGCATCTTCGCCGTGCCCTCTCTGGGCGGCGCCATCGTCACGCTGCAACCGGGTTTCCTGAGGGAATCGGGCTCGTACGCCACCGCCGGGGCCGGCGTCTCCGGGCGCTACGTGCTGGACCCGCGCTGGTCCGTCATCGGCAACCTCAATCTCACCGGCCGCGTGTACGGCGGCGACGCGGACCGCTTCGACATGCTGCAGGCCGACGGCAACCTGGGCCTGTCCTACCGCGTCGAGCGCCACGAGCTCAGCCTGGTCGTACAGGGCGGCACCTACGACCTGGACCACCACCGCGAACGCAACATCACCGGCGTGGTCGGCGAATGGATCTACCGCTTCGATGGGTTCCGCCAATTCGGCGCGTACGTGCAGGCGGGCCGCATGTCCTATCCGCAGCAGCACGTGGCCGACGTGGACCGCACCGTGCTGGGCTTCACCTACGCCCACCTCACCCGCTCGGGCCTGCTGGCCTACGGCGGCGCCTACGCGGGCACCGAGAGCGAGCGTGCCGCCAGCGTCGCGCACCTCGGCCACGATCTGGCCGGCCTGCGCGCCGGCCTGCAGCAGGCGCTGGCGCTGAACCTGTGGGCGTTCGGCACGCTGGGTTACGAAGAGCGTCGCTTCGGCGGCACCGACCCGCAGTTCGCGGTCACCCGGCGCGACCGGCAGGCCAACCTGGCGGTGGGCCTGTCGTGGGTGCCCGCACCGCAGTGGCGCGTGACGCCGCAGGTCAGCTGGACCCAGGTGCGCTCCAACGTGCCGACCGCCGCCTACGACCGCACCATGGTGTCCGTGACCGCGCGGCTCGAGTTCTGAACACCCCGAGGAGTGTGCGATGAAGACCCGATTCAAGCCCCATAGCTCGGCGCTGGCGCTGGCGCTGTCGGCGGCGTTTCCGCTGCACGGCTTCGCCGCCGCCGGTATCACGCAGTACACGGCGGGCGATGTGACGCGCATCTCGCGCGGCGCCTCCACCCCGCTGGTCAAGGGAACGGAAATCGAGAGCGGCGACGCCATCGTTACCGGTCCGGGTGGCCGCGCGCAGGTGCGCTTCAGCGACGGCGGCATGGTGTCCGTGGCGCCGAATTCCAGCTTCCGGCTCACCGGCTACTCCGACGCCAAGGATCCGTCGAAGGACCAGTTTCTGGTCGATTTCCTGCGCGGCAGCATGCGCGCCATCACCGGGCTGATCGGCAAGCGCAACACCGCCAACTACAAGGTCATCACCGCCACCGCCACCCTCGGCATCCGCGGCTCCGCCTTCAACCTGGGCTACATCGAAACACCTGCCGGCAACGGCGTTGCGGTGTCGACCGAGCAGGACGAGATCGAGATCTGCACGAAAGCCGGCTGCGTCGGCCTGAAGGTGGGCGAATCGGCCCGCGTGTTCAACAACGACGACCTGCCCACGCGCACCAACCTGCGCGCCAGCCTGCCGGTGCCCGAGCCGCGCCAAATGCCCGGCCTTGCGGCCAACGACGTGAACGCGCAGGGCCTGCAGCGCGCCATCGCCCAGACCACGGGCGTACCCCCGGCTCCGCCCGCGCCGGCCCCGAGTCCGCCGCCCCCTGCGCCGCCCGGCCCGCCGGCGTCCCCGCCTCCAGGCCCTCCGCCTCCGCCTCCGCC
>NZ_JACCWG010000131.1 GCF_013697775.1 Ramlibacter sp. | reverse complement strand
AGCTGCAGCAGGCGCTGCAGGCCACGCGCGAGCGCACCGCGCCGCGCCAGCAGCCGCGCGCGGACGCGACGGCCGCCTAACGTCGAAACCTTAGACGACCACCGGCTCCGGCTCCAGCCGGATGCCGAAGCGCTCGTACACACTGGTCTGGATGGCGCGCGCCAGGGTCACCACCTCGCCGCCGGTGGCGCCGCCGCGGTTCACCAGCACCAGCGCCTGCTTTTCGTACACGCCGGCCTGGCCGACCGACTTGCCCTTCCAGCCGCAGGCGTCGATCAGCCAGCCGGCCGCCAGTTTCACCGTGCCGTCGGGCATGCGGTAGTGCACGATGGCCGGGTCGCGCGCGATGATGTCCTGGCACTGCTCGGGCGTGACGGTGGGGTTCTTGAAGAAGCTGCCGGCGTTGCCGATCTGGCGCGGGTCGGGCAGCTTGGCGCCGCGGATGGCGCACACCCAGTCGAAGATCTGGCGCGCCGTCGGCTCCTTGATGCCGGTCTCGGCCATCTTGCGCTGCAGGTCCAGGTAGCCCAGCACCGGCTTCCAGGGCTTGGGCAGCCGAAAGCGCACCCGCAGGATCAGCGCGCGGCCGGCCAGGCCGAAGTCGCTGTCGCGGGCCGGGGAATGCTTGAA
The DNA here is from genome assembly GCF_013697775.1 of Ramlibacter sp. Classification (GTDB taxonomy): domain Bacteria; phylum Pseudomonadota; class Gammaproteobacteria; order Burkholderiales; family Burkholderiaceae_C; genus Ramlibacter. Next base: position 6,148 of record NZ_JACCWG010000131.1, on the reverse strand, counting down.
CACCGAATCGCGGTAGCCGAAGGCGCACTGGGTGGCGTCCAGGGCGAACACGCGGCCGGTGAGCAGGTCGATGGCGTCCAGCGAGTCGAACCGGTCCTGCAGCTCGATGCCGTAGGCGCCGATGTTCTGCACCGGCGAGGCGCCCACCGTGCCCGGGATCAGCGCCAGGTTCTCCATGCCGCCCAGGCCCTGCTCCATGGTCCAGGCGACGAGTTCGTGCCAGTTCTCGCCGGCGCCGGCTTCCACCAGGGTGCTGCGCGGCCCGTCGTCCACCACCCGCTTGCCCATCACCTCCACCTTGAGCACGGTGGCCTTGACGTCGCCGGTCAGAACGATGTTGCTGCCCCCGCCCAGAACGAACTTGGGCGAAGGCCCCAGTTCCGGGTGGGCCAGGACGGCCTGCACGTCGGCTTCGCCGTGCACGCGCACCAGCGTCCGGGCGCGGGCGACGATGCCGAAGGTGTTATGCGGCTGCAGGGGTGCGTTGGGCTCCACGATCATGGGAGAATTGTCGCCCAGGACGAGGAGCCCAGGAGTCAGCCAAATGCCGTCATTCGATACCGTCTGCGAACCCAACATGGTGGAGGTCAAGAACGCCGTGGAGAACACTGCCAAGGAAATCGGCACTCGCTTCGATTTCAAAGGCACCTCCGCCGGCATCGAGATCAAGGAAAAGGAGATCAGCCTGCTCGGCGACGCCGAATTCCAGCTGGAACAGGTGCTCGACATCCTGGTGGCCAAGATGGCCAAGCGCAACGTGGACGTGCGCTTCCTCGACAAGGGCGACGTCCAGAAGATGGGCGGCGACAAGGTCAAGCAGGTGGTCAAGGTGCGCGATGGCATCGCCACCGAGGACGCCAAGAAGATCCAGAAGCTCATCAAGGAAAGCAAGATCAAGGTGCAGGCCGCGATCCAGGGCGACGCGGTGCGGGTCAGCGGCACCAAGCGCGACGACCTGCAGGCCGCCATGGCGCTGATCCGCAAGGAAATGGTCGAGCTGCCCCTGGGCTTCAACAATTTCCGCGACTAGGCCCGGCGTGGACGCCCGCCGCGCCGCCGCCGCGCTGCTGTTCGCCATCGGCTGCGGCACGGCGGCCGCGCAGCCTTCGCAATCCGTTGCGCTGCAGGGCATGCTGGGCAGCAGGGCCTTGCTCATCGTCAACGGCGGCACGCCCAAGAGCGTAGCGCCGGGCGAGGCCTACCAGGGCGTGAAGGTGCTCTCCACGCTGGGCGACCAGGCGGTGGTGGAAATCGACGGCAAGCGCCACACCCTGCGGGTGGGCGACGCGCCGGCCAGCGTGGGCGCCGTCGGCACCGCGCCCGGCCGCGGCAGCCGCATCGTGCTGACCGTGGGCACCGGCGGGCACTTCATGGCGCAGGGCGCCATCAACGGCCAGGCCGTGAACTTCATGGTGGACACCGGCGCCACGTCGGTGGCCATGAGCGCGGCCGACGCGCAGCGCGTGGGCCTGAACTACCATGCCGGCCGGCCCGTCTACGTGAGCACCGCCAACGGCACCGCGCCGGCGTGGATGGTGAAGCTCAATTCGGTGAAGGTGGGCGACGTGGAGATCTACGACGTGGACGCCGTGGTGTCCCCGCAGTCAATGCCGTTCGTTCTGCTGGGGAACAGCTTTTTGAACCGCTTCCAGATGAAACGGGACAACGACCAGATGGTGCTGGAAAAGCGGTATTGAAGGGCGGTGGCGCCGCGCGTAGCGGCGCGTGCCCTCAGTAGCGGGTCGTCAATTCGGTGAGCCAGGCGGGCGACTTGTCGACCAGCCACGCCTCCACCCGCTTGTCGGCCCCCAGCAGGATCAGGGCGGCCACTGCCAGGAGCGCGACACCCAGGAGCGTCTTGCCCGCCTGGCCGGCTTTGAGCAGCGTCCCGCGCGACCTGGCGAATCCGGCGCGCGATGCGTAGGCCAGCACCAGGATCGGAAGCGCCGCCCCGATCCCGAACACGGCCATCACGGAGGCGACCTGCGGCAGGCTCGTCCCCTGGCTGGCCAGAGCGACGGCGGCGCCCAGGGTCGGCCCCACGCAGGGGCTCCACACCACGCCAAGCACCAAGCCGATCACGAACTGGCCGCGCACGCCGTCCAGGCGCATGCGCGCCAGCAAGCCGTTGCCGGCCTCGGCGATGCCGGAGGTGGCGGACGCGAACCGGCGCTGGGCAGCTGCGGACAGCAGAACAATCCCCAAAGCGGCGAGCACGAGAGCGCCCACGATGCGAAACGCCTCGGTGTTCACGCCCAGCGCGGACCCGGCCCACGCCAGAAGGCTCCCAACGACGGCATACGAGAGGGCGAGGCCTCCGGCCAGGGCCAGCGGCGCCCGCGGGTGCGCGCTCGCGGCCGACCCCAGCAGGATCGGCACGATCGGCAGCACGCAAGGCGACAGCGTGGAGAGCGCACCCGCCGCGAGCCCCAGGCCGTAGGAGCCGAGGCCGAAGTCCACCGCTTACTCGGCGGCTTTTTTGACCAGCGATTCGAGCCCGGCCTTGGTCGTGTCGCCCACCGAGCGCCCCACCTCCTTGCCGCCCTTGAAGGCCACCATCGTGCTTTGCATGCCGGCCTTGAACCGCTGCACCGCGGGCTTGTCCTTGTCGAAGTCGACGGTGAGCTCCGTCACGTCCTTGTAGCCGGGCGCGCCCATGAGTTCCTTGACGATGGGCTTTTGCGCTTTGCAGGTGGGGCACCAGTCGGCATGGACGGCCACCAGCACGGGCTTGCCCTCCTTGGCCAATTGGTCGAAGCGGGCGGCGGTGTAAGCCTCCTGCGGGCCGGCCCAGGCAATGGACGAGGCGGCGAGGGCGAGCAGGGCGGCGGCTTTGGCGAGTTGCATGGCGGTTCTCCTTGGCGTGTTTGGCGAGGCTGGAAATGGATTCGTCGCGCGCCGCGAACCGTTCTTACAGCTGCACGTCCTCGAGGCCGCTGGGCCTACGCCCCAACGCCTCGGCTAGCCGGCTGTCGATTTCGCCTTCTTCGCCCCCAGCCGCGACTCCGTCCCCCGCACCAGCCGCTCGATGTTCTGCCGGTGCCGCCAGGCCAGCAGCAGCGCCATCATGAACAGTGCCATGGCGATCGGTGCCTCGGCATACCAGGCGAGGCGGTCGCCGAACAGGTAGTACACCGGCGCGAAGATGGCGCTCACCAGCGACGCCAGCGAGGAATAGCGGAAGAAGAAGGCGATGACCAGCCAGGTGAGCGCGGTGGCGATGCCCAGTACCCAGTCGATGCCGAACACCGCGCCGATGAAGGTGGCCACGCCCTTGCCGCCCTGGAAGCGGAAGAACACCGGGTACAGGTGCCCGAGGAACGCCGCCAGCGCCACCAGGCCGATGGTGTTCTCCTCCAGGCCGTACGGCCGCCCGAAGGCCTTCACCAGCAGCACCGGTACCATGCCCTTGCACGCGTCCAGCAGCAGCGTGACGACGGCCGCCGCCTTGCTGCCCGAGCGCAGCACGTTGGTGGCGCCCGGGTTCTTGCTGCCGAAGGTGCGCGGATCGTTCAGGCCCATGACGCGGCTGACGATGACGGCAAAGGCCAGCGATCCCACCAGGTAGGCGGAGAACGCGGCGAGCAGGGAGTAGACGGTTTGCACGCGGCTATTCTGCCAGTGCGCATTGCACCGGCCTGGCAGCAAGCAGTTGCACGCACACCTGCGGATCGATCCCCACCAGGTAGCCGCGCCGCCCGCCGTTGATGGCGATGCGCGGCAGCGCCAGGATGGTGTCCTCGATGTACACCGGCATCGCGCGCCGCGTGCCGAAGGGCGAGGTGCCGCCCACCAGGTAGCCGCTGTGGCGGTTGGCGATCTCCGGCTTGCACGGCTCCACCGACTTGGCGCCGATCTGCCGCGCCAGGTTCTTGGTGGACACCTTGCGGTTGCCGTGCATCAGCACGAGCAGCGGCTGCGCCTTCTCGTCCTGCATCACCAGCGTCTTCACCACCGTGAACGGATCGAACCCCAGCACCTCGGCGCTGTGCTGCGCGCCACCGTGCTCCAGATACTCGTAAGGGTGCTCGGTGAACGCCACGCCGTGCTTTTTCAGCAGCGCCGTGGCCGGCGTTTCGCTGACGTGGTCCTTCTTCGCCATGGCGCTTTGTCAGGCTGCAGGGTCGCGGTGGTTCCAGCGAGTGGCGTCGATGGCGGCCAGCAGCTCCGGCGCCGGCTGCGTGCCCCAGGCGTCGATGTTCTCGTCCAGCTGCGCCTCGGAAGTCACGCCGATGATGGTGCTGGCCACGCGCCAGTTGGTGTAGCAGAACGCCAGCGCCAGCTGCGTGGGCGTCATGCCGTGGTCGCGCGCCAGCTGGTTGTAGCGGCGCGCCACCTCCAGCGCGTCGGCGCGGCCCCAGCGGCCCTGGCGCACCGATTCGAATTTGCCGATGCGCGCGTCGCGCGGCGTGGCCGGGCCGTCGGTGCCGCTCGCGTCGTACTTGCCCGTGAGCAGGCCGAAACCGAGCGGCGAATACGCCAGCAGCGACACGCCCAGGCGGAACATGCTTTCGTCCAGCCCGTTGTCCACGGCGCGGTTGATCAGGCAGTACGGGTTCTGCACCGTGGCGATGCGCGGCAGGCCGTGCTGCTCGGCCAGGCGGACGAATTCGTGCACGCCCCACGGCGTTTCGTTGGACACGCCGATGTGGCGCACCTTGCCCTCCTTCACCAGCCGGCCCAGCGCTTCCAGCTGTTCGCCGATGGTGGTTTGCGTGCGCTCCTTTGCGGGGTCGAAGTAGATCGCGCCGAAGGCCGGCACGTTGCGCTCGGGCCAGTGGATCTGGTAGAGGTCGATGACGTCGGTGCGCAGGCGCTTGAGCGAGTTGTCGCAGGAGGCCGCGATGTCCGCCGCGGTCATGCCCGCGCCCTCGCGCACCCAGGGCATGCCGCGCGAGGGGCCGGCAACCTTGGTCGCCAGCACGATCTTCTGCCGCAGGCCGGGCCGCGCGGCCAGCCAGTTGCCGATGATGGTTTCGGTGGCGCCGTAGGTGTCCTGGCGCGCCGGCACCGCGTACATCTCGGCGGTGTCGATGAAGTTGATGCCGCGCTCGATGGCGCGGTCCATGACGCGGTGGGAGGCCGCTTCGGCCACCTGTTCGCCGAAAGTCATGGTGCCCAGGCAGATGGGCGTGACGTGGAGATCGCTCTGGCCGAGTTGGATGTTTCGCATTGGGCTGACAGGCTTGCAGGACTGCTGAAGGCAGCATCTTAGCCATGGCCACCGCATCGAGGCGCTGCGCAGCTGGGGCAAGCATTTCCTGATCGAGATGGACGTGGATTTCTCGCTGCGCGTGCACTTCACGCTGTTCGGCAGCTACCGCATCGACGAGTGCAAGTCGTGGGCCGTGCCGCGCCTCGCGCTCGGCTTCGACGACAGTCGCGAGCTGAATTTCTACGCCTGCTCGGTGCGCTTCATCGAGGTGCCGCTGGACATGCTGTACGACTGGCCGGCCGACGTGATGTCGGCCGAATGGGACCCGGCGCTCGCGCGCAAACGGCTGCGTGCGCAGCCGGGCACGCTGGCGTGCGACGCCCTGCTCGACCAGGACTTGTTCGCCGGCGTGGGCAACATCATCAAGAACGAGGTGCTGTTCCGCATCCGCGTGCATCGCTGAAAAAGCACTGGCTCGCGCACACCAAGCGGACCTGCCCGCGCTGCAGCATTCCCTTCAGCAAGGGCCACCTCGGGACCACGCAGCGGCGCAGTTTCTACTGCGAGAGCTGCCAGGTGCGCTACGGCTGAAACCGTCGCTCAATCGGCCGTCCGTGTGAACGGGCTGCCGCTGGCTTGCGCGGGTGCGCTGTCCTCGGCATGGCTCTGCGCACGCACCGGCGTCGGCGCGCGCCGCACCGTGCGTTCGGCGCGCGTCGGTACGACCGGGCCGGCCCCGACCTGCGCGGTCTGCAGGTCCGCGCGGCGCTGCGCATACCACTGGCGCAGGCAATCGCGGCTGGTGCAATTGGCCTCGCGCGCGCTCCAGATCGCGTCGCTGCGGCGCTGGAAGGCGCGGGGATCGGGAGCAGCGGCCTTGGCGCGCGCATGCAGGCGGCCCAGTTCGCGGTCGGCGCGCGCCAGTTCGGGATCGCTGCAGATGGTGCGCTCGGCCGCCGAACGCGCCCTGGCGCAGTCGAAGCTGGCCTCGGC
>NZ_JACCWG010000304.1 GCF_013697775.1 Ramlibacter sp. | reverse complement strand
GCGTCGGCGCGCATCTGCGCCTCGCGTTCGCGTTCCCGCTCGCGCGCCTCGGCTTCCTCGCGCTCGCGGCGCTTGGCAGCCAGTTCTTCTTCCTGGCGGCGGATCAATTCGGCCTGGCGGCGCGCTTCTTCCTCACGGCGGGCCAGTTCGGCTTCGTCGATGTGCGGCGGCGCGGGCGGCTGCGGCGCGGCGGCCTCGGGCGCCTCGACCACGGCCGTGTCGCTGCCGTCTTCTCGCTTGACGAACGTGCGCTTTTTGCGCACCTCGACCTGGATGGTGCGTGCCTTGCCGGTGGCGTCGGCCTGCTTGATCTCGCTGGTGGATTTCTTCACCAGCGTGATCTTCTTGCGCTCGGCCGAGGCCGTGCCGTGGCTGGCCTGCAGAAAGCCCAACAGCTTCTGCTTGTCCGCCTCGGTCAGCGCATCGCTGGGGGCGGACTTGGCCACCCCCGCGCTGCGCAACTGCTCGAGCAGGGTTTCGGTGGATTTCTTGAGCTCTGTGGCGAACTCGGCGACTGTGTTGCTTGACATGTGTTCTTCAGTCCTCCCATCACTCGTGCGCGGCGGCCGCACCGGTAAACCAGTGTTCGCGCGCCTTCATGATCAGGGTCTTGGCCTCGTCCGCGGACTGGCCGGTGATGTCTGTGAGTTCGTCCAAGGCCAGGTCGGCCAGGTCGTCGCGCGTGTGCACGCCCGCGTCGGCCAATTGGCCGATCAGTTCAGGGCTCAGGCCGTCGAGGTCGCGCAGGTCCTGCGATACCTCTTCCACGCTTTCCTCGTGTGCGATTTCCATCGTCAGCAAGGCATCTTTGGCGCGGGTGCGCAGCTCGTTCACGGTGTCCTCGTCGAAGGACTCGATCTCCAGCATTTCCTGGATCGGCACGTAGGCCACTTCTTCCAGGCTGGTGAAGCCCTCGACGATCAGGATGTCGGCGATTTCCTCGTCCACATCCAGCTTTTCCATGAACAGCGCGCGCAGCCCCTGCTGCTCCTCGGCCGTCTTCTGCGCCGACTCGTTGGCGTCCATGATGTTGATCTTCCAGCCGGTGAGCTCGGAGGCGAGCCGCACGTTCTGGCCGCCGCGGCCGATGGCGATGGCGAGGTTCTCCTCGTCCACCACCACGTCCATGGCGTGCTTCTCTTCATCCACGACGATGGAGCTGACGTTGGCCGGCGCCAGCGCGCCGATCACGAACTGCGCCGGGTCCTCGGACCACAGCACAATGTCCACGCGCTCGCCGGCGAGTTCGTTGGTGACCGCGTTGACGCGCGAGCCGCGCACGCCCACGCAGGTGCCGATCGGGTCGACGCGCTTGTCGTGCGACACCACGGCGATCTTGGCGCGCGAACCGGAGTCCCGGGCGCAGCTCTTGATCTCCAGCAGGCCCTGCTCGATCTCGGGCACTTCCTGGCGGAACAGCTCCATCATGAACTCCGGCGCCGAGCGCGAGAGGATGATCGGCGCGCCGCGCAGGTTCAGGTCCACTTCCATGATCATGGCGCGCACGCGGTCGCCGTTGCGCAGGTTTTCCTTGGCGATCATCTCGCTGCGGCGCAGGCGGCCTTCGACGCGCCCGCTCTCTACGATGATGTCGCCCTTGTCCATGCGCTTGACGGTGCCCACGAAGATCTTGTCGCCGCGCGACATGAAGTCGTTGAGCAGCATCTCGCGCTCGGCGTCGCGGATCTTCTGCAGGATGACCTGCTTGGCGGCCATGGCGCCGATGCGGCCGATCGGCACCGATTCGATCGGCTCTTCGATGTGGTCGTCGACCTCGATGTCGGAGAGCTGTTCCTTGGCTTCGAACAGCAGAATTTCCTGGTCGGGCAGCTGCAGGCCGGCTTCGTCGGGAACCACGTGCCAGCGGCGGAAGCTCTCGTACTGGCCGGTGTCGCGGTTGACCGACACGCGGATATCCACCTCGCCCGGGTAGAGCTTCTTGGTGGCTTGCGCCAGCGCGGCTTCGACGGCGCCGAACACCACGTCGCGCTCCACGTTCTTTTCGCGCGAAATGGCATCCACCAGCATCAACAATTCGCGGTTCATGTCACGACTCTCCTGCAACTGACTTGGGCCTGCGGCCCTTGAAATCCACAATCGGCGCCAGCCGGGCTTCCTTGAGCTCGTCCAGCGTAAATCCAAGCACCTGCAACGTCGCAGGCTCCTTCTTCCTGCGCGGCGGCTTCTTGCCGGGGTCCGGCTCCGGCTCGTCGCTCCAGACGATCTGCCAGCCCGCTTCGCCGTTGCGCTCCAGCGTGCCGCGGAACTTGCGGCGGTTGGCCGCCACCGGGCCACCGGCCGCCGCGGTGCCGATCGGCGCCTTCAGCGTGACGTCGACCAGCTCGCCGGCGAAGCGCTCGAAATCCACAGCCTTGCGCAACGGCCGATCGATGCCCGGCGAGGACACCTCCAGCCGCTTGTAGTCGACGGTTTCGACTTCCAGCGTGTACTGCAGCTGGCGCGTGACGCGCTCGCAATCCTCGACGTTCACCGACTTCTCGTCTCCGGGCTGCCACGGCAGGTCGATGGTGACGCGCAACGTTCCGCCGGCGGAACGTTCCAGTTCCACCAGCTCGTAGCCAAGACCAGTCACGGTCTGCTCGACGATATCCTGCAGCGCCACTTACCCGATGTACCTTTAAAAGCGTTAGACCAAAAAAAACGGGCGGTTGGTACCCGCCCGTTTGGTCGTGAAGCAAGGATTGTACCGCGCGGGATACAGTTTTTCAAGGCCTCACAACGGGTTTTGCACTCAGACCGCCGCCATCACCAGTGCCTGGGTGTACGGGTGTTGCGGCGCGCCCAGCACCTGCTGGACCGTGCCGGCTTCGACGATGTGCCCGTCTTTCAGCACCAGCACATCGTGCGCCATGGCGTAGACCACCAGCACGTCGTGCGTGATGAGCAGGTAGCTCAGGCCCTTCTCACGTTGGAGCCGCTGCAGCAGTTTCAAGACCTGCTTTTGAATCGTGACGTCCAGCGCGCTGGTCGGCTCGTCGAGCACTAGCACCTGCGGCTGCACGATCAGCGCGCGGGCGATCGCCAGCCTCTGCCGTTGCCCGCCGGAGAACTCATGCGGGTAGCGCTCCAGCAAACCGGGGAACTGCCCCTCGATGAGCCCGACCTCGGCCAGCGCCTGCCGCGCGCGCTCGCGCCGCCCGTCGATGGACAGCGCCGGCTCGTGCACCAGCAGGCCTTCGCCAACGATCTCCTCCACCGTCATGCGCGGCGACAGCGACGAGAACGGGTCCTGGAACACCACCTGCACCACCCGGCGGATCGCGCGGTTCGCCGCCGCGTCCGGGCCCCACTGCCGGCCGACGACTTCCAGCTGGCCGCGGTGCGGCATCAATCCCAGCGCCGCCAGTGCCAGGGTGGACTTGCCGGAGCCGGACTCGCCGACCACGCCCAGCGTGCGCCCTGGCCGGATGGCGAAGCCAGCACCGCGCACGGCAACGAACTCGCCCTTGCGGAACCAGCCGCGCACGCCCGGAATCGGCACCGGATAGGCGACCTGCAGGTCCTGCGCCCGCATCACGGGTTCGGGTGGAGCATCGTCCTCGCCCGCGTCTTCTTCCACGTCGCGCTCGGGCCGGCTGTCCACCAGCTTGCGCGTGTAGGCGTGCTGCGGGTCGGCGAACACGCCGGCCACCGGCCCCTGTTCCACCAGATGGCCGTTCTCCATCACCACCACGCGCTGCGCGAATTTGCGCACGAGGTTGAGGTCGTGCGTGATGAGCAGCACGGCCATTCCGGTCTGGCGCTGCAGGTCGCTCAGCAATTCCAGGATCTGCAGGCGCAAGGTTACGTCCAGCGCGGTGGTCGGCTCGTCGGCCAGCAGCAGCCGCGGCCGGCTGGCCAGCGCCATGGCGATCATGGCGCGCTGGCGCTGCCCGCCGGACAGCTGGTGCGGAAACGCATTGGCGCGCCGCGCCGGCTCGGGAATGCCGGTGGCGGCCAGCGCTTCGATGGCGCCGTCCCAGGCCTGGCGCTTGCTCAGCCCCTGCTTGAGCTGCAGCACCTCGGCCACCTGGTCGCCCACCGTGTACAGCGGGTTCAGCGCCGTCATGGGCTCCTGGAAGATCATGGCGATGTCCTGCCCGCGAACACCGAGCAGCTGCCGCTCCGACAAGGCCAGCAGCTCCAGCCCATCGGGCTCGCCGTCGCGGCCGAACAACCTGGCGGACCCGCTCACCCGCGCGTTCTGCGCGAGCCGCACGAGGCTCAGCGCGGTGATGGTCTTGCCCGAGCCGGACTCGCCCACCAGCGCCAGCTTCTCGCCCGGCGCGATGGAAAAGCTCACGCCACGCACCACTTCCTTGTCGCCGAAGGCCACGCGCAGGTCGCGCACGTCGAGCAACGGCGCTATGCCCTCACCCCGGCCCTCTCCCGGAGGGAGAGGGTGAGCATCGCGCTGCGCGTCGCTCACGATTGGGCCTTGCGCGGATCGAGCGCGTCGCGCAGCGCGTCGCCCATGAAGGTAAGCAGCAGCAGCGTGACCACCAGCACCGCGAACGTGGACAGCGAGATCCACCAGGCGTCGATGTTGTTCTTGCCCTGCGACAGCAGCTCGCCCAATGACGGCGTGCCCGGCGGCACGCCCAGGCCCAGGAAATCCAGCGAGGTCAATGCCAGGATCGCAGCGCTCATGCGGAAGGGCAGGAAGGTCACCACCGGTGTCATGCTGTTGGGCAGGATATGGCGCCACATGATGCGGCCGTTGCCCACGCCCAGCGCGCGGGCTGCGCGCACGTAGTCCATCTGGCGGTTGCGCAGGAACTCGGCGCGCACGTAGTCGGCCAGCCCCATCCAGCCGAACAGGCTCAGCAGCACCAGCAGCAGCCCGATGCTGGGCGACAGGATGGCGCTGAAGATGATCAGCAGGTACAGCTCCGGCATCGAAGCCCAGATCTCGATGAAGCGCTGCATCGCCAGGTCGGTCTTGCCCGCGAAGTAGCCCTGCACGGCGCCGGCCAAGATGCCAAGCACCGTGCCCACCGCCATCAGCGCCAGGCCGAACAGCACGCTGACGCGGAATCCGTAGATCAGCTGCGCCAGCAAGTCGCGGCCGCGGTCGTCGGTGCCGAAGAAATTGTCGACCGAGGGCGCCGCGGGGCTGGGCGACTTGGCGAAGTAGTTGATGGTCTTCGGCCCGTACGGATTGGGCGCGTAGAGCGCCCAGTTGGCACCGCTGGTGATGCGCTTCTGGATGAAGGGATCGAGGTAGTCGGCGGGCGTGGGAAAGTCACCGCCGAAGGTTGTTTCGGAATAGTCGTGCAGCACCGGGAAATACAGCTGTCCTTCGTAGTGCACGACCAGCGGCCGGTCGTTGGACAGCAGCTCCGCGACAAGGCTCAGCGCCACCAGCAGGCCGAACAGCACCAGGCTGTAGAACCCCAGCTTGTTGCGGCGAAAGCGCTGCCAGGCCCGGCGGCCTGGAGAGACGTGGACATACGCTTCGCGGCCACCACGGAACGGGCTTTGCCCGGCCGCTGGTGGCGCCCCCCCGGGGGGGAGGCGGCCGGAGGCCGCTTCGGGGGGGCTAGTCAAATCTGACACGCGGATCCACCAGAACATAGGACAGGTCGCTGATCAGCTTGGTCACAAGGCCGATCAGCGTGAACAGGAACAGCGTTCCGAGCACCACCGGGTAGTCGCGCCGAATCACGCTTTCGTAGCTGAGCAGGCCGAGTCCGTCGAGCGAGAACAGCGTTTCGATCAGCAGCGAGCCGGTGAAGAACGCGCCGATGAATGCGCCGGGAAACCCGGTCACGATCGGGATCAGCGCGTTGCGGAACACGTGCTTCCACAGCACCTGCCGCTCGGCCAGCCCCTTGGCACGCGCCGTCAGCACGTACTGCTTGCGGATTTCCTCCAGGAACGCGTTCTTGGTCAGCATGGCCGTCATCGCGAAACTCCCGAGCACCATGGCCGTGACCGGCAGCGTGATGTGCCACAAGTAGTCCACGATGCGCGCGGGCCAGCTCAGGTCGGCCCAGTTCGGCGAGGTCAATTCGCGCAGGGGAAACCATTGCAACTGGCCGCCGAAGATCACCAGCAGCGCCACACCCAGCACGAAGCCCGGAATGGCGTAGCCGAAGAGCACCAGCAGCGTGGTGACGAAGTCGAAACGCGAACCGGCGCGCACCGCCTTGGCCACGCCCAGCGGCACGGCCACGCCATAGCTGATGAAGAAGGTCCACAGGCCGAGGCTGATGGACACCGGCAGCTTCTCGACGATCAGCTGGCTGACGTCCTTGTTCTGGAAGAAGCTCTTGCCCAGGTCGAAGCGCGCGAACTGACCGACCATCTGCACGAAGCGTTCGTGCGGCGGCTTGTCGAAGCCGTACAGCGCCTTGATCTGCGCCAGCCGCTTGGGGTCCACGCCCTGGTTGCCGCGGTAGCTGGAGCCGCCGGACTCGAAGCCCGAACGGCCGGCGGCGGCGCGCGCGTCCGACAGATACTGCTCCACCGGGCCGCCCGGCACGAACTGGATGACGGCGAAAGTGACGAGCAGCACGCCCAGGAGCGTGGGGATCATCAGCAGCAGGCGCTTGAGGATGTAGGCGAACATGGGTCAGGGCCTTTGCTGCGCGGCGGTGCGCGACCACCAGGTGAACATCGTCCATTCCTCGGCGGAGGCATACGGTGGCATGGGCTCCTTGAACGCGATCTTGCTGCTGTTGTAGACCAGCCGGTAGGCCAGCAGCGTCCACTGCGGGATCAGGTAGTGGCTGTGCATGATGACACGGTCCAGGGCGCGGCAGGCGGGCAGCAGGTCCGCTTTGCTCTTCGCCGAGCCCGCGACGGCCACCAGGGCGTCGACGGCCGCGCTTTTCACGCCCATGAAGTTGCCCGAGCTCTCGGTGTCGGCCGCCTTGCTGCCGAAGATGTCGGCCAGCTGCTGGCCGGGGTTGTGCGTGCCGGGAAAGTTGATGGACGTGACGTCGAACTCGAACTTGTCCAGCCGCTGCTGGTACAGCGCGAAATCGACGGCCGAGAACTTCACGTCGACACCCAGCTTTTCCAGGTTGCGCACCCAGGGCGCCACGGTGCGCAGGCCGGTGTCGCGGCTGTCCAGGAATTCCAGCACCATCGCGTCGCCCTTGGCATTGCGCAGCGCGCCGTTGCGGTACTCCCAGCCGGCAGCCTTGAGCAGGGCCTGCGCGCGGCGCAGGTTGTCGCGCAGCGAATGGCCCGGGCCGGTGGTGGTGGGCGGCTCGTACATGGAGCCGAACACCGCGTCCGGCACCTTGCCGCGCCACGGCTCCAGCAGCGCCATTTCTTCGGCGGATGGCGTCCCCGTCGCGGCGCAGTCGGTGTTGCCGAACAGGTCCCGCACGCGCGGGTAGCCGTTGTAGAACATCTGCCGGTTCATCCAGTCGTGGTCCAGCGCCAGCCCCAGCGCTTCGCGTACGCGCGCATCCGACAGCGCGGGCCGCCGCGCATTGAGCACGTAACTCTGGAAGCCGGCTGGCTGGCGGTTCGGGAATTCGCGCTTCACCAGCTCGCCGCTGTCGAAGCGGCGGCCGGTCACCCGGCGTGCCCAGTCGCCCGCCGAATAGAAACTCATCATGTCGAACTCGCCGGCCTTGAGCGCCTCCAGGCGGGCCGTGCTGTCCTTGTAGATCTTGACCGTGATGCGCTCGAAGTTGTGCTGCCCGCGCTTGACGTTCAGGTCGCGGCCCCAGTAGTTCGCATCGCGCACGTAGGTGATGTCGCGCCCGAAGCGCACCGGGCCGATCCGGTACGGGCCGCTGCTGATAGGCGGGTCGGTCACCACCTGGTCGAACGGCTTGGCGCGCCCGTTCTGCAGGCCCCAGGCCCGGCTGAACACCGGCAGGCCGCCCACCGTCAAGGGCAGCTCGCGGTTGGGCTTCTTGAAGCGAAAGCGCACCGTGCGCGCATCCACCACGTCGCAGCCGGCCACATCTTCCAGCAGCGACTTGTAGCTGGGCATGGCGTAGGGGCCGATCAGCGTCTCGTAGCTGTGCTTCACGTCGGCCGCCTCCACCGGGCTGCCGTTGTGGAAGCGCGCCTGCGGGCGCAGCCGGAAGGTGGCGCTCAGGCGGTCGGCGGCGACCTCCACGTCCTCGGCCAGCAGGCCGTAGCCGGACGCCGTTTCGTCCATCGAGCCGGTGAGCAGCGAGTCGAACATCAGCGCAGCCAGGTAGGCCGGCGCCGATCCCTTGATGGTGAACGGGTTGTATTTGTCGAAGGTGGACACGCGCTGGTTGCTCACCAGAAGCAACTCGCCGCCCTTGGGCGCCGCTTCATTGGCGTACTCGAACGCGGCGAAGCCCGCCGGATATTTCAGGTCGTCCCAGAGCGCATAGCCGTGCGCAGCCCAGACCGGAACGGCCACCATCGCCACGGCCGCAAAGACCAGCAAACCTCGCATGCGACAATTCTGACGAGTTTTTTCAAGAGAGAGACCCATGGGCTTCCTGACTGGCAAGAAATTGTTGATCACCGGCGTGCTGTCCAACCGCTCCATCGCCTACGGCATTGCCCGGGCGTGCCACGCGCAGGGGGCGGAGCTCGCCTTCAGCTACGTGGGAGAGCGTTTCAAGGACCGCATCACCGAATTCGCGGCCGACTTCGGCTCCAGCATGGTGTTCGACTGCGACGTCGGCGACGACGCGCAGATCGCCAAGCTCTTCAGCGATTTGTCGCAGACCTGGCCGAAGTTCGACGGCTTCGTCCACAGCATCGGCTTCGCCCCGCGCGAAGCCATCGCCGGCGACTTCCTGGAAGGCCTGTCGCGCGAGGGCTTCAAGATCGCCCACGACATCAGCGCCTACAGCTTCCCCGCCATGGCGAAGGCGGCTCTGCCCTACCTGAATGAGAAGTCGGCGCTGCTCACGCTCACGTACCTGGGCGCGCTGCGCATCGTGCCCAACTACAACACCATGGGCCTGGCCAAGGCCTCGCTGGAAGCCTCGGTGCGCTACCTGGCGGGCGCGCTCGGCCCCAAGGGCATCCGCGTCAACGGCATCAGCGCCGGCCCGATCAAGACGCTGGCGGCCAGCGGCATCAAGGACTTCGGCAAGCTGCTCGGCCTGGTGGCCAGCGCCGCGCCGATCCGCCGCAACGTCACCATCGAGGACGTCGGCAACGTCGCCGCCTTCATGCTGAGCGACCTGGCCGGCGGCGTCACCGCCGAAATCACCTACGTGGACGGCGGCTTCAGCCACGCGGCCATCGCCATGAGCGAGGCCTGAGCGGCCTTCGCGGTTCAGTCGGGCCTGACGCAATCGGCGTAGTACTGACGCTTGCCGTCCGGCCCCTCTTCCTCCACCAGCCCGTGGATGTCCGTGCCGAAGCCCGGGCACTCCGCGTTGAAGGCGCGTGAGAACTTCAGGTAGTCGACGATCTTCTTGTTGAACACCTCGCCCGGGATCAGCAGCGGAATGCCGGGCGGATATGGCGTCACCAGGCTGGTGGTGATGCGGCCTTCCAGGTGGTCGATCTGCACCCGCTCGGTCTTGCGGTGCGCGATGTAGGAGAACGCGTCGCTCGGCTTCATGGCCGGTTCCAGGTCGCTCAGGTAGATGTCGGTGGACAGCCGCGCGATGTCGTACTTGGCGTACAGCTCGTGCACGTACTGGCACAAATCGGCCAGCCCCATGCGCTCGTAGCGCGGAAAGCGCTGGCAGAACTCCGGCAGGATCCGCCACATCGGCTGGTTCTTGGCGTAGTCGTCCTTGAACTGCTGCAGCGCCGTGAGCAGCGTGTTCCAGCGGCCCTTGGTGATGCCGATGGTGAACATGATGAAGAAGCTGTAGAGGCCGGTCTTCTCCACGATGACGCCGTGCTCGGCCAGGAA
This sequence comes from Ramlibacter sp., assembly GCF_013697775.1. GTDB lineage: Bacteria > Pseudomonadota > Gammaproteobacteria > Burkholderiales > Burkholderiaceae_C > Ramlibacter. The sequence continues at coordinate 9,424 of NZ_JACCWG010000304.1, read as the reverse complement.
CCGGGTGACGATGGACGCCGGGATGCCCGTCTTGGCGAACTTGCCGTTCATGTCCAGGCCGGGCGTGACGATGGTGGACTTGATCGGGTCCAGCATGTTGAAGCCTTCGGCAAGGTTGCCGAAGCCGTGCCACTTGGCCGCGCGCGCCTCGCCCTTGATGATCCAGTCGTCGGCGCGGCCGATGCCCTGGTCGGCCAGCTTCTCCGGGCCCCAGACCTTGAACCACCAGTCCTTGCCGTACTCCTGGTCCACCTTGCGCATGGCGCGGCGGAAGTCCAGCGCCTCGATGATGGATTCCTCCACCAGCGCCGTGCCGCCGGGCGGTTCCATCATGGCCGCGGCCACGTCGCAGCTGGCGATGATGGCGTACTGCGGGCTGGTGGAGGTGTGCATCAGGAACGCCTCGTTGAACAGGTGGCGGTCCAGCTTGTTCTCCTGGGCGTCCTGTACCAGCACGTGGCTGGCCTGGCTGATGCCGGCCAGCAGCTTGTGGATGGACTGGGTGGAGTACACCAGCGACTTCTGCGGCCGCGCGCGCTTCTTGCCCATGGCGTGGAAGGTGCCGTAGAACGGGTGGAAGCACGCGTGCGGCAGCCAGGCCTCGTCGAAGTGCAGCGCCTCGACATAGCCGTCCAGCATGCCCTTGATGGTCTCGGTGTTGTACAGCACGCCGTCGTAGGTGGACTGCGTCAGCGTGAGGATGCGCGGCTTGACCGTCTCGGGATCGACGCCGGCCAGCAGCGGATTGGCCTTGATCTTGGCCTTGATCGCCTCGGGCGTGAACTCGCTCTGCGGGATCGGCCCGATGATGCCGAAGTGGTTGCGCGTGGGCTTCAGGAACACGGGGATGGCCCCGGTCATGATGATCGAGTGCAGGATCGACTTGTGGCAGTTGCGGTCCACCACCACCACGTCGCCCGGCGCCACCTCGTGGTGCCACACCATCTTGTTCGAGGTGGAGGTGCCGTTGGTCACGAAAAAACAATGGTCGGCGTTGAAGATGCGCGCCGCGTTGCGCTCGCTGGCCGCCACCGGGCCGGTGTGGTCCAGCAGCTGGCCCAGTTCGTCCACCGCGTTGCACACGTCGGCGCGCAGCATGTTCTCGCCGAAGAACTGGTGGAACATCTGGCCCACGGGGCTTTTAAGGAAGGCCACGCCGCCGGAGTGGCCCGGGCAGTGCCACGAGTACGAGCCGTCCTCGGCGTAATCGAGCAGCGCCTTGAAGAACGGCGGCTGGATGCCTTCCAAGTAGGACTTGGCTTCGCGGATGAGGTGGCGCGCCATGAATTCCGGCGTGTCCTCGTACATGTGGATGAAGCCGTGCAGCTCGCGCAGGATATCGTTGGGCAGGTGCTGCGAGGTCTTGGTTTCGCCGTAGATGTAGATCGGCACCTCGGTGTTCTTGCGCCGCACCTCCGCGATGAAGTTGCGCAGGTTCAGCACCGCGGGGTCGAGGTCGGGACCGGGCGTGAACTCCTCGTCGTCGATCGACAGGATGAAGGCGCTGGCGCGGCTTTGCTGCTGGGCGAACTGCGACAGGTCGCCGTAGCTGGTGACGCCCAGGATCTCGAAGCCCTCGGCCTCGATGGCCTGCGCCAGCGCGCGGATGCCCAGGCCCGAGGTGTTCTCGGAGCGGTAGTCTTCGTCGATGATGACGATGGGGAAGCGAAACTTCATGGGGACGGACCTCGGCGAGCACAGCCAAAACGCGGACAAGGGGCGAAGTGTATGAAATTCGCGGGGCACCATGGTTGCGCATGCCTGCTTTTCTTCCACAATGCGCCTTGAGCAACTCGGAGGAGCGTACGCAATGGCTGAATCGACGATCTGGTGGCTGCTGGCCGGCGCCGCGGTGGGCATCGAGCTGCTCACCGGCACCTTCTACCTGCTGATGCTGGCCATCGGCCTGGCGGCCGGCGCGCTGGCGGCCCATGCCGGCGCCGGGCTGACCCTGCAGCTGCTGGTGGGCGCCGCCATCGGCGGCGGCGCGGTCGCGGTCTGGCATGCGCTGCGCGGCAGGAAAGCGGCGCCCGCGGCGGCGAACGCGAACCGCGACGTCAACCTCGACATCGGCGAAACGGTCCAGGTGGAGCTGTGGCACTCCGACGGCACCGCCAAGGTGAAGTACCGCGGTGCGCAATGGACCGTGAGCTCGGTCACCGGCGCGCCGCAGGGCACCGGGGCGCACCGCGTGCGCGAAGTGGTGGGCAGCCGCCTCGTCGTGGAAAAGATCTGAGAACAACCAAAGAATGAACGGAACAGCCGCATGACCATCGCCCTCGTCCTCTTCGTCATTGCCGCGATCTTCATCGCGCGCTCGCTCAAGGTGGTACCCCAGCAGCACGCCTGGGTGGTCGAGCGCCTTGGCAAGTACCACACCACGCTCACGCCCGGCCTGAGCATCCTGGTGCCCTTCGTCGACAAGGTGGCCTACAAGCACAGCCTGAAGGAAATTCCGCTGGATGTGCCCAGCCAGGTCTGCATCACGCGCGACAACACCCAGCTGCAGGTGGACGGCATCCTGTATTTCCAGGTCACCGACCCGATGCGCGCGAGCTACGGTTCGTCCAACTACATCGTGGCGGTGACGCAGCTGGCGCAGACGTCGCTGCGCAGCGTGATCGGCAAGCTGGAGCTGGACAAGACCTTCGAGGAGCGCGACATCATCAACGCGCAGGTGGTGCAGGCCATCGACGAAGCCGCGCTGAACTGGGGCGTGAAGGTGCTGCGCTACGAGATCAAGGACCTGACGCCGCCCAAGGAGATCCTGCACGCCATGCAGTCGCAGATCACCGCCGAGCGCGAGAAGCGCGCGCTGATCGCGGCCTCCGAAGGCCGCCGCCAGGAGCAGATCAACATCGCCACCGGCGAGCGCGAAGCCTACATTGCACGCTCCGAGGGCGAGAAGCAATCCATCATCAACAAGGCCCAGGGCGAAGCCGCATCCATCACTGCGGTCGCCGACGCCACGGCGCTGGCGATCGAGCGCATCGCGGCCGCCATCCGCCAACCCGGCGGCGAGCAGGCCGTGCAGCTCAAGGTGGCCGAGCGCGCCGTGGACGCCTTCGGCAAGGTGGCCGCCGATGCCACCACCACGCTGATCGTGCCGAACAACATGAGCGAGGTGTCGGGCCTCATCGCCTCGGCGATGCGGATGATGCAGTCGGGCAAGGCCGGCCTCAGCTGAGGCTGCAAGCTGCCCGGTCCAGGCTCCTGCGGCACTGCTACAATCGCTGGCTTGCTGGAGAGGTGGATGAGCGGTTTAAGTCGCACGCCTGGAAAGCGTGTGAGGGGTAATGCCCTCCGCGGGTTCGAATCCCGCCCTCTCCGCCAGTCTCGATACGAAAAAGCCCCGCACTGCGGGGCTTTTTTCATTGGGCGCAGCGCTTATGCGGCGCGCGCGCGCCGCGACTGCTGCGGGTCCGCGATGATCGATAGCAGCAGGTTCACGTCGGCCGGCTTGACCATGTGGAAGTCGAATCCGGCCTGGGCCGAGCGCGAACGGCTTTCGGCTTCGCCGTAGCCGGTCAGCGCGATCAGCAGCGCGTCGCGGTTCTCGGGCTGGTCGCGCAGCCGGTGCGCCACCTCGAAGCCGTTCATGCCCGGCAGGCCGATGTCCAGCAGCACCACGTCGGGCAGGAACTCCTGCGCGATCTTCAGCGCGGAGGTGCCATCGTTGGCCACCTTGACCTCGAAGCCTTCCATCTCCAGCAGCGCCATCAGCGTCTCGGCCGAAGCCGCCAAGTCGTCGACCACCAGGATGCGGCTGCCGCTGCGCGTGGGCGCCGCGACCGGGTGCAGCGCCCGTGCCGGCGCGGGCTCCTGCGCGGCGGGCATGGCCACCTGCGCCGGCAGCGAGATGGTCACCTCGCAGCCGCGGCCCAGGCCGTCGCTCAGCGCCCACACGCGGCCGCCGTGCAGCTCGACCAGGTGCTTGACCAGCGTGAGGCCGATGCCCAGGCCGCCTTGCGAGCGGTCGAGCGACTGGTCGGCCTGCGCGAACAGCTCGAACATGTGCGGCAGGAATTCGGGCGCGACGCCCGCGCCCTCGTCCTTGACGGCGATGCGCACCTCGCCCGACTGGTAGCTCGCGATGAGCGCGACGCGGGTACACGCCGGCGAGAATTTCGAGGCGTTGTTGATCAGGTTGGACAGCACCTGCGACAGCCGCACGGCGTCGCCGTCCAGCACCACGTCCTCGGGCGGCAGGCGCACGTCCAGGTGCTGCTCGCGGGCGGCCAGGCGCGGCGCCGAAGCTTCCACCGCGCGGTCGACCAGCCCGCCCAGGGTCATGCGCTCGGGCTTGACCACCACCTTGCCCTGCACGATGCGCGAGACGTCCAGCAGGTCGTCGATCAGGCGCGTCATGTGGTCGGCCTGGCGGCCGATCACATCGCGTGCCCAGTTCAACTTGGCCGGCAGGCCGTCGATGCCCTGCATGATGTGCACGGCATTGCGGATCGGCGCGAGCGGGTTGCGCAGCTCGTGCGCCAGCATGGCCAGGAACTCGTTCTTGCGCCGGTCGGCTTCCTGCACGGCGGTGTAGAGGCGCGCGTTCTCCATGGCGATGGAGGCGCGGCTCGCCACCTCGCGGATCAGCGAGACGCGGCTGGAATCGAAGGACTCCCTGGGCCCCAGCAGCGCCAGCGCGCCGCGCACCTCGTCGCCCGCCATCAATGGGCAGATGGCGGCGGCGCGCTCGCCGTTGCGCCACAGGCGGAACTGTTTTTCGCGGAGCACGCCGTCGGCGGCGGCGCGCAGCTCGGCGCTGAATGCCTCGGTGTCGTCGGACGCCGGCGCGGGATGCATCTCCAGCCGGCGCACGCCGCCGTTCTTGTCGGCCAGGCCCAGGATGGCGCGGTCGCCCAGCATGGGCACGCACAGGTCCAGCACGGCGGCGATGGTGTCGTCCAGGTTGAGCGAGCGCGACAGCAGCTGGCTGGCTTCGGCCAGGTAGTCGGCGCGGTGGATGGCCTCTTCCGCCGCGGCACGCGCCGCCTCGGAGCGCGCCAGCTGCTCGCGCTGGGTCGCCTGCACCTGCAGTTGCCGGTTCATGCGGAACAGCTCCACGAACACGCGCACCTTGGAGCGCAGCACCTCGGGCACCACCGGCGACGGGATGTAGTCCACCGCGCCCAGCGCGTAGCCGCGCCGCGCCTGCAACTCGTCCACGTAGGCGGTGATGAAGACGATCGGCGTCTGCGCGGACTTCTTGTACTGCCGGATCAGGCCGGCCGTCTCCAGCCCGTCGATGTCGGGCATGTTGACGTCCAGCAGGATGACGGCGAACTCCTTCTCCAGGATGAACTTCAGCGCCTCCTGGCCGGAGCGCGCGCTGATGATGTTCTGCCCCAGCTCATCCAGGATGGTGCGAAAGACGATGTGCTTTTCCGGCAGGTCGTCCACCACGAGGATGTTGGCCTTTTCCTGGTTGTCCAGGACTGGCGCGGCCGTCATGCCGCCCCCCGCTTCAATGATGCAGCCATGCGCGCAGCACCGTCAGCAGGTCGGCCGTGTTCACCGGCTTGGACAGGTAGTCCCAGGCTCCCGCTTCGATGCATTTTTCGCGGTCGCCCTTCATCGCCTTGGCAGTCACCGCAATCATCGGCAGGCTCTTGCCTTGCGGCAGCTTGCGGATTTCCTTCATCGTGGTCATCCCATCCATTTCGGGCATCATGATATCCATCAACACGACCTGGATGTTGGTATCGCTGGCCACGCGGTTGATCGCCTCGCGGCCGTTGTCGGCCCAGACGATGTCCATGCCGTGTTCCTCCAGCACCGTGGCCAGCGCGAAGATGTTGCGCATGTCGTCGTCCACGATCAGCACGCGCTTGCCGACCAGCGGCTTGCTGGCCTCGTGCACGCCGTTGATGAGCAGCCGCTTGGGCTCGGGCAGCCGCGCCAGGTTGTGGTGCAGCGCGAACAGTGCCATGTCGAACAGCCGGGGCACCGAATCCGCCTCCTGTACCGTGGCGCTCTCGTCGGAGTGCCAGCCCGAATAGTCCGAGTGCCGCAGCCCGTGGTAGAGCACCAGCGGCAGCGGTCCGATGCTGCCGTGCGACGCCAGCACGGGGCGCAGCTGGCCGGGCTGCAGGCCGCCAAAGCCGTCCTCCAGCACCAGGCAGTCGAAGCGGCCGCCGTCCAGCGCTTGCAGCAGCTGGTGGCCGTCGTTGACCAGGGTCACGTCGACCTGCTCGCCGTCCAGCTGCGCCAGCAGTTCGCTGCGGGCACCCTCGTCTTCCAGCGCGACCAGCAGGCTCTTCTGCGTCTGCGACACGTAGGCGTGCAGCCGGTCCAGCATGCCGTCGAGCACTTCCTTGGACTGGATGGGTTTTTCCAGGAACCCGATGGCGCCGGACTTGAAGGCGCGCTCGCGCGAATCGTCGGTGGAGACCACGCACACCGGCGTGTGGCGCAGGCCCAGGTCCTGCTTCAGGCGGTCCAGCACGCGCCAGCCCGCCATGTCGGGCAGGTACATGTCCAGCGTGAGGGCGGCCGGCTTGTACTGGTTGGCCAGGTTCAGGGCGCCCGCGCCCAGCGTGGTGACCAGGCCCTTGAAGCCCTTGGCGCGCGCCGCATCCAGCAGGAAGCGGGCGAAGGCCAGATCGTTCTCCACGATCAGCAGCACCAGGTCGCCCTGCTGCACCGAGTCGCGGTCGTCGTTGGCCGGATTCAGCGCGGCCAGCATCTCCTCGCTTTCCGGCTCCTGCGGCTGCGGCTCGGCCGGGGCATGGACGTTCGGCTGCGGCAGGTGGCTGAACTGCGGCGGCGGCAGCAGGTCGGCGCGGTGGTCGACCATTGACGTGAGGCGGCGCGAGGTGCGCGTGGCCGAGTACACCAGCGGCAGGTAGAGCGTGAAGATGCTGCCCTGCCCTGGTGCGCTGGTCAGGCGGATCTCGCCGCCCAGCAGCTTGGACAGCTCGCGGCTGATCGCCAGGCCTAGGCCGGTGCCGCCGTACTTGCGGCTGGTGGAGCCGTCGGCCTGCTGGAACGCCTCGAAGATGATCTGCTGCTTGTCCGGCGAGATGCCGATGCCGGTGTCCGACACGCCGAAGGCGATCACCTGCGTGGCGCGGTTCAGGTCGTCGTTGTCCGGGGTCCAGCCCGTGTACACCTGCTCGACGGTCAGCGTGACGTGGCCGTTGTGGGTGAACTTGAAGGCGTTGGACAGCAGGTTTTTCAGGATCTGCTGCAAGCGCTTGGCGTCGGTGACCACCGCCGTCGGCAGGTGCAGGCCGGTGCGCACCAGGAAGTCCACGCCCTTGGCCTCGGCCACGTGGCGGAAGGTGCGCTCCACGTACAGCTGCAGGTCCGACAGGCGCAGCTCGTTGATGTCCACCACCACCGTGCCCGACTCGATCTTCGACAGGTCGAGGATGTCGTTGATCAGCATCAGCAGGTCGTTGCCCGACGAGTGGATGGTCTTGGCGAACTCCACCTGCTTGGCGCTGAGGTTGCCGTCCGGGTTCTTGCACAGCTGGTCCGACAGGATCAGCAGCGAGTTCAGCGGCGTGCGCAGCTCGTGCGACATGTTGGCCAGGAACTCGGACTTGTACTTGGACGTCAGCGCCAGCTGCTTGGCCTTTTCCTCCAGCGCCTGGCGGGCCTGTTCCACTTCCTGGTTCTTGCGCTCCACCTCCTGGTTCTGGTGGGCCAGCAGGCGGGCCTTTTCCTGCAGTTCCTCGTTGGTCTGCTGCAGTTCCTGCTGCCGGCTCTGCAGCTCCTGCGCGAGCGACTGCGACTGCGTCAGCAGATCCTCGGTGCGCATGTTCGCCTCGATCGTGTTGATCACGATGCCGATCGATTCGGTCAGCTGGTCCAGGAAAGCCTGGTGCGCCGGGTTGAAGCGCTCCACCGAGGCCAGCTCGATCACGCCGCGCACCTGGCCCTCGAAGATGATGGGCAGCACCAGCACGTTGAGCGGCTGCACCTCGGTCAGGCCGGAGGCGATGCGCAGGCTGTCCGGGAAGTTCGAGGTCAGCATCAGCTTCTTTTTGTCGAAGGCTGCCTGGCCGACCAGGCCCTGCCCCAGCTCGACCTCCTTGCCGTAGGAGCCGTGGCCGTCCGATGCGTAGCTGGCCATCAGCCGCAGCTTGGGCTGCTCCTGCGTGTAGCGCAGCACGTAGAACTCGGCCTGCTGCGCGCCCACCACGGGCGCCAGCTCGGACAGGATCAGGTGGCCCACCGCGACCAGGTCGCGCTGGCCCTGCAGCATGCGCGAGAACTTGGCCAGGTTGGTCTTCAGCCAGTCCTGCTCGGTGTTCACCTGCGTGGTGTCGCGCAGGTTGCGGATCATCTCGTTGATGGTGTCCTTCAGCGCGGCCACCTCGCCCTGCGCCTCCACCGTGATGGAGCGCGTCAGGTTGCCCTGCGTCACCGCGGTGGCCACCTCGGCGATGGCGCGCACCTGGGTCGTGAGGTTGGCCGCCAGCTGGTTCACGTTCTCCGTGAGGCCCTTCCAGGTGCCCGCCGCGCCCGGCACCTTGGCCTGGCCGCCCAGCTTGCCTTCCACCCCCACTTCGCGCGCCACCGTCGTCACCTGGTCGGCGAAGGTGGCCAGCGTGTCGGTCATGGAGTTGATGGTGTCGGCCAGCGAGGCGATCTCGCCCTTGGCTTCCACGGTCAGCTTCTGCGCCAGGTCGCCGTTGGCCACGGCCGTCACCACCTTGGCGATGCCGCGCACCTGCGATGTCAGGTTGCCGGCCATGAAGTTCACGTTGTCGGTCAGGTCTTTCCAGGTGCCGGCCACGCCCTGCACATAGGCCTGGCCGCCCAGCTTGCCTTCGGTGCCCACTTCGCGCGCCACGCGCGTCACTTCGGAGGCGAACGACGAGAGCTGGTCCACCATCACGTTGATGGTGTTCTTCAATTCGAGAATCTCACCCTTCACGTCCACCGTGATCTTCTTCGACAGATCGCCGGCGGCCACCGCCTTCGTCACGTCCGCGATGTTGCGCACCTGGGATGTCAGGTTGCCGGCCATGAAGTTCACGTTGTCGGTCAGGTCCTTCCAGGTGCCGGCCACGCCCTGCACGTAGGCCTGGCCACCCAGCTTGCCTTCGGTGCCCACCTCGCGCGCCACCCGCGTCACTTCCGAGGCGAACGACCGCAGCTGGTCCACCATGGTGTTGATGGTGTTCTTCAGCTCCAGGATTTCGCCCTTCACGTCCACCGTGATCTTCTTGGACAGGTCGCCGGCGGCCACGGCCGTCGTCACGTCCGCGATGTTTCGCACCTGAGCCGTCAGGTTGCCGGCCATGGAGTTCACCGAGTCGGTCAAGTCCTTCCAGGTGCCGGCCACGCCTTGCACGTCGGCCTGGCCACCTAGCTTGCCTTCGGTACCCACCTCGCGCGCCACGCGCGTCACTTCCGAGGCGAAGCTTCGCAGCTGGTCCACCATCGTGTTGATGGTGTTCTTCAG
>NZ_JACCWG010000099.1 GCF_013697775.1 Ramlibacter sp. | reverse complement strand
GGTGTGGCGCTTCAGGTCGATGGCGCGCACGCCGGCCGGCCAGCGCTTGTGCGGCGCCACCTCGGGCACCAGCGCCACGCCGGCGCCCACCGCCACCAGCCGCACGATGGCTTCGAGCTCGTCCAGCTCGCAGGCTTCGCGCACGGTCAGCTCCACGCCGCGCAGGAAGCGGTCGACCTGCCGGCCGCCGAAGGAGGCGCGGTCATAGCGGATGAACGGATGTGCGGACAGCAGCGCAGCCCAGTCGTCGCCCTTGGCCTGCCGCGGCACCAGCAGCCGAAACGGCTCTCGCGCCAGCGTGGTCCAGCGCAGGTCGCTGTGCAGCGGGAAGGGAGGCCGGATGATGGCGGCCACTTCGATCTCGCCCGTATCCACGCGGTCCAGCAGTTCCATCGATACGCCCGGCACCACGCGCACGCGGCACTCCGGAAGCTGCCGGCGCACGCGCGCCAGCACCTCCGGCAGCACGGCGCGCTGCACCGAGGCGATGGCGCCGATGGCCAGCACCGCCGCGCCCGCCTCGGCCTGCGCACCTTCGCCCAGCTGCTCGTACAGCCGCAGCATGTCCTGCGCCTGGGCGAGCACCCGCTGGCCGGTGGCGTTGATGCGCGCCGAGCGCGCGGTGCGGTCGAACAGCGACAGGCCCAGCTCGGCTTCCAGCCGCTGCATCTGCGCGCTCACGGCCGCCTGCGTCAGGCCGATGCGCGCGCCCGCGCCTGCGAAGGTGCCCTCGCGGGCGACGGCGGTGAAGGTCTTCAGTTCACGGATCATGACGTTGTCGATGAGCGCAAAGGATTTCGATGCTGAGGCCAAATATAGATTGATTTTCCTTTTGCTCGGCACGTCCTACGATTGCGCGATGCAAGCCCCCGCCACCAATCCCGCCCCGCTGTCGCCGTTCCACCTGGCGTTCCCCGTCCACGACCTTGCCGCCGCGCGCCGCTTCTACGGCGAACTGATCGGCTGCCCCGAAGGCCGCAGCTCCGATGAATGGGTGGACTTCAACTTCTACGGCCACCAGATCGTCGCGCACCTGGCGCCGTCGGAAACCGGCGCCGCCCAGCGCAACGCGGTGGACGGCCACGGCGTGCCGGTGCGCCACTTCGGCATCGTGCTGCCCATGGCCGACTGGCAGGCCCTGGCCGACCGGCTCAAGGCCCACGGCACGCAGTTCACCATCGAGCCCTACGTGCGCTTCAAGGGCGAGCCGGGCGAGCAGGCCACCATGTTCTTCCTCGATCCCTCGGGCAACGCTCTGGAGTTCAAGGCCTTCGGCGACATCAAGTCGCTGTTCGCCAAATAGCCAGAGCATTCCCGGGCGGTATGCTGGAACCTTCCACCAGGAGGTTGACCGCGCGTCGGCGGCGGACGACTGCGATCCGCGCTTTGCGAAGTCGCCGCAGTTCGCGGTGGAGGAGTGCAAGTTCCAGAATCCACCCAATCCGCAGGCCAAGCCGCAGTGCTCCGGCTGGGACATCTGGACGCGCATGCTGCTGGAGAAAAAGCAGGGCACCGTGCCGTCGATCGACCACCTCGACGTGCCGACCATCGAGGCGCTGAAGGACCGCGTGAAACGCTACTTCGTGCCGCTGGGCGTGGGCGCGCGGCTCAGGCAGTTCGGCGTCGCGGCCGACCGCATCGAGGAGCTGGACTGGTGGGATGAGCGGCAGTGGGGCGACGTGACCGTCACCGCCGCGTCGGCGCAGCATTTCTCGGGGCGCACGCCGGAAATCGGCGAGGTGCTCACGGTCGGGCGGCCGCGGGTGAACAGGAAGTGGTGAGAAGGGCTGCGCTGAGCGGCCTTGTTGCCCGGCTTTACACGGCGCATACACAAGCGCCGCGGCCATTCAGCTTGCGTTCATCGACCGGGGCGCACCATCACTGCATTCCAACCACGGAGTGCAACATGAACCGCCTCTTCTCCGCCAAGTCCCTGGCCATGGCCACTGTCGTGCTGGGCGGTGTCGTCGCCGCCACGGCCGCTCAAGCCCGCAGCGACGTCGTCCTGTCCATCGGTGTCAACGCACCCTACGGCTACGTGCAACCCCAGCCGGTGTATGTGCAGCCCCGCCAGGTGTACGTGCAGCCGCAGACGGTCTATTACAGCGAGCCGCAAACGGTGTATTACAACCAGCCGCAGACGGTGTACTACGGCCAGCCGCAGGCGGTCTATTACGGCCAGCAGCGCTACTACGGGCAGCACCGCCGCCACGGCGGCTGGGACCGGGACGGGGACGGCGTGGCCGACCGCTACGACCGAGCGCCGAACAACCCGTACCGCTACTGATCGGCCCTCTGCCTCCGGTTCGCTGGAGGTTGGAATGCCTCGCCGCGCCCCC
>NZ_JACCWG010000097.1 GCF_013697775.1 Ramlibacter sp. | reverse complement strand
GGGTAAACATCGCTTCCGGGCTCTGGCTGTGGGTCTGCCCGCCGTAGATACCCCCGCCGCAGGGCATGCGGATCGTCATGGCGGCGGTGAACTGGCCGGCCGAGCGGTAGCGCAGGCGCGCCGCTTCCGACACGATCTGGTCCGAGGCCGGATAAAAATAGTCGGCGAACTGGATCTCCACCACCGGCCGCAGCCCGTAGGCGGCCATGCCGACGGCGGTGCCGACGATGCCGCCTTCCGAAATCGGCGCATCGAACACGCGCGACTTGCCGTACTTGGCCTGCAAGCCGTCGGTGCAGCGGAACACACCGCCGAAATAACCGACGTCCTGGCCGTAGATGACGACGTTGTTGTCGCGCTCGAGCATGACGTCCATGGCCGAGCGCAGCGCCTGGATCATCGTCATCGGTACCGTCTTGGTCTTGCTTTCGTTGTCATTATCTCTGCGCACGTTCACACTCCCGATTGTTGACGTTGGAGGCGCAAGTGTTCGGGCATCTCCTTGTAGACGTCTTCGAACATCGACGCGGCGCTCGGCGCCCGGCCGTGGGCCAGGGTGCCCGATAGCTCGGCCTCTTTTTGCGCGGCGACGATCTCCGCTTCCAGTTCCTGGCGCGTCGCTTCGTGTTCGGCGTCCGACCACAAGCCGAGGCCAGTCAGGTGCCGGCGCAGGCGGTCGATCGGGTCGCCCAGCGGGAAGTGCGACCAGTCGTCGGCCGGCCGGTACTTGGACGGATCGTCCGACGTCGAGTGCGGCCCGGCGCGGTAGGTGACCCACTCGATCAGGGTGGGCCCGAGGTTGGTGCGGGCCCGCTCGGCGGCCCAGCTTGACGCGGCATACACCGCCAAAAAGTCGTTGCCGTCGACCCGCAGCGAAGCGATGCCGCTGCCGACGCCGCGCGCGGCGAAGGTGACGCTTTCGCCGCCGGCCAGCGCCTGGAAGGTCGAGATCGCCCACTGGTTGTTGACCACGTTGAGGATCACCGGCGCGCGGTACACGTGTGCGAAGGTCAGCGCGGTGTGGAAATCGGACTCGGCGGTGGCGCCGTCGCCGATCCAGGCCGACGCGATGCGCGTGTCGCCCTTGATGGCCGAGGCCATGGCCCAGCCCACCGCCTGGATGTACTGCGTGGCCAGGTTGCCGGAGATGGTGAAGAAGCCGGCCTTCTTGAACGAATACATCACTGGCAGCTGGCGGCCCTTGAGCGAGTCGCGTTCGTTGCTCATCAGCTGGCAGATGATCTCGACCATGCTGACGTCCGCTTCACGCGCGAGCAGCATGCCCTGCTGGCGGTACGACGGGAACCACATGTCGGTGCGATCGAGCGCCATGTCGTGGGCCACGGGCATCGCTTCCTCGCCCAGGCTCTGCATGTAGAACGATGTCTTCTTCTGGCGCTGCGCGAGCAGCATGCGGCTGTCGAAGAGGCGCGTTTTCATCATCACGCGCAGGCCGCGCCGCAGCTGGGCCGTGGACAGCTCAGGCACCCAGGGCCCGACGGCCTTGCCGTCGCGGTCGAGCACGCGGATCAGGCTGTAGGCCAGGTCGCTGGTGTCGAAATGGCTGGTGTCCACCGGGGGCCGGCGCACCGCGCCCGCTTCGGACACGTGGAGGTAGGAGAAGTCGGTCGCGCAGCCGGGTCGCCCAGAGGGCTCCGGCACGTGCAAGCGCAGGGCTTGGGGCTGGCTCATGCAATGACTCCGCGCGATTGTGTCGCGCTGCTGAGTTGGAAAAGAGGAACTGTGCCACGGGTAAGCGGCCGCGCTCCAGGGTCTACGCCGGGGTGGGGCGCAGGGTCTGCCAGTGTGCCGGGTTCCGTTGGATTGCGTCAATAGGATGACAGCGCGACATCCTGCCGCAGGTGCGCCAAACAGGGTGCAAAAAGCGTCACGCGCCGGCTCAACGGGTGTTGGTTCTCAACTCTCCGCAGCCTGCCCCATCGGGTCTTAGTAGCGCGCACCCATGTATGACAGCCCGGAGTTGCCGTCGTACGGCTTGCCCGCGAAGCCCAGCTTGTTGGTGCCGGCCGCGGCCGCCGGGTTGTTCAGTTTGTTGCCGTACGGGTGGTAGTTCTCCTTCCACAGCACGTTGCCGCTGGCGTCCGTGGCCAGCTGCGGCGTGCCCGATA
>NZ_JACCWG010000091.1 GCF_013697775.1 Ramlibacter sp. | reverse complement strand
ACGACAACCCCAAACCATTCATCTGGACAGCCAGTGCTTCGGACATCCTGGCCAAGGTCACCAGAGCCAAGGCTGCATTGGCTGCGATCTCACGATAAGTACAGAACAGAGGCGCGCACCACACTAGCCAGTCAAGCAGGCTTCTTCGCGAAGGGCGCACTCAACCATCCAGCTCCGGATACCGCCGGAAGATGCCTTCCTCGTTGAATGCGATGCGCCGCTCGCTGTCCAGGTAACCCCGCAGCCGGCGATGCGCCGCGACGCCCGCATGCAACGCCACCACCATCGGTGCGCGTTTCAGCACGCGCGCGGTGGCCTTCGGGAACGCATACCGCAGCCCGTCCACCACCTGGAACAGCGACAGGTCCGCATAGCTCAGGCGCCCGCCGACCAGGTGCGGCGTGGACGCTGGCTTGCCGTTGCGCGGATTGCGCTGCAGCACCGCCTCGAACCAGCCCATGAACTTGGGCAGGCGCTCCTTGCGGAAATCGGTGGCACGGCGCTTGGCTTCGGCGATTTGGTCCTCGTAGTACAGGTTGCTGGCAACGGGATGGTGCGTGTCGTGCACTTCGACGACGAAGTCGGCGATGGTCAGCTGGATCTGGTGCGTCCACAGCGCGTCGGCCTCGCGCTTGCCCACCAGCCCCAGCCGCGGCCCCAGGTACTGCAGGATGGCCGCGGTCTGCGCCACAACAACACGGCCGTCCACCAGGAAGGGCGGCGCGAACGGCGGACGCGGGATGCCGGGCGACGCCAGGTAGTGCTTCACCTTCGGCATGCCGCCTTCTTCACGCGCGACGTCCACATACGGCGCGCCGGCGGCTTCGAGCGCCAGGCGGACAAATTCGCCGCGGCCTTGGATGGTGGGCCAGTAGTGCAGTGCGTAGGGCATGGTGCGGGCGGTCCGGATCAGGTGCGCAGCTTGCGGCCGACCTGCCGCTCCACCGATTCGATCTTGCTCTTGAGCCGCGACTGCGTGCCGGCGCGGTAGTCCATCTTCAGGTTCATGCCGATGCGCGCGCAGTCGGGCTCCAGCGCGCGGAAGCAGTCGCCCACCACCTTCATCACGTCATCGAAGCTGCCTTCCAGGATGGTGCCCATGGGCGTGAGCTGGTAGGGCACGCCGCTCTTGTCGATGACGTCGAGAATGCGCGCAACGTAGGGGCTGACGCCCTCTCCGCGGTCGGAGGGATTCATGGCGAATTCGAGGAGGACCATGGGCGACTAAATTTAGAAGAAGCTAACTAAACAGCGAGGAGAACCGCTTGTCTGTATTCGAACTAACAGTGAAAATTGCAGGTTTGAATCGTGGCGACGACCGTGCTGAAAGGGCTAAAGCATACCGATATCTTGGACGAGTTTTGCTTTAAAACCTGCAGGTAACGCATCCAGAACGACGTCTCGCTGATCATGTCTGAGGGCGCGAAACGATGAAATATTCAGGTAAATCATGATCGATATTGCCGCTTGAACTAGCTGAATCAATGATGCGACAAACGCCTCTCCAGTTTCAGAACTCCAGCGCGGAATTTCGCTTAATCTCCTGTCGAGCGTTAGAAACTCCTCACCAGCAGAGTGGACATACTTACAAAGGTCCGCGTATTTCGATATCAAAGTTGATAACTGTTGATCATACTGAATAAACTGGTGTCGAAGTGGCGTTTGTTTGGTTAATTCGATCAAATCAAATACGGAAATCACGCTGCGAAAATCCAAGCCTTGTTGTGCTGCGATAACACGAAAGAAATTTTCCAATCCCGACCGTGCGGACATGTTGGCTGCCTTATACAGGCCAATCTCGAAGATCAACAAACTACTAAGCAAATCTGAGCGAAATTCCGCCATAAAAGGAGCAGCACTTCCCAGTAAGGTGCTGGCATCTGCTTGCTCAAGTGTCGTAGTTACCTGATGTTCGAGTACTAGAAAAGCCAATACCCGCTTATGTAAACGCTTAGAGGCGGCTTTATAGTTGGTGTCCTGTATAAGAAATTTGAAGCTAATACTCGTCAAATAAGTAAGATATTCGTCGAATGGATCAAAACGCATTTTTAACTTTTGTCTGCTACAAGGAGTTGAATTATGTCGTTCCAATTTCTCTTGGAAACATGTGCATCGCGAACAATTTTCTTTGCCGAGCTGCTTCCGTCGGCAAGGATGCTAAGTGCCTTAACCAATTTCCAAAGTTCTCCGTCATTTAAGTCGATGGTGCTGCAGACAATTTCGCCAATCAACTCAAAGCGAGATTTCTTCTCCCAACGGCGTTCCCAGTCTAAGCCGAGTGCGCTCATGGCGAAATCTGCAATCGATCCATTGCTGGGGAACAAGGTGGTGTCTCTTAAAACGAGTGGAAGTACGCCGACTAAAAACTGGATATTTGGATTTGGCGAGACGAAAGAGTTCACCCCTGGAGGGACGCTGCTCTGTCTTGTTGCATCCCCAAAGACTCGGGAAAGAGTTTTAAAGTCTATATCCCCATAGGTTTGAAGCAACCACCCTAGTTCTTCTACAAACCTTGTGGCTTTCCCGTTGTCTTGCCGAGGCACTATCCTGGTTGGTGTTGGTTTCATGCTTCAATCCTCTGTAAAAGCTCAGCAGTTATGCCCACCACTGCGGTTTTGGCTTCGGGTTGATCAGAATCAAGGATGCGGATCTGTTCGCCTTGATCTTCGGCAACTGCTGTGCGGCGAGGCAAATGTCGTGTAAATCTCTTACCGGCCCAAACTGCGTTGTTGTCGAAAAACTGAACGGCCTGCCCAAAAACGTTGTAGTGCTCATCTGTGATTGTCAGCACCACTCCTAGACAGCTGATTTGTCGGCCGAAGTTTCCAGAAATACGATCTACAACGCCTTTCAGAAGATCAACTCCAGTACGCGAGATCGGCTCGGGTCGGACGGGTATCAGATATCCGTCAGATGCGAATAGTGCAGCTGTCATCCATGTGGACGGCGTGGGAGGTGTATCGATCACAACGATGTCTATGTCGCCTCGATCCTCACAAACTTCAATGAACCTACGGAGTCGTTGCTCTCGTCCAGTGCCGTGATTCATCTCCAGTCTGTAGAGTTCTAGGTCGCCAGCGATTAACTTAAGAGAACCACCAGCTATGGCGCCGGGAACCTCAATGTCCCAGGGTAGGACCTGAGCCAAGGCAACCGCAGGAACAACTTGAGGCCCTGCTATGGCGCTCATCCTTATTTTCGGTTGATCATCAAAAATATCGAGAATCGTATTGGCTCCGGCATCGAGGCGCTGAACGTAAGCCTCGCCACTGATTAGCATCTGTGTCGCATTGAACTGAGGATCGGTATCTATGAGCAAGACGCGTTTACCATGCCGTCGTGCCAGCACGTCTGCGATGTTGACGGCCAGCGTTGATTTGCCAACGCCGCCTTTCATGTTGACCAGACTAAAAGTCCGCATTTGTGCTCCTAACGAAATGTATCTTTCAACGCCGCTGCTCTATTAAAAACTAAGTTGCGATAAGGCTGAGCCGTGTGATCCACAACGAAGTATCCGTGCCTTTCAAACTGCACTCTTTCATTGTCTTCAGTTTTTGCCAATGAAGGCTCCACAAACCCCGCGACCACATTCAAACTCTCCGGATTCAGTTCCTCCAAAAAGTCTTTCTCCCCCGTCCCCGGCTGCGGCACCGAGAACAGCCTGTCATACAGCCGCACCTCCGCCTGCACCCCATCGCTCACCCCCACCCAGGTGATCGTCCCCTTCACCTTCACCGCATCCGCCCCCCGCGTCCCGCTCTTCGTATCCGGCACCAGCCTGGCTTGCACTTCGGTGACCTTCCCGTCCGCATCCTTGCTCGCCCCCGTGCACTCCACCACGTGCCCATACTTCAACCGAACCTTGTTCCCCGGAAACAGCCGGAAGAATCCCTTGGGCGGCGTTTCTTCATAGTCGGTGCGCTCGATCCACAGCTCCTTGCCGAACATGAACTGCCGCATGCCGCGTTCCGGGTGGTGCGGATGCACGGGCGCCTGGCAGGGGTCCAGGTGCGCGTCGCTGCCCATCACCTCCGCCCAGTTCGTGATCACCAGCTTCACCGGGTCCAGCACCGCCATGGCTCTTGCCGCTTTCGGGTCCAGGTCGTCGCGCAGGGCGATTTCCAGCGTGCTGTAGTCGATCCAGCTGTCCGCCTTGGTCACGCCGATGCGTTCGCAGAACAGCTGCAGGCTTTCGGGCGTGTAGCCGCGCCGGCGCAGGCCCACGATGGTGGGCATGCGCGGGTCGTCCCAGCCGCTCACGTGGCCTTCGTCCACCAGCTGCCTTAACTTGCGCTTGCTGGTGACCACGTAGGTGAGGTTCAGCCGCGCGAATTCGTATTGGCGTGGATGCGGCGTGTTGATCAGGCCGCCTTCGGCCACCCGGTCCAGCAGCCAGTCATAGAACGGCCGCTGGTCCTCGAACTCCAGCGTGCAGATGCTGTGGGTGATGTTCTCCAGCGCGTCCTCGATCGGGTGCGCATAGGTGTACATCGGGTAGATGCACCACTTGCTTCCCGTGTTGTGGTGCTCCGCATGCTTGATGCGGTACAGCGCCGGGTCCCGCAGGTTGATGTTCGGGCTGGCCATGTCGATCTTGGCGCGCAGCACCGCCTTGCCGTCTTCCAGCTTGCCGTCGCGCATCTCGCGAAAGCGCTGCAGGTTCTCGTCGATGCTGCGGCTGCGAAACGGGCTGTCCACGCCCGGCTTGCTGAAGTCGCCGCGGTTGGCGCGCATGTCTTCCGGGCTCTGTTCGTCCACATAGGCATGGCCGGCCTCGATCAGGTATTCCGCGGCGCGGTACATGAAGTCGAAGTAGTCGCTGGCCTGGTACAGGTGGCTGGTGCCGTTGGCGTCCCAGCCGAATCCCAGCCACTGCACCGCGTCCTTGATGCCCTCGACGTATTCGGTGTCTTCCTTCTCCGGGTTGGTGTCGTCAAAGCGCAGGTGGCAGATGCCGCCGTAGTCGCGCGCCAGCCCGAAGTTCAGGCAGATGCTTTTGGCGTGGCCCACGTGCAGGTAGCCGTTGGGTTCGGGCGGAAAGCGGGTGCGGATGCGGGCGGGGTCGGGCTCGCCCGCCTGGTGGCTTGCCGCATCGCCGGGGGTGCCGCCCCACTGGCGCTGCCCGTAGGTGCCTTGTTCCAGGTCGCGTTCGATCACCTGGCGCAGGAAGTTGCTGGGTTTCGGGAGGTCTTTGTCAGGAGAGGAAGCCATATGCGACAGATTTTGTCATGGCTTGTTGCAAGCGCCCGATCAAGCCCGCGTGGCCCCCGCGCGACACCGCCGATCACACCGATGGCGAAGGTGCGCACAAAGCCGCAAAACGCTGGATTTCAGAGGCTGCAGTTACGTCCCGCAACGGCTTTGACGCACTGGCCATAGCGTCCCGCATGCAGTACGCGTTAAATCGCTCCATGGGCCAACGCACAGGCCCGACAGCAAGCAGGAGCGACGTATGAAACTGTTGAGTTCTGCCCTGGTGGCGCTGATGGCGCTTTGCGCCACGGGCCTGGCGCAGGCCCGCAGCAACGTCTACTGGTCGGTGGGCGTGAATGCCGCTCCCGGCGTGACGCTCGGTGTGGGCAACATGGGCCCGGTGTATGCGCAGCCCGTGTACGTGGCGCCGCAGCCGGTGTACGTTGCGCAGCCTCAGGTGTATTACCGCCCGGCGCCCGTGTATTACAGCGCGGCCCCGGTCTACTACAACCCCGCACCCGTCTACTACAACGCCGTGCCGGTGTACTACGGTCCGCGCGGCCATTGGAAGCACAGAAAGCACAGCCACTGGCATCACTGATGCCGGGGCACACCCGATAAGAAGCAAGGTTCTCCTCCAAGGTGACTCGCCCCGCGCACGAAAGTGCCGGGGCTTTTTCTTGGGGGATTTGCCAGGAAGGCGTCAGTCCTTGTTGCCGTCGGGCTTGTCCTGCTCGGCCGCGGGCGCCACGAAGGGCGAGCGCATCATGTCCTTGAGCTTGAGCTGGGCACGCAGGTAAGGGCGCACGCTCTCCGCGCCGTAGCCGCTGCGGCCGCTGGCAGTGGCACGGTTGATGTACCCACCCTGGCGGCTGCGCGGGGCGCTGCGTTTGGGAGGTTTTCGTTTTTCCGGATCTGCCATCCCGGATGTTTCGTCATTCCTGGTCACGGTGTGTTCCTCGCTGTTGACACCACCTTGCGCCTGTGCGCTTGCTTTGCATGACGGTGTTGCCCGGCTGCACGGGTCGGACACAACCGACCTGCATGTGGAACAGCTGGAACGCGAGCGTAGGACTGGGAAAAAGGCACTTGGGCGCTTTGATGAAAAGCGCCGCCCAAAAAAAGAACCCCCAGGTGTTTGACCTGGGGGTATCAATGCCAGTCGCGGGACGGAGGGCCGGACCAGCTCACCCCGGAGGAGGAGGGGACTCAGAGGAGTCGGGGTGACGTATTAGTAAAACCTGCGGGACATTTCCTTCATGTAGGACAATGCCGATGAGGGCTGCCAGACAGCCTCTTTCCCGGGCAACTCTTCCCGTTCACCTGTTTCGATCTGTAGCGTAGAGGTACGTATTGGGAGTACTCGCCCTAAGCTGCCTCAATGAGCAAGACGGTGGCAGACCAGATCCTCGAACGCCTGCACGCCTGGGGCGTGGCAACCGTGTTCGGTTACCCCGGCGACGGGATCAACGGCCTCATGGGGGCGTTCGACCGCATGGGCGATCGCATGCGCTTCATCCAGGCGCGGCACGAGGAGCTGGCCGCGTTCATGGCCAGCGCCCATGCCAAGTTCACCGGCGAGGTCGGCGTGTGCATGGCCACCTCGGGGCCGGGCGCGATCCACCTGCTCAATGGCCTGTATGACGCCAAGGCGGACCACCAGCCCGTGGTGGCCATCGTCGGCCAGCAGGCGCGCGCCGCACTCGGCGGCGACTACCAGCAGGAGGTTGACCTCCTGAGCCTGTTCAAGGACGTGGCGCACGAGTACGTGCAGATGGCCACCGTGCCCGGCCAGGTGCGCCACGTGATCGACCGGGCCATGCGCATCGCCCGCGACCAGCGCACCGTCACCTGCGTGATCGTGCCGCTGGATCTGCAGGAGGAAAGCGCGGTGGAGGAGCCGCCGCGCGAGCACGGCACGGTGCACAGCGGCATCGGCCTCACCGGCCGGCCGCTGCTGCCCGATGACGCTGGGCTGCAGGCCGCGGCCAAGGTGTTGAACGAAGGCAAGCGTGTGGCCATCCTGGCCGGCGCCGGTGCGCTGAACGCGGGCGACGAGCTGATTGAGATCGCCAACTGCCTGGGCGCCGGCATCGCCAAGGCGCTGCTGGGCAAGGCCGCCGTGTCCGACGAGCTGCCTTTCTGCACCGGCGCCATCGGCCTGCTGGGCACGCAGCCCAGCACCGAGATGATGGAGAACTGCGACACGCTGCTGATGGTGGGCTCGAGTTTTCCGTATTCGGAATTCCTGCCCAAGGAAGGCAAGGCGCGCGGCGTGCAGATCGACCTGGACGGCCGGCGGCTGGGCCTGCGCTACCCGATGGAGGTGAACCTGGTGGGCGATGCCAAGGCCACGCTGCACGCGCTGCTGCCGCTGCTGCAGCCCAAGGGCGACCCCGCCTGGCGCAACGAGATCGAGGAGAACGTGCGGCACTGGTGGACCACGCTGCAGGAGCGGGCCATGACCGACGTGCGGCCGATCAATCCGCAGCGGGTGTTCTGGGAACTGTCCTCGCGGCTGCCGGACGATTGCATCGTCACCTGCGACTCCGGCAGCTCGGCGGCTTGGTACGCGCGCGACCTCAAGCTCAGGCGCGGCATGATGGGCTCGCTCTCGGGCGGGCTGGCCAGCATGGGCTGCGCGCTGCCGTATGCGCTGGCCGCGAAGTTCGCGCACCCCGGCCGGCCGGTGGTGGCGCTGCTGGGCGACGGCGCCATGCAGATGATCGGCATGAACGCGCTGATCACCATCGCCGACCACTGGAAGGAATGGGCCGACCCGCGCATGCCGATCATGGTGCTGAACAACGGCGACCTGAACATGGTGACCTGGGAGCAGCGCGCCAGCGCGGGCGAGCGGCGCTTCGACGCGTCGCAGTCGCTGCCGGCGTTTCCGTACGCGCAGTACGCCAAGCTGCTGGGTTTGGGCGGCATCCGCGTGGACCGGCCCGAGATGGTCGGCATTGCCTGGGAAGAGGCGCTGGACTCCGACCGCCCGGTGGTGCTGGACATGGTGGTCGACCCCACGGTGCCGCCGATTCCGCCGCACGTGACGGGCAAGCAGATGAAGAACTACCTGAAGGCGCTGATGGGCGGCGACGCGCAGGCGCTGGAGGTGGTGAAGGCCACCGCGCGCGAATGGTGGGCCGGCGTGCGCGCTGTGAAATAGCGAACGCCCAGACCGTTCAGCGATTGCCCAGGCCGTTCGCCCTGAGCTTGTCGAAGGGCGGTTCGTGCGCTGGGCTTCGACAGGCTCAGCCCGAACGGGGACTTTTGGCGCTACATCGGCTTGAACAGGTGGGCGTAGAGGCGGCTCACCGCCAGTTTCTCCGCGCGCCCGCGCAGCGCCAGATGCAGCTTGCCGGCCTCGTCGCGCGTCACCGCATCGATGGCCGATGCGCGCACGATGGTGCCGCGGTGCACCTGCCAGAACACTTGCGCATCCAGCTGCGGCGCCAGCTCCTTCAGCGGCGTGCGGATCAGGTATTCGTGGTCCGCCGTGAGCACGCGCACGTACTTGTCCGCGGCCTCGAAGTACAGCACCTCGTCCACCGGCACCATGCGGATGCTGCTGCCCACGCCGGCCTGGATGACTTTCAGCGGCGCCTGCGCCGGAGCCGGCGCGGCGCTGCCCAGCAGGTGGCGCAGTTGCGCGAGCATGTCGTCGGGCGGCGCGCCGGCGCTGTCCGTGGCCGCGCGGCGCGCCAGCGCGTCCTGCACGCGCGCCACTGTCTTGCGCAGGCGCTCCGGCTGCACGGGCTTCAACACATAGTCGATGGCCTGCGCCTCGAAGGCCTGCACCGCGTACTGGTCGTAGGCGGTGACGAACACCAGCGCGGGGAAGGGTTTTGCACCGGTGTCCTGCGGCCAGTCGTCCGCCAACTGCGCGGCCGCCTCCAGCCCGCCGATCCCCGGCATGCGGATGTCGAAGAACAGCACGTCGGGCTGGGTGTCCAGCGCCTGCTGCACGGCCGATGCGCCGTCGCCCACCACGCCGGCGATGCGCAGCTCGGGCCAGGCGCGCGCCAGCTCGGCCTGCAGCGCGCGCGCCAGCAGCGGTTCGTCCTCGGCGATCAGCGCGCTGGGTGCGTTCATGGCTGCAGCGGAATGCGGATGACGGTGCGTGCGCCTTCGCCGTACTGCGTGGTGAAGTCCAGCGCCGCGGTGTCGCCGTACAGCGTGGCCAGGCGCTCGCGCACCTGCGCCAGGCCGAAGCCCTTGCCGTCCTGCGGCGCGGCGGCACCTGCCACACCGCCGACACCGGTGTCCGTCACCTCGATGACCAGCTGCCCGCCTTCGGTGCGCGCGCGCACGTCGATGCGGCCGCCGCGCACCTTGGGTTCCAGCCCGTGCTGAATGCTGTTTTCCACCAGCGGCTGCAGCAGCAGCGTGGGCACCGGCGCGCCCGCCAGCTGCGGCGGCAGCTCCAGCGCGAAGGCCAGCCGCGGGCCCATGCGGATGGCCATCAGCTCCAGGTAGTCGCGCAGCCGGTCGAACTCGGCCTGCAGCGCGTGCGTGGTCGCGCGCGAGGCACCCAGCGTGGCGCGCAGGTAGGCGATCATGTGGTCCAGCATCTGCTGCGCCTGTACCGGGTCCAGGCCGATCAGCGCGCGCAGGTTGGCCAGCGTGTTGAACAGCATGTGCGGCTCCAGCTGCGTTTCCAGCAGCTTCAGGCGCGCCTCGTTCGCATGCTTGCGCGCTTCGTCCATCTTGCGTTCGAAGTACGCGCTGCGGTTGGCGCTGTAGAAGTAGTAGGTGCCGGCAATGCCCGCCATCGCCGTGATGAGGATGGAGTTGCGCAGGTCCGCTGCCCGGTCGATCACGCGGCCGGGCGTGTACAGGCCGAGCACCTGGCACAGCTGGTCGCCGATGAAGTTGCCGATGAAGTAGCCGCCGGCGATGCCGCCCACCACCAGCGCCACGCCCTGCCAGCCGCGCGGCCAGCCGGTGTCGGCGCTGGAGGGCAGCAGGTGCCGCCCGAGGTCCACCAGCGCCCAGATGGCGGTGCCGATGAACAGCGAGTACACGGCCGGTGGACCGTAGGGATGGTCCGGCTGGAAGGCGTATTGCACCGCGCCGATGGCCAGGCAGAACGCCAGCACCTGCAGCAGGTTCTGCAGCTTGCCGAGCCAGTCGATCCTCATGGGTTGCGGTTCTGCTCGCGCAGCAGCCGCTCGCGTTCCTTTTGCACCATGCGCTCGCGCAGGCCGCCGCCCCTGCCCAGCACGAACACCGAGATGCCGTGCAGCGCCAGCCCCAGCCCCCAGCCCAGCAGCGGGAACACCGACCAGGGCCGCTCGCCGAAGGCGTAGCGCGAAAGCGAAAAGATGAACAGGTTGACCACCACGTAGCCCGTGGCGTGGATGTACCAGCCCATCTTGGCGCCGGCACGCCTGCGCGCGATGCGGTCGATCTCGGTCGGGGTCAGGGAGCGCGTCATGTGCGGACGATTCTAGGGGAGCAGGTGCTGGCGGAAGAAGGCCGCGATCCGGCGGTCCACCTCGGGCAGCGCGGCGCGATCGAACCCCGGCGGGTCGCCGAGCAGGTCGCGCTCGATGGCGCCGAGCATTTCCATCGGCGGCGGCGGCGGCGGCGACAGCAGGATGCTGTGCCCGCCGGTGGGCAGGTGCGCGATCAGCTCGCAGCGCGGGCGGCAGGCCTGCAGCACGCGTTCGCCATGGAAGCGCGGCACCAGCCATTTGTCGCGGCCGGCGGTGACCAGGCCCAGCGGAATGCGCGGCGCGGCCAGGGACGCGAAGTCGAAGTCGGCCGCGCTCGGCACGCCGGCCACGGCGGCGGCGATGCGCGGATCGTCGTGGCCGACCAGTGCATCGTCGTCGAAGCGGTAGCGGATGACGGCCAGCGCGACCTTCTTCTTCAGGCCGTCGAATGCGTTGCCGTGCAGCGCGGCGTACAGGCCGGCGCAGGAGGCGAAGTCCTCTTCCAGGTGCGCCTCGCAGTGCTGACGGAACCGGCCGGGCGACCAGCGGCCGCCGGCCAGCGTGAGCGCGGTGTGGCCGCCGGCCGACTGGCCGAACACGCCGACTTTCTCGAAACCCAGCAGTGGCGCGAAGCGCGTGTCCTTCGCCACGGCGTCGATGGCGCGCGAGACTTCGCCGGGCCGCAGCTTCCAGCTGTCGGGGCCGGAGTTGGAGCCGTCGTAGCTGTTGTCCGCGTGGTGCTCGGGCATGGCGATCATGAAGCCGGCGCCGACCAGCGTGCGCGCCAGCTCGGTGTGCACCCAGGGGTTGCCGCCGGAGCCGTGCGACACGACCACCAGCCGGCCGTTGCCGCGCACTGGCTGCGCCTGGGACGCGAGCTGCAGCGTGAAGGGCCCGCGGCGCACCGGTTCGTCCTGCGCCTGCGTGGGATAGAACACGGTGACCGGGCCGTCCTGCTCCAGCCCCGGCAGCTGGGCGAAGCCGACGCCGGCCTGGGCCCAGGCGGCGCCCGCGGCCAGCGCGCAGGCGACGAGGTATCTGGCGAAGGAGCGGGACAGGAGAAAGCGGGGCATGGCGCCGCGCCTCACCATGTGTCGCGCTGCAGCGCCACGCGCTCGCGCTCCACCAGCCGCTGGTGCAGGCCGCCGCCGCCGGTGACCAGGAACACGACCAGGCCATGAACCGCCAGGCCGATGCCCCAGCCGAACGCCGGGTAGATGGCCCAGTGGCGCCCGGCCATGAAGGACAGCAGCATCAGCAGCGCGTTGACGGCGAGGAAGACGGTGGCATGGATGTACCAGCCCATTTTGGCGCCGGCGCGGCGGCGGGCGGTGCGTTCGAGGTCGGTGGTCTGTTGGTTCGATTGCATGGTGTTCTCCTTGGGTTTCGGTGGATGGACGGGGGTTACTGCGCGAGGACCGGGGCCGCGGCGCTGCGTTCGCCGGTCAGGCGCCAGAGGCCGGCGGCGCGGCCGGTGAAGATGCCGCTGAGGGCGCCGTACAGGGCGGCGCAGGCCAGCGCGAACTGCGAATCGGCGGCCAGGCGCGGATCGAGCGCCAGCTCCACGTTGATGGCATAGCGCGTCACGAAAATGGCCAGGATCAGTGCCAGCGGCACGAAGCTGCCGGGCAGGGTGAAGATGCGCGTGCCGGCGTCGTAGCGGCCGCGCTGCGGAATGCGGGCCACCAGGACGAACACGGTGGCCGCGGCGGCCAGCCAGGCGCCGGCCACGCCCGCCAGTTGCGCCGAGTTGCCGAACGCGGTGAACAGGCCCCACAGCGAAAACACGGTCATCGCCACCGGCATGATGGCCGTGCGCGCCAGGCTGGCGCTGCGCTCGCGCGCCTGGCTGATGCCCAGCGCGATCAGGCCGGCCAGCAGGCCCCAGACCCAAGGGGGCGTGTTCTTGACGATGGTGCCCAGCATCTGGGGGTTGTGCGTGACGATTTGCAGCAGCATGGAAGTTCTCCTGTTGGAAAGATGGAAGTTGAAGGTGGGAAGAGGGAGGAAAAAGGCGGTCAGGCCAGACCCAGCCATTGGCCGGACACGAGCTGGCCCAGGTAGCGCTGCGGCAGCAGCGTGAAGCCGCCGGCGACGATGCAGGCGCCGAAGTAGAGGCGCTGCATGATGAAACGGTGGCGGGCGACGTTGCCGCGCGCCAGGGACCAGAAGGCGCCGAACAGCCCGGCGAACGTCACCGGCACCAGCAGGTGGATCGGCGTGTAGCCGGCCAGGTTGGGCAGGCTGAAGTCGCGGATGAACACGGCCGACGCGGCGGTGACCACCATCAGCGTGACCCAGGCGTAGCCGAAGGCGCGGTGCAGTTTCGGCTGTTGTTTCAGGCCGCGGCGCGCCCACAGCGCCACCGGGCCGGTGACCAGTGCGCCCAGCGCGGCGGTCATGTGGACGGCAATGATCGGGGTCATTTGCATGGCGTTGCTCCGTGGTGTTTTTCCGTGGGCCTTCAGCGGGCGGCGGACCGGCGCAGCAGGAAGAACCAGATCCAGCCCAGGATGAACAGCTGCAGCGGGCCGCGCACCAGCAGGTAGACCGGGCCCCAGGCGTGGCCGCCCATGGGCACCTGCTGGAAAGCGGCGTACACATTGGCGGGGAAGAAGGCGATGAGCACCGCGGCGGCCACCCAGCCGGCCGCCACGCGCCAGCGCGGCAGGAAGAACCCGACGGCAATCGCGATCTCCAGCACGCCGGTGGCGTAGACCAGCGCCTCGCGCGCCGGCACCCAGGCGGGCAGCATCTGCACCATTGGCTGGGTCTGCAGGAAATGGCCGCTGGCGGTGAACAGGAACAGCAGGCCGAGGCCCCAGGCGGCAGGCGCGGCCGAAGGTGCCGTCTTGCGCCAGGCCGCCAGCATGCGGGCAATGGCGAGGGGTAGGGCCAGGAGGACAAGCATGAGGGTGGGCGTCAACATGGGAGCGACTTTGCCGGCGGCCCGGCGCGCGGGCCACCGGCTTGGGACGAAGCGCGGAATGCATGGCGCGAAATGCAGCCGGCGCGTGCGAAATGCGGCCAGAATTCCGGCATGACCCGCCGACTCGCCTCGTTCCCGCGCCTGTTTCGTTTGCTGGCCCTGCTGTGGGTCGCCGCTTGGTTGGCCGGCTGCGCCACCGGACCGCGCACCGTCGAGGTGCCGCGCGACCAGCTGCAGGCGGCGCTGGCCAAGCGCTTTCCTTTCCAGGCCCGCTTTCTCGACGTGGTGGACGTGCAGGCCTCGGCGCCCCGGCTGCAGCTGCTGCCGGAGAGCAACCGGGTGCGCACCAGCGTCGCGCTGGCGGCGTCGAGCCGGGTGCTGCGCAATACGCTGCAGGGGGACGTCGAGATGAGTTTCGGCCTGCGCTACGAGCCGGCGGACACCAGCATCCGCCTAGCGGACGTGCGGGTGGAGCGCATCGACCTGCAAGGCGTGCCGGAGGGCTTGCGCGGGCAATTGCAGCGCCTGGGCCCGTTCCTGGCCGAGCGCATGCTGGAAGGCGCGCCGCTGCACACCTTTTCGCCGGACCAGGTGGCCAAGGCGCAGGGCTGGACGCCGGGCGAGATCCGTGTGACTTCCAGCGGCCTGCGCATCAGCCTGCTGCCGCCGCTGCGCTGAAGGGCAGCCCAAAAAGAAACGGCCGGGCGTGAGCCCGGCCGTTGTTCATGCAGGAGCCCGCAGTGTTACTTGCGGCCCATGCTGTCGAGGTCTTCGTTGCCGCGGTTCAGCTCGATGTCGCGCTCGCGCTTTTCATCCAGGTTGTCCTTGATGTCGCCCACCTTTTCCTGGGCCTGGCCCTTGACCTGGCGCAGGTCGCCCTTGGCTTCCAGCGTCTTGTCGCCGGTCAGCTTGCCGACCTCTTCCTTGATCTTGCCGGTGGCCTGGTTGGTCATGCCCTTGACTTGGTCCTTGTTCATCCGGATACCTCTTTGTGAGCGAGGGAACATGCCCTCATGCATCCAAGATAGTGCCGCGGCCGAGGCGCGCCAGGGGGCGGGAATCCCTTCCGCGCGTGGGGAGGGTCCTACAGCCAGGTTCAGGCCGATGCATCGGCCCAGCGGGCGATGAGTTCCTTCATGATTTCGTTGGTGCCGGCAAAGATCTTCATCACCCGCGCATCGGCATACATGCGCGCGATCGGGTATTCGTTCATGTAGCCGGCGCCGCCGAACACCTGCAGGCACTCGTCCACCACGTTGCAATAGGTGTCGGTGACCCACCACTTGGCCATCGAGGCGGTGGCGGCGTCCAGCTTGCCCAGCAAGCGCATCTGAACCACGTGGTCCATGAACACGGTGGCTGCGGCCGAGCGGGTGAGCAGCTCGGCCATGCGGAAACGGATGTGCTGGAACTGCCCCACCGCCTGCCCAAACGCCTTGCGTTCGCGCGCATAGGCGTAGGTGAGGCGCACGGCATGCGCCATCTGCGCGGCGGCCGTCACGCCCAGGATGGAGCGCTCCACCGGCAGCTGCCCCATCAGCTGGTGCAGGCCGCGTCCGGGCTCGCCGCCCAGCACCGCGTCAGCGTCCAGGCGGCAGTCCTCGAAGAACAGCTCGCAGGTGTCCTGCGAATGCAGGCCCATCTTGTCCAGCACGCGGCCGACCGTCAGGCCGGGCATGCCGCGCGGATCCAGCAGGAACAGCGTGATGCCGCCCGCACTGCCCGGGCCCTGCGTGCGCGCGGCCACGATCAACAGCCCCATGTTGAGCGCGTTGGAGATGTAGGTCTTGGCACCCTGCAGCACGTAGCGGCCGTCGCGCAGCTCGGCGCGCGTGGCCATGCCTTTCAGGTCCGAGCCGGCGCCGGGTTCGGTCATGGCGATGGCGCCAACCGATTCGCCGCTGGCCAGCCGCGGCAGCCACTCGCTTTTCTGCGCCGGCGTGCCGTGCTCCATGACGTAGCCGGCCACGATGGAGTGCACGCCGCGCCCCACCAGGAAGCCGCTGTCGGCGGCCTGGGCCATGCCGCGGTAGATCACCGCTTCGTGGCTGAAGTCGCCGCCCGCGCCGCCGTACTCCGCCGGGATGTCCGTGGCCAGCAGGCCCAGGTCACCGGCCTTGCGCCAGGTGGCGAGGTCCACGCGGTGCTCACGCCGCCAGCGTTCCTCGTTCGGCGCGATCACCTCGCGCGCGAAGCGCGCCGCCGCGTCGAACAAGGCCGTGTGGTCCGCCGTCATCCACGGCGGCGGTACGGCCTCGGCGGGGTTGTGCATGGCCAGCGGCTCAGGCCGCCTTGCCGAACAGCGTGACCACGGCCGCGCCGCCCAGGCCCAGGTTGTGCTGCATGCCGATCTCGGCGCCGGACACCTGCGTCGGGCCGGCCGTGCCGCGCAGCTGGCGCGTGAGTTCGTAGCATTGCGCCAAGCCGGTGGCGCCCAGCGGATGGCCCTTGGACAGCAGGCCGCCCGAAGGATTCACCACCACCTGGCCGCCATAGGTGTTGTCGCCATCAGCCACGAAACGCGCCGCTTCGCCTTCGCCGCAAAAGCCCAGCGCCTCGTAGCTCAGCACCTCGTTCTGCGCGAAGCAGTCGTGCAGCTCGCACACGTCCACGTCCTGCGGGCCGACGCCGGCCTGCTCGTACACGGACTTCGCGGCCGCTTCGGTGAGTTTCGAGCCCACCAGGTCGATCATCGAGCCCGAGTCGAAAGTGCTGCGGAAATCGGTGGTGAGCTGCTGCGCCAGGATGCGCACCATGGGGGTGTTCGCCATCTTCTTGGCGAAGCGGTCGGACACCACCAGCGCCGCCGCCGCGCCCGATGTCGGCGGGCAGGCCATCAGCTTGTGCAGCACGCCGGGCCACAGCTCTTTCGATGCCAGCACGTCGTCGGCCGTGACCACGTCGCGAAACACCGCCAACGGGTTGTTGGCGGCGTGGCGGCTGGCCTTGGCGCGCACTTCGGCGAAGGTGGACAGCGGCGTGCCGTAGCGCTGCATGTGCTCGCGCCCGGCGCCGCCGAAGTACTTGAGCGCCAGCGGCAGGTTGGCCGATTCCAGTTCGTTGGCCATGTCCTCGAAACGCTGGAAGGTGTTGGGCCGGTCGTTCCAGTGGGTGGTGATGGCGCCCGGCTGCATCTGCTCGAAGCCGAAGGCCAGCACGCAGTCGGCAGCGCCGCCCATGATGGCCTGGCGCGCGAGGTACAGCGCGGTGGAGCCGCTGGAGCAGTTGTTGTTGACGTTGATGACCGGCATGCCGGTCATGCCCACTTCGTACAGCGCGCGCTGGCCGCTGGTGGAGTCGCCGTACACGTAGCCGGCGTAGGCCTGGTTGACCTCGTCGAGGTCGATGCCCGCGTCTTCCAGCGCGAGCCGGATGGCGGCGGCGCCCATGTCCAGGTATGACATGCTCTGGCCGGGTTTCTTGAAGGGGATCATCCCCACGCCGGCGATCCACACGTTGCTGCTCATCTGCGCTTCCCCTTGGTCGTCTCAATGGCGAATCGTAGTACGGCGCAGGGCCGCGAGGCAGTCGCGGGCGCGATAATCCGCCCTTTTGCCGAGGAGCGCGCGTGGACATTGTCCTGCTGGCCAAAGCCGCCGTCATGGGCGTGGTGGAGGGCCTGACCGAATTCCTGCCGATTTCCAGCACCGGCCACCTCATCCTTGCCGGGGCGCTGCTGCACTTCGACGACGAGAAGGCCAAGGTGTTCGACATCGCCATCCAGACCGGCGCGATCCTGGCCGTCATCATCGTCTACTGGCAGAAGATCCGCTCCACGCTGGCCGCGCTGCCGACGCAGCGGCAGGCCCAGCGCTTCAGCCTGAACGTGCTGGTGGCCTTCGTGCCCGCGGTGGTGTTCGGCTTGCTGCTGGGCAAGATGATCAAGTCGCACCTGTTCACGCCGGCGGTGGTAGCTACCACTTTCATCGTCGGCGGGATCATCATCCTGTGGGTGGAGCGCCGGCAGGAGCGCGCGGTGCGCGTGCAGGAAGCCGACGACATGGACTGGAAGGACGCGCTCAAGCTCGGCCTGGTGCAGTGCCTGGCCCTGGTGCCCGGCACCAGCCGCAGCGGCGCCACCATCATCGGCGGCATGCTGCTGGGCCTGTCGCGCAAGGCCGCCACCGATTTCTCGTTCTACCTCGCCATCCCGACGCTGATCGGCGCCGGCGCGTACAGCCTGCTCAAGGAGCGTGCGCTGCTGTCGATGGACGACCTGCCGATGTTCGCGGTGGGCCTGGTGTTCTCGTTTATCAGCGCGTGGCTGTGCGTGCGCTGGCTGCTGCGCTACATCTCCAGCCACAGCTTCACGCCGTTCGCCTGGTACCGCATCGCGTTCGGGATCGTGGTGCTGGCCACGGCCTGGAGCGGGCTGGTGGTCTGGGAGCCCTGAGGCGATTTTTAAAGGCTAGACACCCATCGCCAGCAGGCTGGCTTCCATGGCCGCGGCCGTGGCGGCCGGCTTCTCCATCGGAAACAGGTGGCTGCCGTCGATCATCGTCACGCGGCCCTGCGAAATCTTATGCGTGAGCGCCGTGCCGACCTGCTTCATCTCCTCGGATTGCAGGCCGCCGATGAAGGCCAGCGGGCAGCGCAGCGGATGGCGGCGCAGCAGGCGGTCCAGGTTGTGCGGCAGGGTGTTGTAGATCGCGGTCTCGACGTCCCGGTCGAAGCTCAGCGTGCGCTCGCCTTCAGCGTCGTGCATCGCATGGTTCACGTAGTCGTCCAGCACCGCCGGATCCCAATTCGCGAAGGCCTTCTTGTGCCGGAAATGCTCGCGCGCCGCTTCGCGATCAGGCCAGCGGTTCTTGCGCCTGCGGCTCACAGCGCCGGGCGAGAGCGCGCCGAACAGCGGCGTGCGCTTGGCGGCGGCCAGCGCCTGCGCCTTCCAGCCGCCCAGCAGCGGCGAATCCAGCTGCACCACGGCGCGGGCGACCTGCGGATGGCGCGCCGCGCACATCAGGCTGAGGAAGCCGCCGAGCGAATGGCCGGCCAGGATCACCGGCGCGCTGTCCTTGTCCGCCTCGCGTGCGGCGAAGTCGTGCAGCTGCTGCACCAGGTGCGGCCAGTTGTCGGTGACCGGGTACTTCGGGTCGTGGCCGAACTTGTCGACCGCCTTGACCGTGTAGCCGCGCGAACGCAGGTTCCTGAACAGCGCGCCGTAGGTGGCGGCGGGGAAGCTGTTGCCGTGCGAAAAAACGATCGTCGGCAAGGGCGTCAGATCAGCTTCTCGTCCGGCCGCGTGAGCTTTTTCAGCGGCTGGCTGCGCGGGCCGGACGTGAGCAGCGGCGTCTCGGTGTGCGCGCCATCCCAGACCGGGTCGTCCAGGCTGTCGAACACCTCGCGCAGCTTCTCGCCCCAGCTGGAATGCAGCATGCGGAAATACGGGTTCTGCATGTCGATGCAGACGATACGGTCGGTCTCGAAACGGTTGGCCTCGTACACCACCAGGTCCAGCGGCGGGCCGACCGACAGGTTGGACTTCATCGTGGAGTCCATCGACACCAGCGCGCACTTGGCGGCCTCGTCCAGCGCGGTGTCGGGCGTGATCACGCGGTCCAGCACCGGCTTGCCGTACTTGTACTCGCCGATCTGGAAATAGGGCGTCTCGGGCGTGGCCTCGATGAAGTTGCCGGCCGAATACACCTGGAACAGGCGCATGCCTTCGCCGCGGATCTGGCCGCCGAAGATCAGGGTGACGTTGAACTCCACGCCCGAGTGCTTCAGCGCCTCGGCGTCGCGGTCGTACACGTGGCGCACCGCCTGGCCGAGCACGCGCGCGGCGTCGAACATGCTGGTGGCGTTCCAGATGGTGACCGGTTCGTCGCGCTCGCGTTCCTTCAGCTGTTCCACCTGCAGGATCTCGCGCACCGACTGCGAGATGCTCAGGTTGCCGGCCGACAGCAGCACCATGAAGCGGTCGCCCGGCTTCTCGTACACGATCATCTTGCGGAAGGTGCTGATGTTGTCCACGCCCGCGTTGGTGCGCGAGTCGGAGAGGAACACCAGCCCGGCGTTGAGCTTGATGCCGACGCAATAGGTCATGGCTTGGTTTGTAGTTTTTTCAAGGAGTACAAGGCGTCCAGCGCTTCGCGCGGACTCAGCGCATCGGGGTTGATGGTGGATAGCGCGGCTTCCACCGCGCTCGGCCCGGAGGCCTCCGCCTCGGGCGGCTGCGCGAACAAGTCTACCTGCTCGCGCGTGTCGTCCTGGTGCTTCTCCAGCGCGGCAAGGGCATGGCGCGCGTGGTTCACCACGGCCCCCGGCATGCCGGCCAGCCGCGCCACCTGGATGCCGTAGCTGCGGCTGGCGGGACCCGGCTGGATTTCGTGCAGGAACACGATGTCGGCGCCCGACTCGGCCGCGCTCACGTGCACGTTGGCGGCGGCATGGTGCTTGGCCGGAAACTCGGTCAGCTCGAAATAGTGGGTGGCGAACAGGGTGTAGGCCTGCGTGCGGTCGTGCAGGTGGGCGGCGATGCCCGACGCCAGCGCCAAGCCGTCGAAGGTGGAGGTGCCGCGCCCGATCTCGTCCATCAGCACCAGGCTCTGCGGCGTGGCGGCATGCAGGATCTGCGCCGCTTCGGTCATCTCCAGCATGAAGGTGGACTGCGCATTGGCCAGGTCGTCGGCCGCGCCGATGCGCGTGTGGATCGCATCGAGCGGGCCGAGCCGGCAGCTTTGCGCCGGCACGTAGGAGCCCATGGACGCCATCAGGCAGACGATGGCCACCTGCCGCATGTAGGTCGACTTGCCGCCCATGTTGGGGCCGGTGATGATCTGCATGCGCTGCTTCGGGCCCAGGCGCGTGTCGTTGGCGATGAAGGCGCCGCTGGCGGTTTCCGCCAGCCGCGATTCCACCACCGGGTGGCGGCCCTGCACGATCTCGATGCCGGGCTCTTTCGTGAATTGCGGGCGGCACCAGTTCAGCGTGAGCGAGCGTTCGGCCAGCGCGCACAGCGCGTCCAGCGCGGCGATGGCGCGCGCCAGCCGGGTGAGCGCCGGCACGTGCGGCTGCAGGGCATCCAGCACCTGCTCGTACAGCCACTTCTCGCGCTGCAGCGCGCGTTCCTGCGCCGACAGCGCCTTGTCCTCGAAGGTCTTGAGCTCGGGCGTGATGAAGCGCTCGGCGTTCTTCAGGGTCTGGCGCCGACGGTAGTCGGCCGGCACCTTGTCCAGCTGGCCCTGCGTGATCTCGATGTAGAAGCCGTGCACGCGGTTGAACTGCACCCGCAGATTGCCGATGCCGGTGCGCGCGCGCTCGCGGCCTTCCAGTTCCAGCAGGAAGCCGTCGCAGTTGTCCTGGATGGCGCGCAGCTCGTCGAGCTCGGCGTCGAACCCGCCGGCGATCACGCCGCCGTCGCGCACCAGCGCGGCGGGTTCCGCGTGGATGGACTGGGTGAGGTGCTCGGGACAGCCGATGGGGGGCACGAGGTCGCGGGCCAGGGCTTCGACAAGCTCAGCCCGAACGGAACTCCCCCGTTCGTCCCGAGAGGAGCTCCCCCGTTCGCCTGGAACGGAACTTCCCCGTTCGTCCTGAGAGGAACTTCCCCGTTCGTCCTGAGCCTGTCGAAGGACCGCGATCAGCCCCTGCGCCTTCTTCAACGACTGGCACAGCCCCACCAGCTCGCGCGGCCGCACCTGGCGCAGCGCGATGCGCGCCGTGATGCGCTCGACGTCGCTCACGCCCTTCAATTCGCCGCGCAATTTTTGCCAGGTCCCTTCGCGCAATGCCGCGATGGCCTCCAGCCGCTGCCGCGCAACGCCGCGGTCGCGTGGCGGCTGCAGCATCCAGTCCTTCAGCGCGCGGCTGCCCATGCCGGTCATGCAGGTGTCCAGCAGCGAGAACAGCGTGGGCGAATCCTCGCCGCGCAAGGTCTGCACCAGCTCCAGGTTGCGGCGCGTGGTGACGGGCAGCTCGATCAGCTGGCCGTCGCGCTGCACCTGCAGCGTGCGCACGTGCGAGAGCGCGCGGCCCTGCGTGTGCTCCGCGAACGCCAATAGCGCCGCCGCCGCGGCGTGCGCACATTCCAGTTCCTCCGCGCCCCAGGCGGAGAGCGACGCCGCCTGCAGCTGCTCCAGCAGCTTGCGCTGGCCCAGGCCGGTGTCGAACTGCCATTCGGGCCGCTGCGTGAAGGCGAAGGTGGCGGAGGTCCGCAGGTGCTTCAGCCGCTGCTGGAACGCGGGCGTGGTGTCGGCGCTGAACAGCAGCTCGCTGGGCGCGATGCGGGCAATCCAGGCCAAAAGATCGTCGGCCGCGCACTCGGCCAGGTGCACCGCGCCTTGCGTGACGCTCAGCCAGGCCAGCCCCGCGCGGTTGCGCGGGCCCTGGTGCACCGCCAGCAGCATGGCCTCGGACTTGTCGGCCAGCAGCTCGGTGTCGGTCAGGGTGCCGGGGGTGACCACGCGCATCACCTTGCGCTCCACCGGCCCCTTGCTGGTGGCGACGTCGCCGATCTGCTCGCAGATGGCAACCGATTCGCCCATCTTGATGAGCCGCGCCAGGTAGTTCTCGAGCGAATGGAACGGCACGCCTGCCATCACCACCGGCTCGCCGGCCGACTGGCCGCGGCGGGTGAGCGTGAGGTCCAGCAGGCGCGCGGCTTTTTCCGCGTCGCCGTAGAACACCTCGTAGAAATCACCCATTCGGTAGAACACGAGCGTGTCGGGATGCTCCGCCTTGATGGCCAGGTACTGGACCATCATGGGGGTGTGTTTCTGCGCGTCCGCGGCTCCCCCCAGAGATTCAACTTTTTGACCGTCTTCCTTTGAAATCAATGAGTTAGCTCCACGTCCGCCTATTCATGTTCCATCAACTGCCTTAGTTCGCCCTCAACTTCCGCGCTCCTTATGGGGATTCCCTGGGGACCGTCCATTGGCCATAGCCGCTACACTCCGTTTCCAGTCCCCCTAGCTGCGATTAGGTGAGAATCCTCAGTGCAGCCTCACCCGTATTGCAGTCCCCTTCGGCATATCTTATTCGGAGGCCCGATGAAGACCGACCTGACCGTCAAGCTGATCAAGGGCCTGACCCTCGACGAGATACCCGTCGGAATCGATGCCCGAGGACACCTCGTCTTCGCGGCCAATCCGCGCAAGATCAGGGGTAAGGACAATTCCAAATTCAAGTCCAGCTACATCTTATGGGACTCGAACAGAGAGGCGCCTCCTGGCTTCGGCGTGAGGGTCGCCGCCAAGAAGACCTACGTGCTTCGTCGCAAGGTCCACGGCAAGTCGATCATGCCCACCGTCGGCAACTTCGCCGACTTCAATCGGATCGAGTTGGCCCGCGCGCGCGCGGCGGACTTGGCCCGGACGATGGTCGAGACCGGCATGAACCCCAACGAGCTGGCTCGGAAGGCGGCCAGCTCCGAGATCACGCTCCGGGAGGTCTTCGCCCGCTATCGGCAGCACCTGACGACCCGCAAGCAGAAGCCGGCGACGCCTGAGACGCTGCGCGTTCTCGACCGCGTCATCGGCAAGCACGAGAAGCTCGGCTGGATCGACAAGTCCATTCCGCAGATCACGGCGGACGCGATCGAGAAGAAGTATTTGGACAGCAAGGACGGCGTGGCCGCCAAAGAGCAGGCGTTCAGGACTGCATTCACCGCCGTGCGCTGGCTGATCAAGGTCGAGGCCATCGCGGCGGCTGGCGAGCGCCGCGAGCCGCGCGTGGTCGCCAACCCGTTCGAGATTCTCGGCATCAACAAGCATTTCCGCGCGCCCGACCAGATCGACCGGGAGCGCGACGAGCAGGGCAAGCGCAACCCGCTGCGGCCGTCCGCCTCGCTGGGCCCCTTCTTGGAGGCCGCGTGGAGCAAGCGGCTGCAAAACGACAACGAGACCGGCATCCACTACCTGGTCCTCATGCTCTTGTGGGGGTGCCGAAAAAGCGAGCACGCGAAGTGCGTGTGGCATGAGCTCCTGACCGAGCACGGGCCCGCCGGGGCTGGCCGCAAGACCACGAGCCACATCTGCCTGACGGAGGATCTGGATTGGGGCCCATACGTCTTCTTCTACAAGACGAAGAACGGGCGCAACCACCGCTTGCCGATCGCGCCCATGGCCCTGTCCCTGTTGAAGCAAAGGCAGGTGTCGGCGGCGGAGGAGGCCGCGCGCCGCGGTTTCGAAGCCAAATCGCGCAAGTTCGCGTTTCCCGCCCGCAACCCCACGTCCAAGACCGGCCACTACTCGGACCCCACCGACCTGCTCGGATCCCTGCGCGAGGAAATCGGGGTCGAGAAGCTGGCTCCGCACGACCTGCGCCGGTCGTTCGGCGGGATGATGACCGAGATCGGAGTGCCCGAAGGCATCAAGCGCTATTTCCTCAATCACGCGCGCTCGAACGTCACCGAGATCTACACCCAGGCCGAGTGGCGGTTGCTGCGAGAGTGGTTGACGAAGATCGAGCAGCAGATGTTCTTGAAGGCGCCCAACGTCTACAACGCCTTGAAGCCCGTTGACTGGCCCGCGATCCCCGCGCCGCCGCCCCACGTGTGCAGGCCGCCCAAGCCGCGCACGGGCAGGCCGCGAAAGAGCATGGGGAGCGCCGAGGTGGAGACGGTGCCCGCTGCGGCGTAAAGTTTAGAGCTCGTCGAGGTCGGCGATCTCGATGGGCTTGGGGGAAGCGTAAAGGGCGGAGCGCTTCACTTGGCCCTTGAACCCAAGTTTGTCCTTGAAGTAGTGGATGAAGGCGTCCACGAGCTCTTGGGGCGCTCTTGGGTCCAGCAGGATGTTTCGGATCAGATCGTGCGGATCGACGGGCAGCGCCAGGCCCGCCTTCTGCTCTCTTGCATCCGGGCAGTAGAGCGTCGCGCGCCACTCAACTTCGTGCTCGAAAGCGTCGCGCTTCATGTAGAGGGCATCAGCCGCCCGTTTGATGGTGAAACCTGCTTTCAGGTCGTTTGCGAGCTCCTGCGTTTTCGTCTTGAAGTCCGCGAGCTTGTAGTAGTCGACGTCCTTCGACCGCCACTTGAACTTCTGCTTCGTCGCGAACGCCCTCCCAGCGGCGTTGAGCTTCTCCTCGGTCGTGGAGATCCGAACTCCGAGCCCATGGGGCGAGTAGATGCGCCACATGGCGTCGGACGAGTAGGCGCGGGTCCAACACTGCGCGAAGAGCGCGTGGCTGCGCGGGTGCTTGATGAACTTCTCGTAGGGGTCGTCCCAGGTGCTGGGGTGCGCGAAGTGAAGCTCCTTGCGCTCGAAGACCTGCACCACGCGATGGAAATCCATGATCCGATATAGGAAGCCGCGCTGCTTGGGTGTTTCGTTCGCCATTCCATCATTGTCGAACACTAAGGCGCTGGCGGTAACATGGTGCATCCAAGGAGGCGCTATGTCAGGAGAAAGCAAACGGGTGGCCCAACTCGCCGAAGAGATCAAGTTTCGCGGCGAGAGAATGCGTCGCGTGGACGTGCTGACACTCATCACCATGTTGCCAGATGACGCCTTGTTGACCACCAGCGAAGCCGCTGTCTTCCTGCGTCGCTCCGTGAGCAAGATGGAGCGCATGCGCGTGGACGGCAACGGTCCGCCGTATGTCCAGGACGCCCCCGCGCCAGGTTCCAAGGCAACGAACCTAGCCGTGCTCTACGAAAAGGCCGCTATGAAGTCATGGGTCAAGAGTCACACGGCATCCAAGGCAATGGATCATGCTGCGCTGCAAGGGCGCACATTCGCGACGCTGCTCGACGCCGTCGACGAGATGGCGTTTTACTTCGACGGGCAAGGCCGCGTCGAAGGAGCGGTGGAGAACTTCACCGTCGCCCAAGTCATCGAGGGACTGGGGCGCCGCCGGATCGTCTGGATGCCAGCCGCCGAGGGCTGTTCCCGGCCCTGGGCTAACTTGGCCGCGCACAAGGAGCTCGCCGACCAGGTGCTCGCTGCGCTCTCGCGGTCGTCCCGCGCCATCGAGCAAAGCTTGCAGGCGACCGACATTGGGGAAGGGCTCGCCGAGCTGCCGACGGAGCCGCGTCGCGCCCTTTGAGGCCGTTGAAGGGATTTGCGTTCGTGTTGCGTGGTTCATGCGACCTACAGCGCTAGCACGCAAGTGACCTTAACTTCCCTCGCGGCGATACCCGATGCCCCTAAATCTCTGGGCCTGTCTTAAAATTCAACCACTCGGACATGTTTCGCATCCTGCGCACGGCGACAGGGTGCACATGTGACAAGCCGCTAGCTAGGCGATGCACGCTGAATGCTAGGGTCCGAGTCCAAGTGTGTTGACGGACTATGTGCCGTCCGCGACGCAGTTGGCCCGCAAGGGTCAAGGAGGCTCTTACTTATCGGTAGGAGCTTGCACCTGTCCGGTCTGCCCGCGTAACCCGGGGGTCTGCACACCCGCACGGAGCGCTTCGGTAAAGCCGTCAGTGCCAGGTGGTGTGACGGCCAGCCGAGGATGACGGACTTCAAAGCAATGTTCGACAGCGCAGAGCGCTGTCGCATGCTTGGAGTTCGTCATGTCACGTAAGTGCGACTTGCGCAGCGCGCCCGCAAATCCCTCTCCCTCTCCTGCTTCCGTTCCAGCATCCGCAGTGAACAACGTCCCCAAGCAAGGGGAGCACCTGTTCGAGCACGATGGCGTCAGGGCCGTTATCCAGTTTGCCCAGCACAAAGGGCAGTGGATTGCCGAATTTCGCTTTCGCTTTCGCTGCGGCCCATTCCACTCGGGCACGCTGCCGCTAACGATCAATTGCGGCCACCATGCCGATTTGCAGAACGCGCTCCACGATGCAGGCCGCCGTATGGGGCAATCCGTCGTTGCAGCGACCAACGGACATCAGCTCAACAAACGCCAGAAGAAGGCCGCCGATGCCCTGACGGCATGGGCCGCCCAGTTCAATGCAGCACCGACCACCGCTGCCAGCAAGCCAACCCCGCAACCCAAGCGCTTCCTGGACCTGTTCTCAGGGGTCGGCGGCTTTCACATCGCCATGAAGCAGTCCGGCGCGGTCTGTGCCGGTTCCGTCGAACTCGACGCCGCAGCCCGGAAGACCTATGCGGCGAATTTCCCCGGCGACTATGCAACGTGCGACGACATCCGCAAGGCCACCGCCAGCATGTTCGGCAAGGTAAACATCGTGTGTGGTGGCTTCCCTTGTCAGAGTTTCAGCCAGGCAGGTGACGGCGAGGGCTTAGGGCACGAGGACAAGGGGGCACTCTTTTTTGAGACCGCGCGCCTGATCGGCGACTTGGCCCCAGAGACCTTCATTCTGGAAAACGTGGAAGCGCTGGGCAGCCACGAGAAGGGCAAGACCCTGGACACCATCCTGGATGTCCTGACCGACCTCGGGTATGCCGTGCAGACCTGCGTGCTGAATTCTGGCGAATTCGGCCTGGCGCAAAACCGTCGCCGCATGTTCATCGTGGGCATCCACGACAGCGTGCTCACCAACCGCACCCCGTCGTTTGAATTCCCGCATGGCACCGATGCCTCCGTGGTGGTGGCTGACATTCTCGAATGCGCCGACGCCAGTGAGCAGTGCGAGCAGCCCATGGTGCGTCAGAAGGCGAACCCGAAAGCCCGTTCAAGCGCGATCGAGGTTGTGGGCCTGATCGACGGCAAAAACAACCAGGGCTATCGCGTCGCATCGCCGAAGGGCAAGGGCTTCACGCTTTGCGCCAACTCTGGGGGCCCCGGCTCCAAGACCGGGCTTTACCTGGTCGGCGGCAAACCGCGACGCCTGACGGCACGCGAATGCGCACGCATGC
This sequence comes from Ramlibacter sp., assembly GCF_013697775.1. Lineage (GTDB taxonomy): Bacteria > Pseudomonadota > Gammaproteobacteria > Burkholderiales > Burkholderiaceae_C > Ramlibacter. The sequence goes on along the minus strand of NZ_JACCWG010000091.1, from coordinate 940 downwards.
AGGGATTCCCGGAATCCTTCACCCCACACGCCCGCCCAGGCATCGCGAAGCGGCAGTTCGGCAACTCCGTTGCGGTGCCCGTAGTGGCGGCCATCGCAAAACAACTCGGCAAATCCATTCGCTGACCCGGATCAACCGCAGGCAATCGCCTGCGGCCACCCCGGTCGCGAGGAAGGGCTTAACGCTCGGGGATCAACACGCCCTTGTTTTGAAAAGGAAGCATGACATGTCAACACGAGATGCGAATTTATACGGAAGTTTCGAGGACTGGTTCCTCGCAAACATGGACACGGACTCGGCGCGCGACTTGCGCGAATACGGGGCCAGTTGCGGGATCGGCGGCTTGGTCTATTACAGCGATACCGTCCCGTTGTTTCACGCCTTCCAGGACGAAATCGAAACCCTGGCCACGGACGGCTACGACACGGAGCTGTGGCAGCTCGCCAAGGCGTGCGACGCGCGCGGCGTCACCCAGTTGAAGAACGCGCTGGTCTGGGCGGCGGCAGAGCGGCTGGCCCACACGCTTCGACACCAACTCGATGAACCGGTCTGAATCACTACAACCACCATCACCTCAACTGGAACCCATATGAATACGAATCAGAAAATGGCCCTGGAAAGACTCATTGCAATCGCGAAGCGCGACTCCGGCCAATGCCGGCGCGTTGCCAACTTCTTGCTGTGTTGGTGGGGCGTCGAGAGTTGTGGAGCTTGGGACATAACCGATGTCTGGTCTCTTGATCCAGCGATCACCGAAGACATTTTTACGGTGCTTGGCTTTTTGGCCCAGGGATGCGTCTATCCCGACCGTTTGGGATACGAAGACGACTTTCACCAGATTCTGAGGCAATGGCGTCCCCGGCTTGCCGTGGAATAGGCACGAGCAGAGAACGGCCATGACGTGCGCCCGTCGTGTGTAAAGGCGGCGACTGCCCGAGGC
>NZ_JACCWG010000052.1 GCF_013697775.1 Ramlibacter sp. | reverse complement strand
GGCCATGCCCGCGCGCGACGGCCAGCCGCTGCGCATCGTGGACATCGACGGCCTGGCGCCGCGCGCGGAAGTGCCGAAGCGCGCGCCGGTGCAGCCGGGCGACGTGGCCTACATCCTCTACACCTCGGGCTCCACCGGCACGCCCAAGGGCGTGATGCAGAGCCACCGCAACGCGCTGCATTTCTGCCGCCAGTACACCAGCAACCTGCGCATCGGCGCGGACGACCGGCTGTGCCTGCTGGCCTCCTATGCCTTCGACGCGGCGGTGATGGACGTTTTCGGTGCGCTGCTGAATGGCGCGCGCTTGGTCATCCCCGATCCGCGCGGCGGTGCGCCGCACGAGATCGTCGAGCGCATCGTCGCGGAACAGGTCACGGTCTACCACTCCACGCCGACGCTGTACCGGCACCTGTTCGGTTCGGCGCCGCAACTGCAAGCGTCGCCGCTGCGCCTGGCGGTGCTGGGCGGCGAGCCGGTCGCGCTGGCCGACCTGGCGCTGTTCGACACCGTGTTCCCGGCCGATTGCGTGCTGGTCAACGGCTACGGCCCGACCGAATCCACGCTGGCGCTGCAGCAGTTCATCCGCCACGGCAAGGCCAGCCTGCAGCCGCCGGCGGCGGGGTTGCCGATCGAAGGCGCGTCCATCGCATTGGGTAATCTGGATTCGCGACCGCACGCCTACCAGAGCGGCGAAATCGTCATCCGCAGCGAACACGTGGCGCTGGGCTACTGGAACGCGCCCGAACTCACGGCAGCCGCCTTCGGCACCGACGCGCGAGGCAGGCGCTTCTACCGCACCGGCGACGTCGGGCGGCGCGGGCGCGACGGCCGCATCACCGTGCAGGGCCGCATCGACCAGCAGGTGAAGGTGCGCGGCTACCGCATCGAGCTGGGCGAGATCGAGACGGCGCTGAAGGCCGCGCCCGGCGTGCGCGAGGCGGTCGTCAGCGCGCGCGGCGAGGGCGCGGAGGCGCGCCTGGTCGCCTACGTGGTGCCGCAGGACGGCGGCACGCAGGGCGCCGGCGTGGACGCCAAGACCGGCTTCAGCCTGTTTTATTTCGGCGCCGACAAGGCCGAGCAGGACAGCGACTACGACTTCTACTTGAACTCCGCGAAGTTCGCCGACAGCCACGGCTTCGAGGCGATCTGGACGCCGGAGCGGCACTTCGACGCCGTCGGCAGCCTGTACCCGAACCCCTCGGTGCTCAACGCCGCGCTGGCCACCGCCACCACCCACGTGCACCTGCGCGCCGGCAGCGTGGTGCTGCCGCTGCACCATCCGCTGCGCATCGCGGAAGAGTGGGCGGTGGTCGACCGCATTTCCAAGGGGCGGGTCGGCATGGCCATCGCCAGCGGCTGGCATGCGCGCGACTTCGTGCTGGCGCCGGAGCGCTTCGAGCCGCGCCGCCAGGTGGTGCAGCAGGGCATCGAGACGCTGAAGGCGCTGTGGCGCGGCGAATCGGTGTCGCTGCCCGACGGCGCGGGCGGCATCTCCGAGGTGCGCACCTTCCCGCGCCCCGTGCAGCCCGAGCTGCCGCTGTGGGTGACCGCGGCCGGCAATCCGGAAACCTTCAAGCACGCCGGCCGCATCGGCGCCAACCTGCTGACCCACCTGCTGGGCCAGACGGTGGAGCGCCTGGCCGAGAACATCGCGCTGTACCGTACGGCGCTGGTGGAACACGGGCACGACCCGGCCATGCGCCGCGTGACGGCGATGGTGCACACCTTCCTGGGCGAGGACCACGCCGCCACCGTCGAACGCGCGCGGCCGGCCTTCGTGCGCTACCTGCGCGCGCACGTGGAGCTGTGGCGCCCGCTGATGAAGAACGTGCAGGAGGCCGACCGCCAGCCGACCGAGCAGGAAATCGCCGACGTGCTGGAGTACGCGTTCCAGCGCTACTCGCGCACCGCGGCATTGATCGGCACGCCGCAAAGCTGCCTGCCGATCGTGCGCGCGCTGCAGAACGCCGGCGTGCACGAGTTCGCCTGCCTCATCGACTGGATGGATGCGTCCGACGCCTTCGGCGCGCTGGACAGCCTGGCGGCGCTGCGCGAACTGGCGCTGTCGTCCTCGCCGCCGACGCCGCGCAGCCTGGCCCAGCATTGCCGCGCGCGCCTGCCGGACTACATGGTGCCGGCGCAGTTCATGCTGCTGGACGCGCTGCCGCTCACGCCCACCGGCAAGGTGGACCGGCGCGCGCTGCCCGCGCTCGAGGACGACGGTTTCGGCCGCGCTGCCTACGTTGCGCCGCGCAACGCCACCGAGCAGGCGCTGGCCGAGATCTGGAGCGAGACGCTGCGGGTCGACCAAGTCGGCGCGGAGGACAACTTCTTCGCGCTGGGCGGCCATTCGCTGCTGGCGCTCAAGCTGATCCAGCGCGTGGAAAAGCGCTTCGGCGTGCGCATCGCGCTGACGGTGCTGGTGCAGAACGCCGTGCTGCGCGAACTGGCCGCCGCGCTGGACCAGCTGACCGGTGCGGCGGATACGGGAGAGGCGTCCTTCGTGTTCCCGGCCATCGAAGCCGACACCGCGTCGCAGCACCAGCCGTTCCCGCTCAACCACGTGCAGCAGGCCTACTGGATCGGCCGCAGCACGGCGATGTCGCTGGGCGGCGTGGGCGCGCACAGCTACATGGAAATCCGCATCCGCGGCCTGGACGTGCCGCGCTTCAACCGGGCGCTGAACCGCCTGGTGCGGCGCCACGCCATGCTGCGCGCGGTGTTCAGCGACGAGGGCACGCAGCGCATCCTGGCCGAGGTGCCCGCGTACGTGGTGCCGGTGCTGGACCTGCGCGGCAAGGACGGCGGCACGGTGGCCAGCGGCCTGGGCGAGGTGCGCGAGCTGCTGTCGCACCAGCTGTTCGACGCCAGCGTCTGGCCGCTGTTCGAATTCCGCGTGACCCTGCTGGACGGCGGCACCAGCATGCTGCACGTGAGCACCGACGCGCTGGTGCGCGACACCACCAGCAACCAGATCATCGGCTTCGAGCTGGAGCGGCTGTACACCGAGCCCGACGCGCCGCTGCCGGAACTGTCGCTGACCTTCCGCGACTACGTGCTGGCCGAGCGTGCGCTGGAGTCCAGCAGCTGGTACCAGCGGGCGCTGGCCTACTGGCGCGGCCGGTTGGACGACTTCGCGCCGGCGCCCGAGCTGCCGCTGGCGCGCCGGCCGGACAGCATCGCGCAGCCGAAGTTCACGCGCCGCCGCGGCGGCCTGGACGCGGCCGATTGGTCGCGCATGAAGGCGCGCGCGCAGCGGGCAGCCGTGACGCCCTCGGCGCTGCTGATGGCGGTGTTCTCCGAGGTGCTGGCCGCCTGGTGCAAGCGCCCGCGCTTCACCATCAACCTGACCCTGTTCAACCGGCTGCCGCTGCACCCGCAGGTCAACGACATCGTCGGCGACTTCACCTCGCTGATCCTGCTGGAAGCGAATCCGGATGCGGCCAAGTCCTTCGTGGCGAACGCGCAGGCGGTGCAGGCACAGCTGTGGCGCGACATCGACCACGCGGCCGTCAGCGGCATCCAGGTGCTGCGGGAGTTGTCGCAGAAGACCGGCGCGCAGCAGTCGGGCATGCCGGTGGTCTTCACCAGCACGCTGACCAACCAGTCGCAGCACCACGCGCCCGAGCCCGGTGCGACCGGCGCAGGCGTGTTCGGCGAGATCGCCTACCAGATCAGCCAGACGCCGCAGGTCTGGCTGGACCACCAGGTGGGCGAGACGGAAGGTTCGCTGTTCTTCAACTGGGACGCCATCGACGAGATATTCCCCGAGGGCATGCTGGACGAGATGTTCGCCACCTACTGCGCGCGGCTGGAGGCACTGGCCGCCAGCGATGCGCAGTGGGAGCAGCCCGCACCGGCCTTGCTGGGCGAAGCCAGCCTGCGGGCGCAGGCCGAGGCCAATGCGGGCGACGGCTTCGTGCCCGAAGAGGCCTGGCTGGACACGCGGCTGGAGGCGCTGTTCGAGCGCGAAGCGCTGCGCGCGCCGGAGCGCATCGCGGTCGTCGCGGGCGCGCGGGAGCTGAGTTACGGCGAGCTGCGCGCAAGGGCGCGCGACATCGCCGCGCAGCTGCAGGCGCGCGGCGCCGGCGCCAACCAGCTGGTGGCGGTGGTGATGGAGCGTGGCTGGGAGCAGGCCGTGGCCACGCTGGCCGTCCTGTATGCCGGCGCGGCCTACCTGCCGCTGGACCCGGCGCTGCCGGTGGAGCGGTTGCACCACATCATGGCGCGTGCCGGTGTGCGCATCGCGCTGACGCAGCGGCACCTGGCGCAAGCGGTAGAGTGGCCGCAGGACGTGCAGGCCATCGCCGTTCCCGCGATGGCGCCCGCGTCGCCGGCCGAACCCGCGCCGGCGCAAGGCCCCGCCACCGACCTGGCTTACGTCATCTACACCTCGGGCTCCACCGGCGAGCCCAAGGGCGTGATGATCGACCACCGCGGCGCGGTCAACACCGTGCTGGACATCAACCGCCGCTTCGGTGTGGGCGCGCAGGACCGCGTGCTGGCGATCTCGTCGCTGAGCTTCGACCTCTCGGTCTATGACCTGTTCGGCATCTTCGCGGCCGGCGGCGCCGTGGTCATGCTGGCGCCGGACGCGGCGCGCGATCCGCAGGCCTGGGCCGAGACGCTGGCGGCGCACCGCGTGACGGTGTGGAACTCGGTACCGGCGCTGCTGGACATGCTGCTGGAATACGCCGACGGCCGCGCCGGCGTGGTGCCGGACACCTTGCGCCTGGCCATGTTGTCGGGCGACTGGATTCCGCTGAACCTGCCGCGCCGCTGGCAGGCGCTGCGCCCCGATGCGCGCATCGTCAGCCTGGGCGGCGCCACCGAAGCGTCGATCTGGTCGATCTTCCACCGCATCGACGAGGTGCGCGCGGACTGGCGCAGCATTCCCTACGGCAAGCCGCTGGCCAACCAGAGCTTCCACGTGCTGGACGCTGCCCTGCAGCCGCGGCCGATCTGGGTGCCGGGCGAGCTGTACATCGGCGGCATCGGCGTGGCGCAGGGCTACTGGGGCGACGAACGCCGCACGGCGGCCAGCTTCATCCGCCATCCGCGCACCGGCGAGCGCCTGTACCGCACCGGCGACTTCGGCCGGTATCTCCCGGACGGCAGCATCGAGTTCCTGGGCCGCGAGGACACGCAGGTCAAGGTGCAGGGCTACCGCATCGAGCTGGGCGAGATCGAGGCGGCGCTGGCGCGCCATCCCGAGGTGCAGGCCGCCGTGGTGCACGCCGTGGGCGATCCGCGCGGCGAAAAGCGCCTGGCGGCCTACGTGGTGCCGGCCGAAGGCGCCGCGCCGCAGCCCGAGGCGCTGCGCGGCTGGCTGGCCGCCAAGCTGCCGCCCTACATGGTGCCCGCCATGTGGATGCTGCTAGACGCGCTGCCGCTGTCGTCCAACGGCAAGGTGGACAAGGGCCGGCTGCCGCCCATCGGCGTTGCGGCGGCGGAAGCCGAAGACGCCACGCCGTTCGCGCTGGCCGGCGAGGTGGAAGCGCGCATCGCCGCCATCGTGGGCGGCATCCTGTCGCAGCAGGACGTGGCGCCTGCGGAAAACCTGCTGAGCCTGGGCGCGACCTCCATCGACATCGTGCGCATCGGCAACGCGCTGGCCACCGAGCTGGGTTTCCGGCCGCCGCTGGCGCGCGTGCTGGCTACGCCCACCTTGCGCGAGCTGGTGGGCATGTACCGGGAGCACGTGGCGCAGAACGCCATCGTGCAGGCGGCGCAGCGCGTGGGGCAAGCGCCGCCTGCCAGCGCCGCGTCGTTCGCGGCCATCGACGATCCGCTGGCGCGCCAGGCATTCAAGGACAACCAGCCGGGCCTGCGCCGTTTCGACGATGACGCCACGCCGGTTGCCTTGCCGGCGCCGGTGGACCCGGAACGCGCGCGGCAATTGCAGGCCATGCGCTCGGTGCGCCAGTTCCTGCCCGAGCCGGTGGGCACGCAGGCCTTTGCCAAGCTGCTGTCGTGCCTGGGCGAAGGCGAGCTGGACGGCAAGCCCAAGTACCTGTATCCGTCCGCCGGCGGCCTGTATCCGGTGCAGACCTACGTGTGGGTCAAGCCCGAGCGGGTGCAGGGCGTGGCCGGCGGCGCCTACTACTACGACCCGAAGCGGCACGGCCTCGTGCGCACGTCGGACGCCGGGGTGCTGACGCAGGAAGCGTACGGCGCCTTCGTCGGCGGCCCGCTGTTCCAGCAATCGGCTTTCGCGGTGTTCTTCGTCGCCGAGCTGGCCGCCATCGAGCCGCTGTACGGCGACAAGAGCCTGGAGTTCTGCCACATCGAGGCAGGCGGCATGGCGCAGCTGATGACAGCCTGCGCCGCGCCGCTGGCTTTGGGTCTATGCGGTATCGGGATGGTGGACGTGGAGCGCATCGCGCCCCTGTTCCGCCTGCAGTCCAGCCACAGGCTGGTGTATTCGATGGTGGGTGGCGCGCGCGCCGGGGATGAGGCCCACCACAACGCACCCGGCGAGCTTGCCTCGCTGGTGGCGCCGGCACAAGAAGAGATCGAGATATGAGCCATCAACAAGGAGTCGTCACCATGGCCGAACAGGTCGCATCCCCGGAGGTTATTTCCATGTCCGCACAGCAGAAAACGCCGCTGTCCACCAAAGAGCTCTTCTGGCGCGACGGCTTCGTCGGGCCGCTGGGCATGAGCGTGCCGCGCGACCTGATCGACCGGGTCGCCACGCGGCTGGACGGCATGCTGGGCGCGCACGCGCCGCACCCGCTGTACGGCCGCTTCTCGGTGCGCGACTGGCACCTGATGGACGAGGAGGTGATGACCTTGCTCACGCACCCGCGCATCGTCGACGCGGTGGCCAGCATCCTGGGGCCGGACCTGCTCTTGTGGCGCTCCAAGATCTTCCTCAAGCGCCCGGGCGAGGCGCCGCTGGGCTGGCACCAGGAATGGGGCGCGTTCAACGGCGAGGAGATCGGCAACGACCGGCCGTCGCTGCTGCCCTCGGAAGAGGCCAAGAACGGCATCTGGAACCTGACGGTGTGGATCGCGCTGGACGACGTGACGCCCGAGATGGGGCCGCTGCGCTTCGCGCGCGGCACGCACACGCACCGCTTTCCCATCGAGATGCAGCCGCTGGTGCAGTCGGAGTTCTGGCACGACCCATTCCTGGACACATCGAGTGCCAAGGACCTGATCGCCCGTGCCGACGACAACTCGCTGGTGCTGGACATCCGCACCGACCACATCTTCCAGGGCGTGGACCGCGAACGCATCTCGCTGGAGCAGGTCAAGTACATGCTGATGCAGGGCCTGCAGAACCAGGTGGGCGCCGTCACGCTGGGCTTCGACGCGTCGGAACACGAGGTGGTGGACGTGCCCATGGATGCCGGCACCTTCGTTGTGTTCAGCGAGCGCACCATGCACGGCTCGTCGGCCAACGCGTCGCCGCGCCGCCGGCTGGCCATCAACGCGCGCTACACCCGGGCCGACACGGTGGTCTACCCGTTCCGCGAAACCGGCGAGCGCATCGACGGCTCCAACCTGGACATCTCGCAGCACGAATGCGTGCTGGTGTCCGGCCGCGCGATGACCGACCGTAACGTGCTGCGCGACACCAAGGCGCGCTGAACCAGCCACGCCGAAAGCACGCGACCGACTTTTGCCTCCATGACCGCATACGAGCTGCTCGACTTCTTCAACCGCCACGCCATCCGGCTGGAGGTGCACGGCGACAAGCTGCGCCTGAAAGCGCCGCCGGGCTTCGTGACGGAGGAGCTCAAGGGCGAGCTGCAGCGGCACAAGGCGGAAATCATCCGGCTATTGAGCGGGCAGGGCGAGCAGGGCGACGCGATCCCGCGGCGTGCGGCAGACGCCGCCGTGCCGCTGTCTTTCGCGCAGCAGCGGCTGTGGTTCCTGGACCGCTTCGAGCCGGGCAGCGCCTACAACATTCCGCTGGCGGTGCGGCTGCTGGGTGCGCTGGACCGCGCGGCTCTGGAAGCGGCGCTGAACGGCGTGCTGGCGCGGCACGAGGCGCTGCGTACGCGCTTCGTGCAGGACGAGAACGGCGAGCCCTGGCAGGCCATCGATGCGCAGCTGGCACTCGTGCTGCCTGTGGAGGACATCGGCGGTGCCGATGCGCAGGGCTACGTGCTGGCCGAAGCCCAGGCGCCGTTCGACCTGGTGCAAGGGCCGGTGGTGCGCGCGCGGCTGCTGCGGCGCACGGCGGATGAGCACCTGCTGCTGATGACGGTGCACCACATCGTGGCCGACGGCTGGTCGATGCGCGTGCTGGTGCGCGAACTCGCCGCGCTGTATGCGGCGCGCGTGGAGAGGTGTGATGCGGGTTTGCCGCCGCTGCCGATCCAGTATGGGGACTACGCCAGCTGGCAGCGCGAATGGATGCGCGGCGCCGAGCTGGACAAGCAGCTGGCCTACTGGACGCGGCAACTGGCCGGCGCGCCCAGCCTGCTGACGCTGCCGACCGACCGGCCGCGGTCGCAGGTGCAGCAGCACCGTGGCGCGCGCCATGTCTTCAGCATCGACGCCGCGCTGGCGCGCGGGCTGAAAACCGTCGTGCAAAGCCGCCAGGCCACCTTCTTCATGGGCGTGGCGGCCGTGTTCTCCACGCTGCTGGCGCGCTATGCGGGCCAGGACGAGGTGAACCTCGGCACGGCGGTGGCCAACCGCGGGCGCGGCCAGGCCGAAGGGCTGATCGGCTTTTTCGCCAACACGCTGGTGCTGCGCGTGCCCATCGGCCGGCGCGACAGCTTCGAGGCGTTGCTGGCCGCTGTGAAACAGACCACGCTGGAAGCCTTCGCCCACCAGGACATGCCGTTCGAGCGGCTGGTGGAAGCGCTGAAGCCGGACCGCAAGAGCGGCCACGCGCCGATTTTCCAGGCGCTGCTGGTGCTGCAGAACACGCCGTCGTCGCGCATCGACCTGCCGGGCCTGGTGCTGGAAGACGTGCCGATCGACAACGGCACCTCCAAGTTCGACGTGTTCCTGAACATCGTGGAAGGGCGCGACGACGAGCCGCTGAAGGCCACGCTGGAATACGACAGTGACCTGTTCGATGCGGGCACGATGGAGCGGATGGCGCGGCATTTCCTGCGGCTGATGCAGGAAGTGGTTGCCGCGCCGAAGCTGCCGGTGCTGGAGCTGCCGCTGCTGTCCGAAGGCGAGCGCAGCCGCGTGCTGGTGGAATGGAACGCGACGGCGCTGCCGTACGCGCGCGAACTGGACATGGTGCGGCGTGTGGAGCTGCAGGTGGGGCGCACGCCGGATGCGGTGGCGGTGGTGTTCGAGGAGGCGTCGCTCACGTACGCGCAGCTGAATGCAAGAGCGAACAGGCTGGCGCACTGGCTGCGCGCGCAGGGGGTCGGGCCGGAAGTGCTGGTGGGCGTGTGCATGGAGCGCGGGCTCGATGTGGTCGTTGCACTGCTGGGCATCCTGAAGGCAGGCGGCGCGTACGTGCCGCTGGACCCGGCGTATCCCGAAGAGCGCA
>NZ_JACCWG010000034.1 GCF_013697775.1 Ramlibacter sp. | reverse complement strand
GCCCCCCGGCGGCCCCCGGGCTGCGCCGCGCGCCACCGCTGCTGCGGCTACCCGTGGTGCGCCGCACCCGCGCGCTGAGGTCGATGTCGCGCAGCACGTTGCGCTGCACCAGAAATTCGTTGGTGGTGCGGTAGCCATCGATCAGCCGCTCGGCCATCTGCTTCTGGATCACCTCGCGCGCCAGGGTCCAGCCCTCGCGCGCCATGCCGCTGGCGGTCCATTGCTCCAGCATCAGCTGGGCGATGGTTTCGGGACGCAGGATGTCGCCGCCGGGCAGCTCCTCCTCGTGGTCCACGTGGCGAATGCGCAGCTTCAGGTCGTTGTAATCCCAGACCGCTTTTTCCTGCATCGCCAGCGCCAGGCGCGACGACAGGATCTTGGTCTCCACCTCGTCGTCGCCGATGAGCTCGAGGTTGGTGGTGTCCAGCCGCACGCGGGCATTGGAAGCGGCCGACACCAGCGCGGCGCGCCACGCCTTCTGGGTGCCGTTGGTCCAGGCCTGCCGGTGCTTGTCGAATTCCAGCAGCGCGTCGCGCCGCTCCTGCGACTCGCGCCCGCTGGCCGCCTGGTCCATCAGCTCGCGCAGGCGGGCATAGACGGCGTCGGCCATCGGGGCCAGCACGCCTTCGAGGTGTGCCAGGAAATGCTCCCGCGCGGCACGCCCCAGCGACGCCGGTCTGGAGGGCGGAAGCGAAGTGGCCATGCCGCGCGTGAACCTTTTCTAAACCGTGGCGCCGGCGTTGGGGTCGGCCGGATCGCCTTCGCCGCGCTTGGGCTGCGACTTCACCAGGTCTTCGCGCTTGATGCCCAGCCACATGGCAATGGCGGCGGCAACGAACACCGAGGAGTAGATGCCGAACAGGATGCCGATGGTCAGCGCCAGCGCGAAGTAGTGCAGCGTGGCGCCGCCGAACACCAGCATGGACAGCACCATCATCTGGGTGCTGCCGTGGGTGATGATGGTGCGGCTGATGGTGGAGGTGATCGCGTTGTCGATGATCTGCACCGTGTTCATCTTGCGATAGCGCCGGAAGTTCTCGCGGATCCGGTCGAAGATCACCACCGATTCGTTCACCGAGTAGCCCAGCACCGCCAGCACCGCCGCCAGCACCGCCAGCGAGAACTCCCACTGGAAGAAGGCGAAGAAGCCCAGGATGATGATGACGTCGTGCAGGTTGGCGATGATGGCCGCCACCGCGAACTTCCATTCGAAGCGCAGCGCCAAGTACAGCATGATGCCGGCCACCACCATGCCCAGCGCCTTCAAGCCGTCGGTGGCCAGCTCCTCGCCGACCTGCGGGCCGACGAATTCGGTGCGCTTGAGCGTGACGGCCGGGTCCTTCGCGCGCAGCGCGGCCAGCACCTTGTCGCTCTGCTGGGCCGAGCTCACGCCCTTTTGCGCCGGCAGCCGGATGATGACGTCGCGCGCGGTGCCGAAGTTCTGCACCTGCACGTCGGAATAGCCCAGGCCGGAGACGGTGCCGCGCACCTGCTCCACCTGCGCGGGCTGCGCGAAGCTCAGCTCCATGACGGTGCCGCCGGTGAATTCCACCGACAGGTGCAGGCCGCGCGTGACGAGGAAGAACACCGCCGCCAGGAACGTGACCAGCGAAATCACGTTGAACACCAGCGCGTTCTTCATGAACGGGATGTCGCGCCGGATCTTGAAGAATTCCACTTGCGATCCCCTCGTTACAGCGTTTCCGCCTTGGTTATAGCGCCTTCGGCACCGGGCCGCCAGATGGTGCCGATCGACACCGTCTTGAGCTTCTTCTTGCGGCCGTACCAGAGGTTCACGAGGCCGCGCGAAAAGAACACGGCCGAGAACATCGAAGTCAGGATGCCGATGCAGTGCACCACCGCGAAACCGCGCACCGGGCCGGAGCCGAAGATCAACAGCGCCAGGCCGGCGATCAGCGTGGTGACGTTGGAGTCCAGGATGGTGGCCCATGCGCGGTCGTATCCGGCATGGATGGCCGCTTGCGGCGAGGCCCCATTGCGCAATTCTTCACGAACCCGTTCGTTGATCAGCACGTTGGAGTCGATCGCCATGCCCAGCGCCAGCGCCATGGCCGCCATGCCCGGCAGGGTCAGCGTGGCCTGCAGCATCGACAGGATCGCCACCAGCAGCAGCAGGTTCACCGCCAGCGCCAGGCCCGAGAACATGCCGAACAGCATGTAGTAGATGGCCATGAACGCCACGATGGCGGCGAAGCCCCAGGCCACGCTGTGGAAGCCCTTGGTGATGTTCTCCGCACCCAGGCTCGGGCCGATGGTGCGCTCCTCGATGATTTCCATCGGCGCGGCCAGCGAGCCGGCGCGCAGCAGCAGCGCCACGTCGTTGGCTTCCGCGGTGGTCATGCGCCCGGAAATCTGCACCCGGCCGCCGGCGATCTCGCTGCGGATCACCGGCGCGGTCACGACCTCGCCCTTGCCCTTCTCGAACAGCAGAATGGCCATGCGCTTGCCGATGCTCTCGCGCGTCACGTCCTTGAAGATGCGCGCGCCCTTGGCGTCCAGCGTCAGGTGCACCGCGGCTTCCTGCGTCTGGTTGTCGAAGCCGGCCTGCGCGTCGGTCAGGTTGTCGCCGGTCAGCACCACCTGCTTCCTGACGATGACGGCGCGGCCTTCCCGGTCGCCGTAGCGCTCGTCGCCGAAAGGCACCGGGCCGCTGCCGATCTCGGCCGTGCGGCCTTCGGTGCTCTCGTCGACCATGCGCACTTCCAGCGTGGCGGTGCGCCCCAGGATGTCCTTGGCCTTGGCCGTGTCCTGCACGCCGGGCAGCTGCACCACGATGCGGTCCAGGCCCTGCTGCTGGATCACCGGCTCGGCCACGCCGAGTTCGTTGATCCGGTTGTGCAGGGTCACCATGTTCTGCTTGAGCGCCTGCTCCTGCACCTTGCGCGCCGCCTCGGGCTTGATGGCCGCCACCAGCTTCTGGTCGCTGCCGTCGGCCGACTGGGTCGCCTGGATCTCGGCGAACTGGTCGGCGATGAGCGCCTGCGCCTGCTGCAGCGTGGCCGCGTCGCGAAAGCGCACCTCCACCGTCTGGCCATTGCGCGCGATGCCGGCGTGGCGGATGTTCTTCTCGCGCATGCTGGTGCGCAGGTCGCCGGCCAGCGATTCGGCCTTCTTGGTGAGCGCGGCCTGCATGTCGACCTGCAGCATGAAGTGCACGCCACCGCGCAGGTCCAGGCCCAGGTACATGGGCGCGGCGCGCAGCGCCGACAGCCAGTGCGGCGAGCGCGACACCAGGTTCAGCGCCACCACGTAGGGCGGATCGGCCGGGTCGGGCACCAGCGCCTTCTGGATCGCGTCGCGCGCCTTCAATTGCGCCTCGCCGCTGTCCAGCCGCGCGCGAATCGAGGTGCCTTCCAGCGCCAGCGCCTCCGGCTTGATGCCGGCGCCGTCGAGCGCCTGCTGCACGCGCGCGAGGGTCGATGCGTCCACCTTCACCGCGGGCTTGCCCGAGGAGACCTGCACCGCCGGCGCTTCGCCGAAGAAGTTGGGCATGGCATAGACCAGCCCCACCAGCAGCGCGATCAGGATGACCGCGTATTTCCAGACCGGATAACGATTCATGGATGTTCAGCGTTGGGCGTTCGGCACGCGGGAGCGGACGCCGGGCGGCCGGCGCTCGACGGTTCCCGCCGCGCGTTTACTTGATGGTGCCCTTGGGCAGCACCTGGGCGACGGCGGCGCGCTGCACCTGCACTTCGACGCCCTGGGCCACTTCCAGGTTGAGGAAGTTGTCGCCCAGCTTGGTCACGCGGCCCAGCATGCCGCCGGTGGTGGCGATCTCGTCGCCCTTGGCCAGCGCCTCGATCATGGTGCGATGCTCCTTTTGCCGCTTCATCTGCGGGCGGATCATCACGAAATACAGCACCACGAACATCAGCACCAGGGGCAGCAGGCTCGTCACCGACGACATCATGTCGCCTCCGGCCGCGGCGGGCGCGGTTTGGGCGTAGGCGGAAGAAATCAACACAGAAGCTCCAGGAAATGTGCCGGGACGCGGCGCGCGGCCGAGCCAGCACACGAGCGGTGCTGGACGGCAGGAAGCCGGATTGTATGTCTGCGCTCGGCCTTGTAACTTGTAACGTATGCCGCCGGTGCGCGGCTGTAGCGCCTTGGTTTCAAGCCGCGCGGCGCTGGTCGGCCGTGCCGTTCCACTGCGCCAGCAGTTCCTGCCAGCGCGTTCGTGCCGCGGCCAGGTTGCGTTCCTTCACGTGGCCGTAGCCGCGGATCTGCTCGGGCAGGCGGGCGATCTCCACCGCCAGCGCGTGGTTGCCGGCATCCAGCCGCGGCAGCAGGCCAGCGATGCAGTCTCGGTACTCGCGGATCAGGGCGCGCTCGGTGCGGCGCTCCTCGGTGCGCCCGAACACGTCCAGCGCGGTGCCGCGCAGGCCCTTGAGCTTGGCCAGCAGACGGAACGCCAGCACGGTGGACGGGCCGAACTTGCGCTTTTGCAGCTCGCCCTTCTCGTTGGGCTTGGACAGGATCGGCGGCGCCAGGTGGTAGTGCACCTTGTAGTCGCCCTCGAACTGCGATGCGATCTTCTCCAGGAAGCCGGTTTCGGTGTGCAGCCGCGCCACCTCGTATTCGTCCTTGTAGGCCATCAGCTTGAAAAGGAAGCGCGCCACCGACTCGGTCAGCACGGTCTTGCCCAGCGGCGCTTCAGCGGCGCGCACGGTCTCGACGAAGGCGCGGTAGCCGGCGGCATAGGCCGCGTTCTGGTAGCCGGTGAGGAAGTCCACCCGGCGCGCCACGACGCTGTCGAGCGTGTCGCGCTTCTTGAACGCGATCACCTGCGCCGGCGCCAGCAGTTTTTCCACCGACGCCCAGTCGTGCGCGGCGCGCCGGCCCCAGGCGAAGGCCGCCTTGTTGTTCTCCACCTGCACGGCGTTGAGCTCGATGGCGCGCATCAGCGATTCATGTTCCAGCGGGACCCAGCCCTTTTGCCAGGCGAAGCCCAGCATCATCGGGTTGGTGTAGATGCTGTCGCCCATCAGCGTGCCAGCGGCGGTGTCGGCGTCGAACACCGCCACGCCGTCCGTGCCGACGGCCGTGGCGATCTCCGCCACGCATTCGTCCGAGGGGTTGTCCCAGTTGCCGTTCTTGACGAAGGCCGCCGTCGGCGTGCCGTGGCCGTTGAGCGCCACGCGGGTGCGGCCCTCGCGCATGCGCAGCACGGTTTCCTTGCCGGCGGTGACCAGCGGGTCGCAGCCGATGATGAGGTCGGCGGCGGCCATGCCGACCCGCGTGGTGCGGATGTCGTCCTGGCTGGCGCCGATCAGCACGTGGCTCCAGGTCGCGCCGCCCTTTTGCGCCAGGCCCGCCGCGTCCTGCGTGACGATGCCCTTGTTCTCCATGTGCGCCGCCATGCCCAGCAGCTGGCCGATGGTGATGACGCCGGTGCCGCCGACGCCGGCCACCACGATGCCGTAGGCCGTGCCGATGCGCGGCAGCTGCGGCTCGGGCAGCGGGCCCAGCGCATCCAGCGACGCAGGCGACTGCGCCTTGGACTTGCCCTTCATCTTGCCGCCTTCGACGGTGACGAAGCTCGGGCAGAAGCCCTTCAGGCAGCTGGTGTCCTTGTTGCAGGTGCTCTGGTTGATGGTGCGCTTGCGGCCGAACTCGGTCTCCAGCGGTTCCACCGACAGGCAGTTGGACTTGGCGCTGCAGTCGCCGCAGCCTTCGCACACCAGGTCGTTGATGACGACGCGGATGGCCGGGTCGACCATCTTGCCGCGCTTGCGGCGGCGCCGCTTCTCGGTGGCGCAGGTCTGCTCGTAGATGATGGCGGTGGTGCCCTTGATCTCGCGGAACTCGCGCTGGACCTTGTCCAGCTCGTCGCGGTGGTGCACCGCCACGCCGGGCGGCAGCGCGGAGTTTTCGTATTTCTCCGGCAGGTCGGTCACCAGCACCAGTTTGGTCACGCCCTCGGCCTGCAGGCTGTGCGCGATCTGGAACACCGTGTGGCCTTCGCCGCGCTCGCCCACCGGCTGGCCGCCGGTCATGGCCACCGCGTCGTTGTAGAGGATCTTGTAGGTGATGTCGGCGCCGGCGGCGATCGCCTGGCGAATCGCCAGCAGGCCGCTGTGGAAGTAGGTGCCGTCGCCCAGGTTGGCGAACATGTGCTTGTCGTTGGAGAACGGCTGCATGCCGACCCAGGGCACGCCCTCGCCGCCCATCTGGGTGAAGCCCACTGTGGAGCGGTCCATCCAGATCGCCATGAAGTGGCAGCCGATGCCGGCCATGGCGCGCGAGCCTTCGGGCACCACGGTGGAGGTGTTGTGCGGGCAGCCCGAGCAGAACCAGGGCTGGCGTTCGCCCTTGACCTCCAGCACGCTCATCGCGCGCTCCTTGGCCTGCAGGATGGCCAGCTGCGCATCCAGGCGGGCGGTGATGTCGGCGTCCAGCCCCAGCTTCTTCAGGCGCTTGGCGATGGCGCGCGCGATCTGCGCGGGCGACAGGTCGGCCTCGGCGCGCAGCAGCTTCTGTGCGGACGGATTGGCCATCGACCACTCGCCGCCCATGAAGTCGCCGTCGGCCTCGTCGAACTTGCCCACCACGCGCGGGCGCATTTCGCCGGGCCAGTTGTAGAGCTCTTCCTTCACCTGGTATTCGATGACCTGGCGCTTTTCCTCCACCACCAGGATTTCGCGCAGGCCGCTGGCGAATTCGCGCGTGATCTGCGCATCGAGCGGCCACACCACGGCAACCTTGTGCACTCGGATCCCCAGGCGGCGGCAGGTGGCGTCGTCCAGTCCCAGGTCCAGCAGGGCCTGGCGGGTGTCGTTGTAGGCCTTGCCGCTGGCCATGATGCCGAAGCGGTCGTTCGGCCCCTCGATCACATTGTGGTTCAGGCGGTTGGCGCGCACGTAGGCGAGCGCGGCGTACCACTTGTAGTCGAACAGGCGCGCCTCCTGCTCCAGCGCGGTGTCGGGCCAGCGGATGTGCACGCCGCCGGGCGGCATCTCGAAATCGGTGGGGATGCGGATGTCCACCCGGTGCGGGTCGATCACCGCGGTGGCGCTGGATTCCACGATCTCCTGGATCGTCTTCATGCCGGACCAGACGCCGGCGTAGCGGCTCATGGCGATGGCGTGCAGGCCCAGGTCGAGGATGTCCTGCACGCTGGCCGGGAAGAACACCGGCAGGCCGCAGGCCTTGAACACGTGGTCGCTCTGGTGCGCCGCGGTGGAGCTCTTGGCGATGTGGTCGTCGCCGGCCACCGCGATCACGCCGCCCCAGGGCGTGGTGCCCGCCATGTTCGCGTGCTTGAAGACGTCGCCGCTGCGGTCCACGCCCGGTCCCTTGCCGTACCAGATGCCGAACACGCCGTCGAACTTGTTGCTGCCGGGCGGTGCGAAGCCCAGCTGCTGCGTGCCCCACACGGCGGTGGCGGCCAGTTCTTCGTTGACGCCCGGCTGGAACACCACGTTCTGCGCCTGCAGGTACTTGCGCGCGCCCCACAGCGCCTGGTCGTAGCCGCCCAGCGGCGAGCCGCGGTAGCCGCTGATGAAGCCGGCGGTGTTCTTGCCCTGCAGCGCATCGCGCTGGCGCTGCAGCATCGGCAGCTTCACCAGCGCCTGCACGCCGCTCATGAAGGCGCGCCCCTGGTCCAGCGCGTATTTGTCGTCCAGCGTGACGGTTTCCAGGGCTTTGCGGATGTGCTCCGGCAGCGGTGCGTTCATGGGGCGGATGTCTCCAGGGTACGGCAGGGGAGGAACCCTGCAGTGTATTCCGCAGTGCCTGACATGTCTTTGCGTTCGGAGCTCATTCCCAGCTAGGATGAGCAAGGATCTTTCTCCAAAACGCCAATCATGGAAACACTCGATAGGTTCGACATCGCCATCCTGCAAGAACTGCAGGCCGATGGCCGCCTGACCAATGCCGAACTGGCGCAGCGCGTGGGCCTGTCGGCCGCGCCCTGCTGGCGCCGCGTGCGGGCGCTGGAAGAAGCCGGCTACATCAAGGGCTACCACGCCGAGATCGACCGCCACAAGATCGGGCTCGGCGTGCTGGCCTTCGTGCGGCTGGACGCCGACAGCAACACCGGCAAGGTCACGCGCGAGATGGAGGAAACCATCCGCCAGATCCCGGAGATCGTGTCGTGCCACTACATCAGCGGCGCCGGCACCTTCGAAGTGCAGGTGGTGTCGCGCGACCTGGAGAGCTTCTCGGAGTTCGCGCGCAACGTGCTGATCAACCTGCCGAACATGAAGAACCTGCACACCAGCTTCTCGCTGGGCGAGGTGAAAGCCAGCAGCAGCTGGCCGCTGGCGCACCTGAAGCCGGTGCGCTGAGGGTTTCATCCGGTTGTCACGGGCCTTTCATAGGCTCGCGGCTTCACCCAACGGATGACCATGAAGCACGACAGCCTGACCCCGCACACCGATCCCGACGATCGCGAGAACAACACTTCGTCCAATCCGGGCTTCGATGCCGTTCTGGCGGCGCGCCTGAACCGCCGCCACGTGCTGCGCGGCGGCGTGGGCGCGATGGCGATGGCGGGCCTGGGTGCGCTGCCG
>NZ_JACCWG010000420.1 GCF_013697775.1 Ramlibacter sp. | reverse complement strand
CCGCCGTGCCTGCGCCACCGGTCCACGCCTCCGTCCCCGGTGCCGGCAGCGTCGGCGTGGGCGGCACGTCCGCGCCTTCGGCCGGGCCGCCTTCCACCGGCCTGTCCGAACCGGGCGGGACCACCGGCTTCACGCCGTCCAAGCTGTTCGCCATCGACGTCGACGAATTCGCGCACGACCCCGAACTGGAGGAGGCGGCGATCCGCTTCGCCAACGGCGACGACGCCGGCGCGGAGGCCGGCCTGATGGAAGTGCTGGGCCCGCAGGGCAGCCGCGCGCGGCACGACGAAACCTGGCTCACGCTGTTCGACCTGTACCGCGCGAGCGGCCAGGCGGCGCCCTTCGAGACCGCGGCCATCGACTTCGCCAATCGCTTCGGCCGCTCGGCGCCGCAGTGGTTCTCGATGCCGGAGATCGTCGGGCGCATGGCCGCGCCCGCGGCCGCGCCGTCGCCCCAGGCCACGGCCGCCGACTGGAACAGCCCGGTGTCGTTCGGCACGCAGACGCTGGCGACCATGAACGTGGCGCTGGGCCGGGCGCAGCAGCCCTGGCACCTGAACTGGGGCAAACTCAATTCGATTGCCGAGGCCGCGGTGGAGCCGCTCACCAAGGCCTTCGCGCAATGGGCGGCGCAGCCGGTGCAGCTGCGCTTCATCGGCGCGGAGTCGCTGGAAAAAGTGCTGAGGGCCGCTACGCCGTCCGGTGAGCGCACCACCAGCCACGCCTGGTGGAAGCTGCGCATGGAGGTGCTGCGCGTGATGCACCGGCCCGACGAGTTCGAGCTGGTGGCGCTGGACTACTGCGTCACCTACGAGGTGTCGCCGCCGTCCTGGGAAAGCTCGCGCTGCGAGTACAAGCCCCTGCAGGCCGACGGCAGCTACCAGGCCGGCCACACCATCATCGGCGAGGCCTTCCACGACTCGCTGACCTCCGGCCTCAGCATGTACGGCGAGGTGCAGAACTCGCAGATGTCCAACGTCTCCACTGTGGAACTGGCCGGCCAGATCCTGGGCGATGCCACCGAGGCGCTGGACATGCTGGAAGCCAAGCTGATGGGCGCGGACGTGATGATCATCTCGTGCTCGCGGCTCATCCGCATCGACTTTTCCTCCGCCGGCACCCTGCTCAACTGGGTGACGGCGCGCCAGGCCGAGGGCCGCCAGGTGCAGTTCGTTGAAGTGCACCGCCTGGTTGCGGCTTTCTTCAACGTGATCGGCATCAGCGAGCACGCGCGCGTCATTCCGCGACACGACTGAGTTTCACTTTAAAAATCGCTGCGCGATTTTTAAAGTGCCTGAGCAGTGTGACGCTGCGCTGCCGGTAAACTGATGCCTCTTCTCCGCATAGCGGCACCGGGTCGCGCGCAATAACATGCAGCGCGACCTCTCTTGCGAAATGGGGCGGCGCTGCCGCCTCATTTCGCACTGACCAGAACAACTCTGAAATCGCGCAGCGATTTCAGAGTTAAGCATCTCCATGGAACAATTTCACGGCACCACCATCGTCAGCGTGCGGCGCAACGGCCAGGTGGCCCTGGGCGGCGACGGCCAGGTGACGCTGGGCAACATCGTCGTCAAGGGCACGGCGCGCAAGGTGCGCAAGCTCCACCACGACAAGGTGCTGGCCGGCTTCGCGGGCGCCACCGCCGACGCGTTCACCCTGTTCGAGCGCTTTGAAGGCAAGCTGGAAAAGCACCAGGGCAACCTGGTGCGCGCGGCCGTCGAGCTCACCAAGGACTGGCGCACCGACCGCGTGCTGCGCCGCCTGGAAGCCATGCTGGCCGTGGCCGACAGGGAGGCCTCGCTCATCATCACCGGCAACGGCGACGTGCTCGAACCCGAGCACGGCATCATCTCCATCGGCTCGGGCGGCGGCTACGCGCAGGCGGCCGCCAAGGCGCTGCTGGACAACACCCAGCTCGGCGCCGCCGAGATCGTCAAGAAGTCGCTGGAGATCGCCGGCGAGCTGTGCATCTACACGAACATGCATCACACAATCGAGGTGCTCGAATGAGCGCCATGACGCCCCAGGAAATCGTCTCCGAGCTGGACCGGCACATCGTCGGGCAGGCCGAGGCCAAGCGCGCGGTCGCGATCGCGCTGCGCAACCGCTGGCGCCGCCAGCAGGTCGAGGAAAAGCTGCGCGCGGAGATCACGCCGAAGAACATCCTCATGATCGGCCCCACCGGCGTCGGCAAGACCGAAATCGCCCGCCGTCTCGCGCGGCTGGCGGATGCGCCGTTCATCAAGGTGGAGGCTACCAAGTTCACCGAGGTCGGCTACGTCGGCAAGGACGTGGACTCCATCGTGCGCGACCTGGCCGAAATGGCGGTCAAGCAGACCCGCGTTGCCGAGATGCGCAATGTGCGCACGCGCGCCGAAGATGCCGCCGAAGAGCGCGTGCTGGAAGCGCTGCTGCCCGGCACCCGCGGCGACGAGGGCAACACCACGCGCCAGGCGTTCCGCAAGAAGCTGCGCGAGGGCCAGCTCGACGACAAGGAGATCGAGATCGACGTGGCCGAGCCCCGGCCGCAGATGGAGATCATGGGTCCGCCCGGCATGGAAGACATGGCTGAGCAGCTCAAGGGTTTGTTCTCGCAGGTTGGCGCCACCCGCCACAAGTCGCGCAAGCTGAAGATTGGCGAGGCCATGAAGCTGCTGGTCGACGAGGAGGCCGGGCGGCTGGTGAACGAGGACGAGATCCGCGCGCAGGCGATCCACAACGCCGAGCAGAACGGCATCGTCTTCATTGACGAGATCGACAAGGTGGCCTCGCGCAGCGAAACGGGCGGCGCCGAGGTGTCGCGCCAGGGCGTGCAGCGCGATCTGCTGCCGCTGGTGGAGGGCACCACCGTTTCTACCAAGTACGGGCCGATCAGGACCGACCACATCCTGTTCATTGCCAGCGGCGCCTTCCACCTGTCCAAGCCCAGCGACCTGATCCCCGAGCTGCAGGGCCGTTTTCCGATCCGGGTGGAGTTGCAGTCGCTGTCGGTGCAGGACTTCGAGGCCATTCTCACCAGCACGCATGCCTCGCTGGTGAAACAGTACGAGGCGCTGCTGTCCACCGAGGGCGTCACGCTGGAGTTCACGCCCGAGGGCGTCACGCGGCTCGCGCGCATCGCCTTCGAGGTGAACGAGCGCACCGAGAACATCGGCGCGCGGCGCCTGTCCACGGTGATGGAACGCCTGCTCGACGAGGTGAGCTTCGGCGCGGCAAACCTGTCGGGCCAGACGGTCCGCATCGACGCGGACTACGTGGACGCCCGGCTGGCGGCACTCAGCCGCGACGAGGACCTCTCGCGCTACATCCTTTAGGGCCTGTTCACACTATTTTTACCAGATGCGTTGCGGCCAAAAAGGTCATGCGCAAGGCGCGAAACGCAGCCGGACTCGATGTCCGGCAAGGCTTCGCAACGCGGCGCATGACCTTTTTGACCGCAACCCGAAGGGAACGTGATGAAAACCGCGCCACTCGTCGTTGCACTCCTAGCCAAGGCGTCCAGCCTTGGCGTCGTCCTGCGCCTAGATTGGCGCGGTTTTCATCACGTTCGCAATGGCAAAAATGGTGTGAACAGGCCCTAAACTGCCGGGTTGCGCCGCGGCGGCGCTGGAATTTTGGAGTAGCGATGGCTGACGAGTACCAGAACCTCGGCGTTTCGGCGATGAAGGCCGATGTCCACAAGGCGATCCGGGTGCTGCCGCCCCCGGCCTATCCCGGCGCGTTCTGCCACCTGGTGGTGGACCCCTGGGACGCCAGCCAGGTGATGGCCATGCACGCCGACGGCTCGGGCACCAAGGCCAACGTGGCCTACATCGCGGCGCGCGAGCTGGGCGGCAGCGGCTGGTTTCGCGGCCTGGCGCAGGACTCGGCGGTGATGAACATCGACGACCTGATCTGCGTCGGCGCGGTCGGCCCCTACGTACTGTCCAACACCATCGGCCGCAACGCCCAGGTGATCGGCGGCGACCTGCTGCAGGAGGTGCTGGAGGGCTACCACGGCTTCGCGACGCAAATGGCGGCCTGCGGCGTGGAGATCATGCTGGCCGGCGGCGAAACGGCCGACTGCGGCGACACGGTACAGACCATCGTGGTGGACTCCACCGTCTGCACGCGCATGCCGGCCGCCGCCGTCATCGATTTCTCGCGCGTGCGGCCCGGCGACGTGATCGTCGGCCTGTCCTCCTCGGGCAGGGCCACGTACGAGACGGCGGAGAACTCGGGCATCGGCTCCAACGGCTTCACGCTGGCGCGCCATGCGCTGCTGTCGTCTGAGTACCGCAAGGCCTATCCGGAAACCTATGCGCGCGAGCTGGACCTCCAGCACGTCTACCGCGGCACGCTCAAGGTGGGCGACATGCTGCCGGGCACCCAGCTGACCGTGGCCGAGGCGCTGCTGTCGCCCACGCGCACCTACGCGCCGGTGGTCAAGGAGCTGCTTCGCCAGCTGCCCGACGCGGTGCACGGCCTGATCCACAACACCGGCGGTGGGCTCACCAAATGCATCCGCTTCGGCAAGGGCCTGCGCTTCGTCAAGCGCGAGCTGCTGCCGCTGCCCCCCGTGCAGCGCGCCATCCGCGAGATCAGCGGCGTGGGCTTGCCCACCATGGCGCAGACGTTCAACTGCGGCCACCGGCTGGAGATCTACTGCCCGGCGGCCGATGCGCAGGCCGTGATGCGCGTGGCCACGCAGTTCGGCATCGAATCCAAGGTGGTCGGCGAAGTGGTTCCCCTGCGCCGCGGCGGCGAGGGCAACGAGGTCGAGGTGCTGCTGGAAGGGCAGACGCTGGAGTTCGGGCCCGAAGGCCTGGTCGGCGCCTGAGGCAGCAGCCAGCTCAGTCGCGAAGCTTCAGCGTGCTTTGCCGCTGGCGGTCCACCACCAGCTGGGTGACGTCGGGCCGCGAATAGTGGCCGACCGGGTCGAAGTTCTGCCGCTCCTCGCGCACGCGGCGGTGCTCCAGCGTGGCGACCACCAGCGTCTCTTCGTTGGTCACAGGCTCGGCGATCCACTTGCCGTCCGGCCCGGCGATGCAGGAGCCGCCGTTGGCGAACACCTGCGCCATGTCGTCGCCTGCGATCTGCTCCCGGTGCGGCGTGGACGCGGGAATGTCCGAAGCGCGCATCAACCCCGACACCGAGAGCACGTACGAGCGTGATTCCTTGGCGATGTAGCGCGTGATGTCCCCGGTGTTGTGCCCGCCGCCCGGCCACACCGCCACGTGCAGGTCTTCGCCCTGCGCGTACAGCGCGGCGCGCGGCAGCGGCATCCAGTTCTCCCAGCAGTTCAGCCCGCCGACGGTGAAGGCCCCGAGCGCGTGCACGCGCAGGCCGTTGCCGTCGCCGGGCGACCAGACCAGCCGCTCCTCGTAGGTGGGCATCAGCTTGCGGTGCACCGAGGCGACCGTGCCCTGCGCATCGATGTACACCAGCGAGCAATACACGCTATGGCCGCCGCGGTCCATCGGCCGCTCCACGCAGCCGACCATCACCGCGATGCCGTAGCGCGCCGCCGCCTCGCACAGCGGCCGCAGGTCGCCGCGCTCGATCTGCACCGCCTGGTCCAGGTAGTGGGCATACAGGGTCTTTTGCACCGGCGAGTTGAAGCGCGCGCCGTCGGTGCGCTCCACCCAGAACGGGTAGCCGGGCAGCAGCGTCTCGCCGAAGGCGACCAGGCCGCAGCCGCTGGCGGCGGCGCGCTCGACCCAGTCGACGATCTTGGCCAGGGTGCGCGTGCGATCGAGCCAGACCGGCGCGATCTGCGCCAAGCCTACGGTCAGGGTATCGGGGGAGGACATAGGCGGATTCTAGGGGTGCGCCGGACGGCAGCACTTTTCAAATTGCCGTTTGATTTTGTTGCGCATTTTCCAGAGGCCACCTCAGGTGTGGGGATTGTTGCACCACCGCTTTTTCAAATGTACATTTGAATCCCATAAAAGGACCGACTGGGAGAAAACGCAGATGGCTTACCCCGAACTTGCGCTGTTTCTGGACGGCGGGCGCAGGCAGGGCCAGGGCCGCCTGCTGCGCGTGCACAACCCCGCAACCGGCGAGCGGATCGCCGATTTCGCCGGCGCCACCCCGCAGGAGGTGGAAGGCGCCGCGGCGTCCGCGTACGACGCGTTCAAGCACTGGCGCGACACACCGGCCTACGACCGCGAGGCCATCCTGCGGCGCGCGGCCAACGCCGTGCGGGCGCAGGCGGACCACATCGCCGCCGTGATCGTCATGGAAAACGGCAAGCCGCTGGCCGAGGCCAAGGGCGAGGTGGGCGCCACGGCCGACACCATCGATTTCTATGCCGGTGAGGCGCGTCGCATTTATGGCCGCACGATTCCCGCGCGCACTGCGGGTGGGCGCATGAGCACGCTGCGCGAGCCGGTCGGCGTGGTGGCGGCCTTCACGCCCTGGAATTTCCCGGCCATCAACTTCATCCGCAAGGTCGCGCCCGCGCTGGCCGCCGGCTGCGCGGTGGTGGCCAAGCCGGCCGAAGAAACGCCGGCCACCGCGCTGCTGCTGGCGCAGTGCTTCGCCGACGCCGGCCTGCCGCCGGGCGCGCTCAGCATCGTCTACGGCGTGCCGGCGGACATCTCGTCCCAGCTCATCGCCGCGCCGCAGGTGCGCAAGATCACCTTTACCGGCTCCACCGCCGTCGGCCGCGAACTGGCCGCCAAGGCCGGCGCGCTGCTCAAGCGCAGCACCATGGAATTGGGCGGCCATGCGCCGGTGATCGTCTGCGCCGACGCGAATGCCGAGTCCGCGGCCGACAAGGCCAGCGCCGCCAAGTTCCGCAACGCCGGCCAGACCTGCAATTCCGCCAGCCGCTTCTACGTGCACCGCTCGCTGTACGAACGTTTCGTGCAGCGCTTCGCCGAGAACGCTGTCAAGGTGGTGGTGGGCGACGGCGCCGATGCGGCCACCACCATGGGGCCGCTGTCCAATCCGCGCCGCATCGAGGCGCTGAAGAGCCTGGTGGCCGATGCGCTGGCGCGCGGCGCGCGGCTGGCCGCGGGCGGCGCGCCGCTGGAGCGGCCCGGCTGGTTCTTCCAGCCCACCGTGCTGGCCGACGTACCGGCCGACGCGCAGATCCTGGCCATCGAGCCGTTCGGCCCGGTCGCGCCCATCGTGCCGTTCGACAGCATCGAGGAAGCGATCCAGCTGGCGAACTCCACGCCGTTCGGCCTGGCCAGCTACGCGATCGGCGACCACGCGCCGACCATCCGCCTGCTGACCACGCGGATCGAGGCGGGCATCGTCGGCGTCAACACCTTCGTCGCCTCGCTGCCGGAAACGCCGTTCGGCGGTGTCGGCCACAGCGGCTGGGGACACGAGGGCGGCCCCGAAGGGCTGGAGCCGTACCTGCACACCCGTTTCATCAACGAACTCTGAGCGCGCAGCCATGCAGACCATCGAAGCGGATTTCGTCGTCGTCGGCGCGGGCAGCGCGGGCTGTGTGCTGGCGAACCGGCTGAGCGCCTCGGGCACGCACCGCGTGGTGCTGGTCGAGGCGGGGCGCGACCAGCCGCCCGACCGCGAGGAAGCGGCCATCCTGGACAGCTACCCGCGCATCGCGTATTTCGACCCGAAGAACGTGTGGGCCGAACTCAAGGTGTACCTGGCGCCGAAGACGCCGCCCAAGGGCATTCCCGCGCCGACGGCCAAGCGCTACGAGCAGGCGCGCCTCATGGGCGGCGGCTCCAGCCTGAACGACATGCAGGCCAACCGCGGCCTGCCGATCGACTACGACGGCTGGGCCGCGGCCGGCCTGCCGGGCTGGGGCTGGCAGGACGTGCTGCCGTACTTCCGCCTGCTGGAGCGCGACATGGACTACGGCGGCCCGCTGCACGGCAGCGAGGGCCGCATCCCGGTGCGGCGCATCATGCCGGACGCCTGGCCGGAGTTCTCGCGCGCCGCTGCCGAGGCGATGCGCAGCGCCGGCTTCGCCGAGCTGCAGGACCAGAACGCGGATTTCCGCGACGGCTACTTCCCGGTAGCGATCTCCAACGCCTATGACCGGCGCGTGTCTGCCTCCACCGGCTACCTGGACAACGCGACCCGGCGCCGGCCCAACCTGCGCATCCTCACCGACACGCCGGCATCCAACCTGATCCTCGAGGGCCGCAAGGTGGTGGGCGTGACGGCCCGCACGTCGACAGGGTCGGTGGAAATCCGCGCGCGCGAAACCATCCTGACGGCCGGCGCGCTGCATTCGCCGGCCTTCCTGCTGCGCAGCGGCATCGGCCCGGGGGCGGAACTGCAGGCGCTGGGCATTCCGGTGGCCGCCGACCGCGCCGGCGTCGGCAAGAACCTGCAGGAGCACCCGGCGCTGTCGGTGTCGGCCTTCATCCACCGCGGCGCGCGCCTGGGCGAGCAGCTGCGCCGCCACACGCACCTGGGCATGCGCTTCTCGTCGTCCTTGGCCTCCGAGGTGGGCAGCGGCGACCTGTACATGGTAGCGCTCAGCAAGACCGGCTGGCACCCGGTGGGCAAGCAGCTGGGCTCGCTGGTGACCTGGGTGAACAAGCCCTATTCACGCGGGCAGCTCACCCTGCGCTCGCCCGCGCCGGAGGCCGAGCCGCAGGTGGAATTCAACATGCTGTCCGACGAGCGCGACGCCGTGCGGCTGCGCGAAGCGGTGCGCACGGCAGCGCGCCTGTTCGAGCAGGCGCCGCTGCGCTCGGTGACCAGCGACCCGTTCCCCACCAGCTACAGCGAACGCGTGCGCGACCTGGGCATCATCTCGCGCAAGAACGCGGTGATGACCTCCATCCTCGCCGCCTGCCTGGACGGGCCCGACTGGCTACGCCGCACGCTGCTCAAGCAGGTGGTCACCGAAGGCCCGTCGCTCGAACGCATGCTGGCCAACGAGGACCTGCTGGAAGGCTTCCTGCGCACGGCGGTGCACGGACTGTGGCACCCGGCGGGTAGCTGCAGGATGGGGAGCGAGGCCGACGCGCGGGCGGTGGTCGACGGATCGGGCAGGGTGATCGGCGTGGAGGGCGTGCGCGTGGCCGACGCTTCGGTGATGCCGTGGATTCCGCGCGCCAACACCAACGTGCCCACGCTGATGCTGGCCGAGAAGCTGAGCGACACCATCCTGGCGGAGCAGCCGCGCGCGGGCGTGGCCGGCGCGGCCTCAGCGGGCGTTCAGGCCGGCGGCGCGCACAGCCCGCCGGCCACGAACGACACCAGCCGCCTGGTGGTGACCTCGTGATCCAGCGCCGAGGGGCCGATCGTCCCTGATACCAGCACGAGGGCCGGCGCCAGCGTCACCAGCGTCTGCAGGATGGCGCCGCGCGCGCAGTCGTAGCGCAGCGCGATCTCGGTGCGCGACAGCTCCGGCAGCACGCGCTGCAGCACGTCGACGAACTCCTCGTGCAGCGGCGCGAACTTCTCTTCCACGATGGTGGTGATGAACGCCGGCGCGCCCGCGCTGGCCTGCATCAGCAGCAGCATCACGTCGCGGTAGCGCCCGGACCCCAGCTGCACCAGCGGCGTGACCAGCGCCTCGGAAATCGCCGCGGGCGTGGGCGATGCCGGCTTGTGGCGCGCCACACAGGTGCGCAGCGACTCGGTGCGCACCTGGATGATGGATTCGATGCCCAGTTCCAGCACGTGCCTGGCCAGGCCGTCCTTGGAGCCGAAGTGGTAGTTCACCGCGGCGATGTTCACCTCGGCGATCTCGGTGATCTCGCGCACCGTGCCGGCGGTAAAACCGCTCTTCGCGAACACCTGGACCGCCGCGGCAATGATGCGCTCGCGCGTGTCGGCCTCGTTCTGCTGGACCGCCTGCCGCTTCACCACCGCGCCGGGCTCCGGGCCGCCGATGGCGGAAATCCTTGACAGTCGAGAAAGTCAAACATAGGATTCAAACGCGTTTTTAAATGATTCATAAATCTTAACAGCCAGGGAGTTCCCCACATGCGGACGCTTTCTCTCAAGACCCTGTTCCTGCTGGCCCTCCTGGTGGCCGGCAATGTGTTCGCCCAGGGCACGCGGGTGCTGCGCATCGGCCTGGTGGTTCCGCCCACGCAGCAATGGTCGGTCAGCGCCGCCGATTTCGGCGAGGAACTGAAGAAGGCCACCAACGGGCGGCTCAGCGTGGCGGTGTTCCCCTCCAGCCAGCTCGGCTCCGAGGCGCAGATGATCCAGCAGATCCAGACCGGCGCGCTGGACATGGGCTTCCTCACCACCGCCGAACTGGCCAACCGCGTGCCAGAACTCGCCGCGCTGCACGCACCCTTCCTGGTGAAGGACCTGACGCAGGCGCGCGCCGTGCTGGAAAGCCCCGCAGCGGTCAAGATCTTCGAGAAATTCCCGGCCTCCATCGGCGCCGTCGGCCTGGGGTACGGCATGAACGGCATGCGCCACATCCTCACGCGCGAGCCGTCCAGCGGTCCGGCCGACCTCAAGGGCAAGAAGATCCGCGTGATCCCCTCGCCGGTGATGCGCGACTTCTACGAAATCATGGGCGCCACGCCCACGCCGATCCCGTTCGCCGCCATCTACGACGCCTTCGCCAACGGCCAGGTCGACGGCATCGACATGGACTTCGAGGCCACCTACTACAACAAGTACTACACCATCGCCAAGACCATGCTGGTGACCAACCAGACCATGCTGCCGATGGCCGCCATCTTCTCGCTCAAGGTGTGGCGCGAGCTGCCCGATGCCGACCACAAGCTGATCCAGCAGCTGATCGACAAGCAGATGAAGATCATCCGCGACACCACGGTGGCCAACGACGAAGGCTTCCGCAAGCGCCTGGCCGAAACCGGTTTCCAGATGAAGCCGGTCGGGCGCGAAGCCTTCGGCGACGCGGTGCAGAAGTGGGACGCCAAGTGGACGCCGCAGGCGCCCGCCATTCCCGTGCTGCGCGCCTTCGCCGCCAAGCTTTGACGCCACGAACGACGGGCCGCGAAAGGCGCACCGCATGAGCAGCGTGTCCGTCGCCAAGAACAGGGGGGCGCTCGAGGCCGGGTCGACACTTCGCGAGAGAATCGGAAGGTCCACCCAGGCTCTCAGCGACAGCTGGGCCCGCGTCGAGCGGGTGCTGGTGACCGGCTTCGTCGGCGCCATCTTCCTGCTGATCCTGCTGAACATCGTCACCCGCGCGATCAACCGGCCCGTCATCTGGGTCGACGAGCTGTCGATCTACCTGATGGTGATGACCTGCTTCGTCGGCACCTCGCTCACCGTGCGGCAGCGGCTGGACTTCGCCATGACGCTGGTGCTGGACTACCTCACGCCGGCCCGGCTGGCGGTGGCACGCAGGATGCTGTCGCTGGTGGGCCTGGCCTACGCGGTGTTCATCCTCTGGTGCAGCTGGCGCCTGTTCGATCCGCTGGACATGGTGCGCAGCGGCTTCGACGTGGCGAAGTTCACCAGCCTGACCATGAACTTCCTCTATTCCGAGCCGACCCAGACGCTGGGCATCCCGAAGTGGTTCGTCTACCTGGTGATGCCGGTGTACGGCCTGGGGCTGACCATCCATTCGCTGGCCAACCTGGCCGAAGACCTCGGCTGGGCGCAGGCGGCCAAGGCGCCCGAGGACGAGGATATCGTGGTGGAGGCGGGCTGATGTTCACCGGCGCGGCATTCACGCTGTTCCTTCTGGCCGGCCTGCCCATCGGGCTGGTCCTGTGCCTCTCGGCGCTGGCCTACGTGGGCTCCACGCGCAACACCGCGCTGCTGGACTCGTTCCTGCCGCAGCTGTTCGGCGGCATCGACTCCTACGGCCTGCTGGCGCTGCCGCTGTTCATCCTGGTCGGCGAGTTCATGAACGCGGGCGGCATCACCACCCGGCTGCTGGGCATGACCACCGCGCTGATCGGCCGCCTGAAGGGTGGGCTGGCCTACGTCAACGTGTTCGCCAACGGCTTTTTGGCCGCCATCCTGGGCTCGTCGACGACGCAGATCGCGATCATGTCGCAGACCATCGTGCCGGAGATGGCGCGCAAGGGCTACAACAAGAATTTCGCGGTCGCGCTCACGGTGTCGGCCGGGCTGCTCGGTCCCATCATCCCGCCGTCGCTGATCTTCGTGATCTACGGCGTGATGGTGCAGGTGCCGATCGGCGACATGTTCCTGGCTGGCATCATCCCGGGCCTGCTGCTGATCGTGGCGTTCTGCGCGACCATCTGGGCCATGGGGTTCTGGATGGACTACCCCCGGGAAGAAGCCATGGCGTGGACGGCGCGCCGCAAGATGCTGCTCAAGGGCCTGCCCACGCTGCTGATCCCGGTGGTGATCGTCGCCAGCATCATGACCGGCCTGGCCAGTCCCACCGAATCGGCCGCGCTCGCCTGCGTCACCGCACTGGTGCTGGGCCTGATCTACGGCGAGATCGACCTGCGGCAGATGCCGGCCATGTTCCTGCGCACCGGAATGAACACCGCGCTGGTGCTGTACCTGGTGGCGGCGGCCAACGTGTTCACCTGGGTGCTGGTGTACGGCCAGGTGCCGCAGCTGGTGGCCGACCTGCTCAAGCGGGTGGCGCACGACCCGGTCAGCTTCATGCTGTGGCTCAACCTGCTGCTGCTCGTGATCGGCACGGTGATCGACGGGGTGGCCGGGCTGATCCTGGTGGTGCCGATCCTGTTCCCCGTGGCCACACAGGTCTACCACATCCATCCGGTGCATTTCGGGGTGGTGGTGTCGATCAACCTGACCCTCGGGCTGGTTTCGCCGCCCGTGGGCGCGGCGCTCTTCATGGGCGCCTCGCTGACCAAGACCAAGGCCAGTGACGTGTTCGCCATGTCGCTGCCGTTCTGCCTGGCGGTGTGCGTGCTGCTGGTCATGCTGAGCATCTGGCCCTGGTTCACGCTGGCGCTGGTGCGCTAACTTCTCAGGCCGATCCAGGCCGATTTCCAGACGGCTTTCAAGCCAATTTGCGGCTGAGTTGCTTTCGCGCGGAAGGCCGCGTGCTTAGTACATTCGGTCACACTCTGCCGCTCTGCAGACTCCACTTGCAGAGCCACACGTAAGTCGTTCATCCGAAACGGCTTTTCAATACTCGCGATTGAGCAACCGCTCCTAAGTTGTTGATTTCACACGTAAAACGCGGAACCGCCCCGGTTGCGCCGCTGAGTTTTCCTGCTACAGTGCAAAAAAGTGCAATGAAGTGGTAGATGGTGGGTTTCGCCTCTGCCATTTTTGCGTTTCCAACATGGAGGTCAACGGGTGTTCCAAGGTGCGTCGTCGCTCAGTCTCGATGCCAAGGGCCGGCTTTCCATGCCGACCCGGCATCGTGACGTGCTCAACGCGACCGCGGGCAACCAGATCACCATCACCAAACATCCCCACGGCTGTCTCATGATTTTTCCCCGCCCCGAATGGGAAAAATTCCGTGAACGTATCGCGGCGTTACCCATGGCTGCGCAGTGGTGGAAGAGAATTCTCCTGGGCAACGCGATGGACGTGGAGCTCGACGGCACGGGCCGCGTGCTGGTGTCGCCAGAACTGCGCCACGCCGCCGGCATCGAGAAGGACACGATGCTGCTCGGAATGGGCAACCACTTCGAACTCTGGGACAAGGCGACTTACGAGGCCAAGGAGGCCGAGGCCATGCGCGGTGAGATGCCCGACGTGTTCAAGGATTTCTCTTTTTGAAGGCAAGCGGTGGAACCATGGCAACACACCACCGTCTTGTTGAACGAAGCAGTCGAAGCTCTTCTCACCAAGCCGGATTCAACCTATGTCGACGCCACCTTCGGGCGCGGCGGACACGCGCGGCTGATCCTGTCGCGGCTGGACCCCGGCGGCCGGCTGGTGGCGTTCGACAAGGACCCCGAAGCGGTGGCTGTGGCCAATGCCATCGAGGACACGCGCTTTTCCATCCGGCACGAGGGCTTTCGCGCGCTGCGCGAGCTGCAAGCCGGCAGCGTGGCCGGCGTGCTGATGGACCTGGGCGTGAGCTCCCCGCAGATCGACAACCCCGTGCGCGGATTTTCTTTCCGCGGCAACGGGCCGCTGGACATGCGCATGGACCCCACACGGGGCCAGAGCGTGTCCGAATGGCTTGCCACCGCCCCGGTGGAACAGATGGCGGAGGTGATCCGTGACTATGGCGAAGAACGGTTTGCTGTTCAGATTGCAAAGGCGATTGATGCTCGCCGACAGGAACGGGGCGCTCTTGCAACCACCGCCGAACTGGCCGAACTCGTGGCTCGCACGGTCAAAACCCGCGAGCCGGGCCAGGACCCTGCAACGCGCACATTTCAGGCTCTTCGGATTTTCATCAATGCCGAGCTTGAAGAGCTGCAAGAAGCGCTAGAGGCAAGCTTGGACATCCTTCAACCCGGAGGGCGGCTTGTGGTGATCAGCTTCCATTCGCTGGAGGACCGCATCGCCAAGCAGTTCATCGTGCGCCACTCGCGCGAGGTGGTGGACCGCCGCGCGCCGTTCGCCGAACCCAAGCCGATGAAGCTGGAGGCGCTGGCGCGCGTGCGCCCGAGCGCCGAGGAAATCGCCCGCAACCCGCGTTCGCGCAGCGCCATCATGCGCGTGGCGCAAAGGACGCACGCGTGACCCGCTTCAACGTCCTGCTGCTCATCGCCCTGCTCATGAGCGCGCTGTGGCTGGTGCGTGTGCAGTACGACTCGCGCCGCCTCTACACCGAGATCGAGCGGGCGCACGCCGAGGCGCACCGGCTGGAAATCGAGAACGAGCAGCTCGAGGTGCAAAAGCGCGCCCAGGCGACGCCGCTGCGCGTGGAGCGCCTGGCCAAGGAGCAGCTGCAGATGCGCACGGCCACGCCGGCCATCACGCAGTACGTGGTGCTCGGCCAGAAGCCGAGGCCCGCGCCATGAGCCGCGGGGCCGCTCCCAAGGCGAATGCCGCAGCGCACAGCGCGGAGGCTTCCGAATGAGCCGTAATCGGGAACGCGCCGTCAGCCATGCGCTCAGCCCGCTGCTGGCGAGCAAGGCGCCGGTGTGGCGCAGCAAGATGATCGTGGCCGGCATCGCGCTCGGCTTCCTGGGCCTGGCCGGCCGCGCGGCCTGGGTGCAGGTGTTCGGCAACGAGTTCTTCCGCAAGCAGGGCGAGGTGCGCTTCGCGCGCACGCTGGAGCTGCCCGCCAACCGCGGCCGCATCTTCGACCGCAACGGCCTTTTGCTCGCCACCAGCGTGCTCTCGCCCAGCATCTGGGCGATTCCCGAGGACGTGGACCGCGACCCGGCCAAGTTGAAGGAGCTGGCGCGCCTGCTGGAGATGCCGCTGGCCGAGCTGAACAAGAAGCTCGAAGACGAGGACCGCACCTTCGTGTGGATCAAGCGCCAGGTCGACGAGCCGATCGCCAGGCAGATTGCCGCGCTGGACATCAAGGGCGTCTACCAGCGCAAGGAATACAAGCGCCGCTACCCCGAAGGCGAGGCCGCCGCGCACGTGGTGGGCTTCACCAGCGTGGAAGACCACGGCCAGGAAGGCGTGGAGCTGTCGTTCGACAAGGACTTGGCCGGCCGCGCGGGTTCCCGCCGCGTCATCAAGGACCGCCTGGGCCGCATCGTCGAAGGCATGGGCGAGCAGCCGCCCCTGGACGGCAAGGACCTGCAGCTGTCCATCGACAGCAAGGTGCAGTTCTTCGCCTACCAGAAGCTGCGCGACGCGGTGGTGGAGAACAAGGCGCGCGCGGGCAGCGTGGTGGTGCTGGACGCCGTCACCGGCGAGCTGCTGGCGCTGGCCAACTATCCCAGCTTCCCGCCCGAGAACCGCCACAACCTCAACGGCGAGCAGCTGCGCAACCGCGCGCTGACCGACGTGTTCGAGCCCGGCTCCACGATGAAGCCGTTCACCATCGGCCTGGCGCTGGAGACCGGCCGCGTGACGCCGCAGACGGTGGTCCAGACCGCGCCCGGCCATGTGGTGATCGGCGGCGCCCGCATTTCCGATTCGCATCCGCACGGCGCGCTGACGGTGCAGCAGGTGATCCAGAAGTCCAGCAACGTGGGCACCCTGAAGCTCGCGCTGCAGATGCAGCCGCGCGAGATGTGGGAGCTGTTCACGCAGGCCGGCTTCGGCCAGAAGCCGCAGATCAGCTTTCCCGGCGCGGCCAGCGGGCGGCTGCGGCCGTTCAAGAGCTGGCGCCCGGTGGAGCAGGCGACCATGTCGTACGGCTACGGCCTGTCGGCTTCGCTGTTCCAGATGACGCGCTCCTACACGGTGTTCGCGCACGACGGGCAGATCATTCCCGCCACGCTGCTCAAGACCGACCATCCGGCCACCGGCGTGCAGGTGCTCTCGCCCAAGACGGCAGCGGAGATCCGCACCATGCTGCAGATGGCCGCCGGCCCCGGCGGCACCGGCCCGAAGGCGCAGACCCTGGGCTATTCGGTGGGCGGCAAGTCCGGCACCGCGCACAAGCAGATCGGCAAGAGCTACGCGACCAACCGCTACCGCTCCTGGTTCGTCGGCATGGCTCCGATCGACAAGCCGCGCATCATCGTCGGCGTGATGCTCGACGAGCCCTCGGCCGGCCGCTACTTCGGCGGCGACGTGGCGGCGCCGGTGTTCAGCAGCACGGTGCAGCAGACGCTGCGCCTGATGGGCGTGCAGCCCGACATGAGCGTGAAGCCGCAGATCGTGGTGAACGCGGTGGAGGAATCGTTCTGATGCGTGAACTGCACACGCCCGAACAGGCAGCGCAATGGCTGCGCGGCCGCGTGGCCGGCGATCTGCATTGCGACAGCCGCAAGATCGAAGCGGGCGATGGTTTCATCGCCTGGCCCGGTGCCGTGACCGACGGGCGCAAGCATGTGCCCGCCGCGCTGGCGCAGGGTGCCGTGGCCTGCCTGGTGGAGCGCGAGGGCGTCGAAGCCTACGGCTTCACCGGAACCGAGAGCGACAGCGAGTCCGTCGCCGCCTACCCGCAGCTGAAGGCCGCCACCGGCCCGATCGCCGCCGCGTATTTCGGCCATCCGAGCAACGACATCGACGTGCTGGCCGTCACCGGCACCAACGGCAAGACCTCCACCGCTTGGTGGCTGGCGCAGGCGCTGTCCAACCTGCAGGGTGCGCGCGCCATGCCCTGCGCGCTGATCGGCACGCTGGGCACGGGCCGGCCGCCGAACGTGGAGTTCAACGGCCTCACCACGCCCGACCCGGTGCTGATGCAGTGGCGCTTTCGCCAGTTCGCCGAACAGGGCCTGAAGGCCTGCGCCATCGAGGCCTCGTCCGTCGGCATCGTCGAGCGGCGGCTGGACGGCACGCGCATCCCGCTGGCCATCTTCACCAACTTCACGCAGGACCACCTGGAATACCACGGCACCATGGACGCCTACTGGGCGGCCAAGGCGCAGCTGTTCCGCTGGCCCGGCCTGCGCATGGCCGTCATCAACCTGGACGACGACAAGGGCCGGGTGCTGGCGGACGAACTGAAGGACAGCGGCCTGGATTTGTGGACCGTGTCCTGCGAGAAGGACGCCGCGCGCCTGCGCGCGCTGGACATCGGCTACGACGGCCAGGGGCTGCGCTTCACCCTGGCCGAAGGGGCAGAGCGGCACGTGCTGGCCACGCAGCTGATCGGCCAGTACAACGTGTCCAACCTGCTGGGAGTGGTCGGCGCCATGCGCGCGCTGGGCGTGCCGCTGGCCGAGGCGGTGGCCGCCTGCGGCGCGCTGCTGCCGGTGCCCGGGCGCATGGAGCGCATCAACGTTCCCGGCAAGCCGGTGGTGGCGGTGGACTACGCGCACACGCCCGACGCGCTGGACAAGGCCTTGCAGGCGCTGCGCCCGCTGGCCGCGCAGCGCGGCGGCAAGCTGTGGTGCGTGTTCGGCTGCGGCGGCGACCGCGACCCGGTCAAGCGCCCGCTGATGGCGGCGGTGGCCGAGAAGAACGCCGACGCCGTGGTCGTCACCAGCGACAACCCGCGCAGCGAGAAGCCCGAAGCCATCATCAGCCAGGTTTTGCTGGGCCTGTCACGCCGCGACTGCGTGCAGGTGCAGACCGACCGCGCCCGCGCCATCGCCGACACCGTGGGCAACGCCGCGCCGCAAGACGTGATCCTGGTCGCCGGCAAGGGCCACGAGGACTACCAGGAGATCGGCGGCGTGAAGCACCCGTTCTCCGACACCGTGCACGCCCAGGCCGCGCTGGAGAAAAGAGCATGACCGACACCATGTTCACCCTCGGCGAAGCCCTGGCCTGGCTCCCCGGCGCCCGCCTCGTCGGCGAGGCCGCAACGGCCATCGCGCGCGTGCACACCGACACTCGCACCCTGCAGCCCGGCGACCTGTTCGTCGCGCTCAAGGGCGAACGCTTCGACGCCAACGACTTCATCGCAGACGCGCAAGGCCGGGGCGCGGCCGCGGTGCTGGCGCACGCGGGCCGCATTCCCGCGGGCTTGCAGGGTCTCGAAGTCGACGACACGCGCCTGGCGCTCGGCCGCCTGGCCCATGCCTGGCGCCAGCGCTTCGGCCTGCCGCTCATCGCCGTCACCGGCAGCAACGGCAAGACCACGGTGACGCAGATGATCGCGTCCATCCTGCGCGCCTGGCAGCCCCAGGCGCAGCTGGCGACCGAGGGCAACCTGAACAATGACATCGGCCTGCCGCTCACGCTGCTGCGCCTGCGCGCGCACCACAAGGTCGGCGTGATCGAGCTGGGCATGAACCACCCGGGCGAGATCGCCTACCTCGCCGACATCGCGCGGCCGACCGTGGCGCTGGTCAACAACGCGCAGCGCGAGCACCAGGAATTTATGGCCACGGTGGAAGCCGTGGCGCGCGAGAACGGCAGCGTGTTCGCGTCGCTGGCGCCCAATGGCGTTGCCGTGTTCCCGGACGGCGACGCGTACACGCCGGTCTGGGTCGAACTCGCGGGGGCCCGCCCCTGCATGGCTTTCGCGGACGCGGCCTTGCAGGACGGCCGCGCCGACATCGTTCTGGCCGGGACTGAATGGCAAGAAGGACACTGGCAGGTGCGGGCCGAAACGCCCGCGGGCCCGTTGGCGTTCCCTCTCCATATCGCCGGCCGCCACAACGTGCGCAACGCGCTCGCGGCCACCGCCTGCGCACTGGCCGCCGGCGCGCCGCTGGACGCCATCGCGCGGGGCCTGCAGGCGTTCGAGCCGGTCAAGGGCCGCTCGCGCGCGCTGGCCGTTCTGCTGGCCGGCCGCACGCTGACCGTGGTGGACGACACCTACAACGCCAACCCCGACTCGGTGCGCGCCGCCATCGACGTGCTGGCCGAACTGCCCGGCCCGCGCCTGCTGGTGCTGGGCGACATGGGCGAGGTGGGCGACCAGGGGCCGCAGTTCCATGCCGAGATCGGCGACTACGCGCGCGAGCGCGGCATCGAGCAACTGCTGACCCTGGGCGAGCAGGCCAGGGGCATGGGCGGCACGCATTTCGACGACGTCGATGCGCTGAACGCGGCGGTGGCCGGGGAACTTGCGGCCGCCGGATCGGTCCTCGTCAAGGGCTCGCGCTTCATGAAGATGGAGCGCGTCGTCGAGGCCATCCGGGCGCACGCGCAAAGCGCGGCAACACAAACAACAACAAGGGAGAGCCCCGATGCTCGTTAGCCTGGCGGCGTGGCTGCAAGCGCATTCGCCGGCCTTCGGCTTTCTGCGCGTGGTGCAGTACCTGACCTTCCGCGCGGTGATGGCCGCCATGACGGCGCTGCTGATCGGCCTGGTCGCCGGCCCCTGGGTGATCCGCCGGCTGGCCGAACTGAAGATCGGCCAGCCGGTGCGCGGCTACGGCATGCAGAGCCACCTGGTCAAGAGCGGCACGCCCACCATGGGCGGCGTGCTGATCCTGCTGGCCATCGCCGTCAGCACGCTGATGTGGTTCGACTGGAGCAACCGCTTCGTCTGGATCGTGCTGGTGGTGACGCTCGGCTTCGGCGCCATCGGCTGGGTGGACGACTGGCGCAAGGTGGTCAACAAGGACCCCGAGGGCATGCGCTCGCGCGAGAAGTATTTCTGGCAGTCGCTGATCGGCCTGCTGGCCGCGCTCTACCTGGTGTTCAGCATTTCGGAGAGCTCCAACTTCCGCGTGCTGGAGCTGTTCTTCGGCTGGGTGCGTTCGGGCTTCGACCTGAACCTGCCGCCCAAGGCCGGCCTGATGCTTCCCTTCTTCAAGGAAGTGAGCTACCCGCTGGGCGTGTTCGGCTTCGTCATCATGACCTATCTGGTCATCGTGGGATCGAGCAACGCGGTCAACCTGACCGACGGCCTCGACGGCCTGGCGATCATGCCGGTGGTGATGGTGGGCTCGGCGCTGGGCGTGTTCGCCTACGTGACCGGCAGCGCGGTGTATTCGAAATACCTGTTCTTCCCGCACATCCCCGGCTCGGGCGAGCTGCTGATCTTTTGCGCCGCGATGGCCGGCGCGGGCCTGGCCTTCCTGTGGTTCAACACGCACCCGGCCCAGGTGTTCATGGGCGACGTCGGCGCGCTCGGCCTGGGCGCGGCGCTGGGCACCATCGCCGTCATCGTGCGCCAGGAAATCGTGCTGGCCATCATGGGCGGCATCTTCGTGGTGGAGGCGCTGTCGGTGATGGCGCAGGTCGTGTACTTCAAGTACACCAAGAAGCGCTACGGCGAAGGCCGGCGCATTTTGAAGATGGCGCCGCTGCACCACCACTTCGAGCAAACCGGCTGGAAGGAAACGCAGGTCGTGGTGCGCTTCTGGATCATCACCATGCTGCTGTGCCTGCTGGGCCTGTCCACCATGAAGCTGCGCTGACCCAATGAGCGATATGCAAGAGCCCACCCCGTCCGCCGGCCAGCACGTGCTGGTGCTGGGCTGCGGCACGTCCGGCCTGTCCATGGCGCGCTGGTGCGCGGCCCAGGGTGCGCAGGTGACGGTGGCCGACACGCGCGACGACGCGCCCGGGCTGGCCGCGCTGCGCGAGCAGCTGCCG
>NZ_JACCWG010000403.1 GCF_013697775.1 Ramlibacter sp. | reverse complement strand
CGCTGTTCAAGGCGCCCGAGATCAAGCGCGCGGTGCAGACCGGCCAGGCGCAGATCGGCGAAGTGCTGATGAGCCTGCTGGAGAACGAGAATCCAGTGTTCGGCGCCGACGCGGTGCCATTTGTCGCCACCGGGTTCGACGCATCGTGGAAACTGTGGCAGGCGCAGCGCCCGGTGGTCGAAAAGATTCTGGCGGGTCAGGGCATCAAGCTGCTGTACGCAGTCGCGTGGCCACCGCAGGGCATCTACACGAAGAAGCCATTGAACACGGTCGCCGATATGAAGGGGCTCAAGTGGCGCGCCTATAACCCGGCCACCACGCGTATCGCGCAACAGGTCGGCGCACAACCACTGACGATTCAGGCCGCTGAACTGTCGCAGGCGCTGTCCACCGGCGTCGTGGATTCGTTCATGTCGTCGGGTGCCACCGGCGTCGATTCCAAAGTCTGGGAAAGCCTGACTCACTTCGCTACGGCCGACGCCTGGCTGCCGAAGAACATGGTGATCGTTAACCAGAAGGAGTTCGACAAGCTCGACAAGGCTTCGCAGGATGCGATCGTGGCTGCGGCGAAAGATGCCGAGGAGCGCGGCTGGAAGCGCATGCGCGATTACACCAGCGAGTCGCTCGCCACGCTGCGCAATAACAAGATCACCGTATACGAGCCGAGCCCCGCACTCAAGAGCGAGCTCACCAAGCTCGGCGACACGATGCTGACAGAATGGATGGCCAAGGCCGGTCCCGACGGGCAGACGATCATCACCTCGTTTCGCAAGTAGTCCGGAACAAGCCGCCGCCGTACCAAGGCGGCTTTTTCTTATCTTTTTGAGCGGCGGATATCTGATGCGCGCACTGCTCGATTCGCTGTTCAGGCTTTTGGGTGCGCTCGCCGCACTTTTCATTTTCGCCACTTTGGCGATTGAAGTGGCCGGCATCGTGCTGCGCGAGCTCGGCTACTCGATGGCCGGCGCTGACGCCTACGCGGGTTACTTCCTCGCGGCGGGTTCGTTTCTGGCGCTGGGCTACGCACTGCGGCAAGGCGATCACATCCGCGTGACGTTGATCCTGCAGCGCCTGCACGGTCGCGCCCGCTGGTGGATGGAGGTGCTCTGCCTGACGATTGCCTCCGCGCTCAGCGTTTACTTCGCGTGGTTCTCGGCGCGCCTCGTGTGGGGCTCGTACACGTTCAATGACGTTTCGCAGAACGTCGACGCGACGCCGTTATGGATTCCGCAGCTTTCGATGGCGATCGGCCTGGCCGGACTCGCGCTGGCGTTCATCGAGCAGCTCGCGATCACGGTGCTTACACGCCGCCTGCCACCTGCGGTTAACGAAGCAGCCCACATCGAATAGATGGGCACCGTTGTAGCCTTTCTCCTGATCGTCGCGCTGTTTGTCATTCTGGGCGCCGGTGTGTGGGTCGGCATCGCGGTGCTCGGCGTGGCGTTCATCGGCATGGAACTGTTCACGACGCGACCCGCCGGCGATGCACTGGCGCTGACGGTGTGGGGATCACTGTCGAGCTGGACGTTGACGGCGCTGCCGCTGTTTATCTGGATGGGCGAGATTCTGCTGAAGACACGTCTCTCCGAAGGCATGTTTCGCGGGCTCGCGCCATGGCTGCAATGGCTGCCCGGTCGCCTGTTGCATACCAACATCATCGGCTGCACGATTTTCGCCGCGGTGTCGGGTTCATCGGCCGCCACCTGCGCCACGATCGGCAAGATCACGCTGCCCGAGCTCGCGAAACGCAACTATCCCGAGCAGATCTCGATCGGCTCGCTCGCCGGCGCCGGCACGCTGGGGCTGCTGATTCCGCCGTCGATCATCATGATCGTCTACGGTGTCGCCGCCGACGTTTCGATCGGCAAGCTGTTTATCGCCGGCGTGATTCCGGGCTTGATGCTGGCGGCGCTCTTCATGGGCTATACGATCGTCTGGGCATTGCGCCATCCCGGCAGCATTCCGCCGGCCGATATCAAGCTCAGTTTTGCGGGAAAACTCGCCGAGTCGCGCCACCTGATTCCGGTGATGCTGTTGATCGTGGCCGTGCTGGGCTCGATCTATCTCGGCGTTGCGACCGCGACCGAGGCAGCCGCGCTGGGAGTGGTCGGCGCGCTCGTGCTGTCGGCCTTCCAGCGCACACTGACGCGGCAGGCATTCGTCGATTCGCTGATGGCGGCGACGCGGCTGTATTGCATGATCGCGTTGATCCTCGCCGGATCGGCATTTCTTGCGCTATCCATGGGCTTTATCGGATTGCCGCGCCAACTGGCCGAAACGATCGGCGCGCTGAATCTGCCGCCGTTCGGCCTGATCATGCTGCTGATGGTGTTCTTTATCGTGCTCGGCTGTTTTCTTGACGGCATCTCGATGGTAGTGCTGACGATGGCGGTGCTGCTGCCGACTTTGCAAACGGCCGGTATCGATCTGCTGTGGTTCGGCATTTTCATCGTGCTCGTGGTTGAGATGGCGCAGATCACGCCGCCGGTGGGCTTCAACCTGTTCGTGCTGCAGGGCATGACCGGCAAGGAGATCACCTGGATCGCGCGCGTCACCATGCCGTTCTTCTTCCTGATGTGCGGCATGGTGCTGCTGCTGTGGTTCTTCCCCGGCATCGCCACCTGGCTGCCCACCAAGATGTAGCGCCTGGGGAAACACCCATTCGCCGGGCACGGCGCTTGCACGTATGCTGAACCGCACTCTTTTTCCTCTTCCTGGAGCACGCATGAAATTCAAGATCGCACTGGCCGCCGCT
This sequence comes from Ramlibacter sp., assembly GCF_013697775.1. Lineage (GTDB taxonomy): Bacteria > Pseudomonadota > Gammaproteobacteria > Burkholderiales > Burkholderiaceae_C > Ramlibacter. The sequence goes on along the minus strand of NZ_JACCWG010000403.1, from coordinate 3,880 downwards.
GCCATGGCATTCGCCGGCCACGCGGCCGCGCAGGCCAAGTGGGACCTGCCGTCCGGCTATCCCGCCAGCAACTTCCACACCGAAAACCTGGAGCAGTTCGCCAAGGACGCCGACAAGTACTCGGGCGGCAAGCTCAAGATCACCGTTCACTCGAACGCCGCGCTGTTCAAGGCGCCGGAGATCAAGCGCACCGTGCAGGGCGGCCAGGCGCAGATCGGCGAGATCCTGCTGGTGAACTACCAGAACGAGTGGCAGATCTTCGGTGCCGACGGCATCCCCTTCCTGGCCGACAGCTACGACTCCGCCATGAAGCTGTGGCGCGCGCAAAAGCCCGTGCTGGAAAAGAAGCTGGGCGAGCAGGGCATGATGGTGCTGTACGCGGTGGCCTGGCCGCCGCAGGGCATCTACACCAAGCGCACGCTCAATTCGGTGGCCGACATGAAGGGCCTGAAGTGGCGCGCCTACAGCCCGGCCACCGCCCGCATCGCCGAACTGGTGGGCGCGCAGCCGGTGACGGTGCAGCAGGCCGAGCTGTCGCAGGCCATGGCCACGGGCGTGGTGGACTCCTACATGTCCTCCGGCTCCACCGGCTACGACACCAAGACCTACGAGCACATCAAGAACTGGTACGACACCCAGGCCTGGCTGCCCAAGAACGCGGTGATCGTCAACCGCGCCGCCTTCAATGCGCTGGACAAGCCCACGCAGGACGCGCTGATGAAGGCCGGCGCCGACGCCGAGGCGCGCGGCTGGGCCGCCAGCCGCAAGGCCAACACCGACACGCTGGAAAAGCTCAAGGCCAACGGCATGCAGATCCTGCAGCCCAGCGCGCAGCTGAAGGCCGACATGAAGAAGATCGGAGACACCATGCTCAAGGACTGGCTGGACAAGGCCGGCCCCGAAGGCCAGCAGCTGGTGGACGCATACCACAAGCAGTAGGCGGCGGCGTTTGTACAAGCTCCATTGCTTCAGCCAGTCCGGCAACAGCTACAAGGTCGCGCTCATGCTGCAGGCGCTTGGCCAGCCCTGGGAGGCTGTCTTCGTCGACTACATGGGCGCCAGCCAGACGCGCCAGGCCGGCTGGCGCGAAGAGGTCAACGCCATGGGCGAGACGCCGGTGCTGGAGACGGCGGACGGCAAGCGCCTGGCGCAGTCGGGCGCGATCATGCACTGGCTGGCCGAGCGGCACGGCATGTTCGGCGGGCGCGACGCCGACGCGCGCTACGAGGTGCTGCGCTGGCTGCTGTTCGACAACCACAAGTTCACCAGCTACTTCGCCACCTACCGCTTCAGCAAGGCCTTCATCGCCGCCGAGCCCGATCCGGGTGTGATGGCCTTCCTGCGCAACCGCATCGACAGCACCTTCGGCGTCGTCGACCGGCACCTGGCGGACCGCGCCTGGGTCGTCGGCGACGGCCCGACCATCGCCGACTTCTCGATGGCCGGCTACATGTTCTATCCGGTCGAGGAAAGCGGCATGGACATCGCGGCGCTGTTCCCGAACATCGGCGCCTGGATGCAGCGCCTGCGCGGCCTGCAAGGCTTTCGCGAGCCCTACGCGCTGATGCCGGGCGAGCGCGTCATGCCGCTGCGCTGAAGGCAGGTAACGAACAGCGCGCTCAGGCGTGCGCGAGCTGGTTCTTCGCCTGCGCCACGTCCATGTCGCGCGGCAGGGCCACGCAGTTCTTCACCGCCAGGATCTCGGCCATGACGCTCACCGCGATCTCGGGCGGCGTCTTGCTGCCGATGTAGATGCCGATGGGCCCGCGCAGGCGGGCCAGTTCATCGGCGCTGACGTCGAAGTGCTCGCGCATGCGCTGGTGCCGCGCCTCGTTGTTGCGCCGGCTGCCGATGGCGCCGACGTAGAAGGCTTGCGTCTTCAGCGCCTCCAGCAGCGCCAGGTCGTCCAGCTTGGGGTCGTGCGTGAGCGCCACCACGCAGCTGCGCCGGTCGGCCTTGAAGGCCAGCACCACGTCGTCGGGCATGTCGCTCAACATCGTGGCGCCAGCCACGCTCCAGGCGCCGCGGTATTCCTCGCGCGGGTCGCACACCGTCACCGCGAAGCCGCTGAACAGCGCCATGGTCGCCAGGTATTCGGTCAGCTGGCCCGCGCCGATCAGCAGCATGCGGTACTCGGGGCCGAAGGTGTTCACCAGTGCGTCGGCATCGACCCGCAGCTCCTCCGGCGCCGCCGCTTCGCTCAACGTGACGGCGCCGTCGGCGAGCCGCACCACGCGGCGCATCAGGCGGCCGGTTTCCAGCGACTGCACCAGCTGCGCCAGGCTGGCCGCGTCGGGGTCGTATTCCAGCAGCAGTTCCAGCGTGCCGCCGCAGGGCAGGCCGAAGCGGTGCGCCTCGTCGGCGGTGATGCCGTACTTCACGAAGCCGGGCGCCCCGCTGGGGATGGCGTTGCCGGACGCGCCCGCCCCACCCGCATACGCGCGCGTGAAGCGGTAGACCAGGTCGTCCTCGATGCAGCCGCCCGACACCGAGCCGACGACGGAGCCGTCCTCGCACAGGGCCATGATCGAGCCCACCGGCCGGGGCGACGAGCCCCAGGTGCGCACCACCGTGGCGAGCAGGCCGCGCTTGGCCGCTGCGCGCCAGTCGCGCAGCGCGCGCAGCACCATGACGTCGAGGTTTTCCATCGCGCGCTCCTTTCAGCCCTTGTCTTCGCCTTTGCCGCCCAGCTTCCACCACGGGCGGGATGTCTCCGCCGTCTCTTCACCTTCTCCCGCCACGGTATCGGCGGGCACGGCCGCCGCCGGGTAGCGGCGCTGCATCTCCGCGTCGAAACGCTTGAAGAAGTCTTCCGCCATCGACTTGGCCACGCCGTCGATCAGCCGCTGGCCGACCTGCGCGATCTTGCCGCCGACCTGCGCGTTCACCGTGTAGCCCAACTCGCAGCCGGTGCCGGCGGGCGTGAGCCGCACCTGCGCGCTGCCCTTGCCGAAGCCGGCCGCGCCGCCCTGCCCTTCGAAGCCCAGGGTGTAGCTCTCGGGCGGCTGCACCTCGGTCAACTGGATCTTGCCGGCGAAGCGCGCCGACACCGGCCCGATGCGCAGCGCCATGCCCACGGTGTACTGGTTCTCGCCGGTGGGCTCGAGCTTGTCGCAGCCGGCGATGCAGGCCTTGAGCACCTCGGGGTCGTTCAGCGCCTCCCAGGCCTGCTGCTGCGTCACGCCCAGCGCGCGGCTGCCTTGCATGTCCATGTGTGTTCTCCGTTCCTGTGTCTTGTGCTTTGCGTTTGACGCCATCACCGGCGCATGACCGCGGCCAAGCTGGCCGCCAGGTCCTGCAGCCTGCTCAGGTTGTGCACGGCCAGCATGCCGTCGGCACGGCTGTGCAGCACCGCGGCGCCGCGCGCGATGGGCGCATAGCCCTCGAAGCGCAGCAATGGATTCAACCACAGCAGCCTGCGGCAGCGGCGCTTGAGCCAGCCGAGTTCGCGCGCCAGGTCATCGGGCTCGCCTGTGTCCAGCCCGTCGCTGATCACCAGCACCAGCGTGCGCCGGCCGACCAGGCGGCGGGCGTGGCGCATGCGCAGCGTGGCCAGCGAATCGCCCAGGCGCGTGCCGCCCGCGAAGTCATCGATCGCGGCGCCGGCCGCGGCCAGCATCATGTCGGTATCGGCGATGCGGAACGCCGAGGTGAGGTCCGTCAGGTGCGTGCCGAAGGCGAACACGTCGCGCCGGCGCAGGCCGCGCGTGGCCGCGTGCAGGAAGGCCAGCAGCAGCCGCGCATAGCGCTCCATCGAGCCGGACACGTCCACCAGCACCAGCAGCGGCAGCGGCTCCTCGGCGCGCTGCATGCGGCGCAGCTCGACCAGCTCGCCGCCGGTTCGCGCCGCGTGGCGCAAGGTGCGCGCCCAGTGCAGGCG
>NZ_JACCWG010000400.1 GCF_013697775.1 Ramlibacter sp. | reverse complement strand
GGGCAGGAACGGCGATCAGCCCGGCGTACAGGCAGCCGAAGAAGGCCGCCACGTACTCCAGCCCCGGCGGGTACGCCAGCAGCACGCGGTCGCCCGCCGCGCACACCGCCTGCAGCTGCGCGCCGATGGCCCGCGCCTGCGCGTCCAGCTGCGTGAAGCTCAGCCGCGCGCCGGCGCGCTCACCCTGCTCCAGCCAGGTGAACGCCGGTTGGCCGCCGTCTTCGCGCGCGCGCTGTTCCAGCGCCGCCACCAGGCTGTGCATCTGCGCTACCGGAGCTTTCTTCAAGGATGACCTCTCGCGCGTGCGCAACCACGGCGCGGTCCGGCGCCATGGCGCGGGACACGCCAACAAAAAATGGAAAAGGATAGTGGGGAGAACTCACCGGGATGGCAGCAGCCTGCCGGCAAATGGAGGGATCGGGTCCCGGCCGGCGGCGTGAAGAGGTGGACTTTTTCCGAGGGCCCGTTCCCGAACAACGGGGTTTTCCCTAGCACCAAGGTTCTCTAAATTCAAATGCGCGGGTACTCGCTTGTTTCTTCGGGATTTTCGTTCGCGGCTAATCGCGAACGTCACTTGCTTATGAAACCACAAGCCCCGCATTCAGCCCATCGGTTGCGGTGGTGCAGCTTGCAAAGATTGGTTCAAATTGCGAGGCAGGATCCGTGCCGGGCGCGTCGCCGGCTGACGCGTTCGCGCTAAGGCAGGCCCAGGTCGCTGGCGAGCCGCTCAAGCAGTTCGGCGGGGGTCGCCGCGAAACGCAGGAACGCGAGTTCCTCCGCGCGCACCACCCGCCGGGCAACCAGGTCCTTCAGCCGCGCGTCCAGCGACCGCCACACCGTGGCGCGGTCACCCAGGAAGTAGACCGGCACCGGCGCCTGCTGCCCGCTTTTGATGGTCTCGATCACTTGGTAGATCTCCCATTCGGTGCCGGTTCCGCCCGGCGCGATCACGACGGCGGCCGCGTGGCGGATCATCGCGGCTTCGCGCTGCACCACGCTGGTGAAGATCAGGCCGTCGGACACGTAGGGGTTGAAGGCCTTGGAAGGATCGCCGCCGTACGGCCGCTCCGCGCTGGCCTGGGCGGGAGCGGCCGGCCGGTCGTAGTAGGTGGTGTACCCGATGCTCGGGCCGCCGGCGGCTTGCGCGCCTTCGTTGGCCGCTTCCATGAGGCCCGGGCCGGCGCCGGTCAGGATGGGAAGCCTGCGCCCGTGCTTCGCGGTCCACAGGAGCGCGAACTCGCGCACGGCGGCGAAGATGCTGTCGTTCTCGCGCGGCGTCTCGTCGCACCGGCCTGCAGCGTCGCACGCGCGGTTGTCCTTCGCGATGCGCGAACTGCCGAACAGCGTGACGAAGCCGCGCGGATGCTTGCCGGCCTTGAACGCATCGGCGCAGTGGATGTCGCGCGCCGCATCCAGCGCCGGGATGGCGTTCTCCATGCCGGCATAGCGGCCGACGTAGGAGGCGTTGGCGACGGCGGGCGAGGTCGTGCAGGAAAAATGCAGCCCGATCTGCTGGGCACCAGCGCCGGCGCCGGGCGATGCCGGAATGCCCGTGCAGGCGGCGAGAGCGCAGGCCGCGGCGCCTGCGAGAACCAGTCTGTGCATGTCTTCCCCAGTTTCCGAGCATGGACTGTAGGCCATCGCGGGCCGCTACTGAGCCACTACCATTGGCACATGCGCATCCACGATCTGACCCAGCGCCTGCGCGCCGCCGGCGCGGGCCCGACCCACGAGCGCCGCATCCTGCGCCTGTGGTCGCAGGCCCTGCCCATGGACGCGGGCAAGCGGCGCATCGGCGACTTCCTGCCGGCGAACCTGCTGGCCGCGCTGCCGGCCATCGAGGCCGGGCTGGCCGCATTGGCGCGCATCCACTCGGTGCACCCGGGCGCGGACGGCTCCGAGCGGCTGCTGGTGGCGCTGGCCGACGGCCAGACCGTGGAAAGCGTGCTGCTGCCGCGCGACGGCCTGTGCATCTCCTCGCAGGTGGGCTGCGCCGTCGGCTGCCGGTTCTGCATGACCGGGCGCGACGGCCTGATGCGCCAGCTGGGCAGCGCCGAGATGGTGGCCCAGGTGGCGCTGGCGCGCGCGCGGCGGCCGGTGAAGAAGGTGGTTTTCATGGGCATGGGCGAGCCGGCGCACAACCTGGACAACGTGATGGACGCCATCGCGCTGCTGGGCACGGCCGGCAACATCGGCCACAAGAACCTGGTGTTCTCCACCGTCGGCGACCCGCGCGTGTTCGAGCGCCTGCCGCAAAGCCCGGTGAAGCCGGCGCTGGCGCTGTCCCTGCACACCAGCAAGCCGGCCTTGCGCGAACAGCTGCTGCCGCGCGCGCCGCGCATGGCGCCCGAGGAGCTGGTGGAGGCCGGCGAGCGCTATGCCCGCGCCACCGGCTACCCCATCCAGTACCAGTGGACGCTGCTGGAAGGCGTAAACGACGGCGACGACGAGATCGAAGGCATCGTGCGACTGCTGTCGGGCAAGTACGGCGTGCTGAACATGATCCCCTTCAACGCCGTGGACGGGATCGATTTCCGCCGGCCGACATCGGAGCGCACCGCCGAGATCGCCCGCACCCTGCACCGCCGCGGCATCCTCACCAAGCTGAGGCAGTCGGCGGGCCAGGACGTGGAAGGCGGCTGCGGCCAGCTGCGCGTGCGCGCCCGCGAAGCCGCGGGCGACCCGAGGTTTCGGGTGTCCGTCCGCAGTTGACGGCAACCTCCGCGCCGTTCGCCCTGAGCCTGTCGAAGGGCCGTTCGACAGGCTCAGGGCAGGCTTCGACAAGCTCAGCCCGAACGGTTTGCGTGGCGCTCGCCGCGCCTCAGGCGTGCGCCTTCAGCAGCCGCCCCAGCGTGGCGATGCCCTGGCCGATGGCCTCGTCCGACGGCGTGGAATAGCTGAACCGCGCGTGGTTCTTCTCCTGCGCGCCCGGGAAGAACGTTCCGCCGGGCACATAGGCCACGCGCCCTTGCGGCACAGCGTGGTCGCGCATGAAGTCCGCCGTGTCGAAACCCTGCGGGAACGTCACCCAGGTGAACAGGCCGCCATCGGGATCGGTGAAGCGCACGTTGGCGGGAAAGTGCTCGCGCATGGCGCCCAGCATCAGGTTCTTCTTGCGCAGATAGGTGCGCCGGATGTTGCCGATGTGCGTCTCGAGATCGAAGGTGTCCAGGAAGGTGGAAACCGCCGACATGTTCAGCGTGCTGCACTGCGTGTCGGCCGCCAGCTTCAGCAGCCCCAGCCTGTCGATGAGCGGCTCCGATGCCGCGAGCCAGCCCAGGCGCAGGCCCGGCGCCAGGATCTTGGAGAAGCTGCCCAGGTAGATCACCCGGCCTTCGGTGTCCAGGCTGGCCAGTGTGGGGATCGGTTCGCCGGTGTAGCGGATGTCGCGGTACGGCGAATCCTCCAGCACCAGGAAGTCGAACTGCGCGGCCAGCGCCAGCAGTTTCCTGCGGCGCGCCAGGCTCATCGTCACGCCGGTCGGGTTGTGGAAATCGGGCACCGTGTAGAGGAACTTGACGCGCTGGTTGCCGCGACTTCAGCGCGGCCTCCAGTGCGTCCATGTCCATGCCATCGCCGTCCATCGGAATGCCGAGGTAGCGCGGCTGGTACGGGTTGAATGCGATCAGTGCGCCCAAGAAGGTGGGGCTTTCGGTGACGACCAGGTCGCCCGGGTCGACGAACATCTTGGCGACCAGGTCCAACCCCTGCTGCGCGCCCTGCGTGATGAGCACGCGGTCGGGGCCGCACGCCACGCCCTCGCCCGCCATCCTCGCGGCGACCTTGCGGCGCAGCTCCGGAATGCCGTTGGACACGGTGTACTGCAGCGTCGCCTGCCCCATGCCGGCGATGGCCGCGTGGTAGACGGCAGCCAGTTGCTCGGTGGGGAACAGCTCCGCGCTGGGATAGCCGCCGCCGAACGAAATGATGCGCGGATCGGCGCCCAGCGCCAGCAGCTCGTGGATGGCCGAAGGCTGCACGTTCGCCATGCGCGCGGCGAAGTGCGAATGTGTCGGGAGGTCCATTTTTCCATTCTAGGTGCGGCGTAGCGGCGCGGTCCTACTAGACTTGGTGATGAACAAGGCGAAAGCAAAGACAAAAACCACCGCGACTGCCTGGGCGCCATGGCGGATGCAGGCCCCGGACCCGACGTTCAGCCTGGCCGCGCTGGACCCCGGCGCCAAGCCCTTCTCCTGCGGCGACAAGCAGGAAGACCGCGCCCAGGTGGAGCGGCTCGCGCAGGAGCTGGATGCGCTGCAGGACCTGCTCTATGCCGACCGCCGCTACAAGCTGCTGGTGGTGCTGCAGGGCCTGGACACCAGCGGCAAGGACGGCACGCTGCGCGCCGTGTTCGGCCGCATGAGCCCGATCGGCGTGCGCACCGTTGCCTGGAAAGCGCCGAGCGAGGCCGAGCGCGCGCACGACTTCCTCTGGCGCATCCACCAGCAGGTTCCCGGCACGGGCGAGATCGTCGCTTTCAACCGCAGCCACTACGAGGACGTGCTGGTTCCCGTGGTCGGCCGCGGCATCGACGCCAACGAGCAGCAGCGCCGTTTCGCGCAGATCAACGACTTCGAGCGCATGCTGACCGAGACCGGCACGGTGGTCCTGAAGTTCATGCTGCACATTTCCAAGGACGAGCAGCGCGAGCGCTTGCAGCAGCGGCTGGACGACCCCGACAAGCGCTACAAATTCCAGCGCGGCGACCTCGACGTGCGCCGCCAATGGGACGCCTACCAGCAGGCCTATTCGCAGGCGATCGGAGCCACCTCGACCGCGGGCGCGCCCTGGACGGTGGTGCCGGCGGATTCCAAGACGCACCGCAACCTGATGATCGCGCTGGCGCTGCGCGATGCATTGCGCGGGCTTGACCTGCGCTACCCGGACGACCCGACGCTGCAGGGCCTGCGGGTGGAGTAGCGCAGCCTCAGCCGAAGCGCGCCGCCGAGCGGGCCTTGGCCTTGGCGGCCTCTTCCTCGCGGTTGCGCGGTTCGGACGCCGTGACCAGCGCCGCGATCAGCGTGCGCGCCGACGCGGCGATCTCCTGCACAGCCTGGTCGAACGCCGCCTCGTTCGCTTTTGACGGCACGCTGAAGCCGCTGAGCTTGCGCACGAATTGCAGCGACGCGTCGCGGATCTCCAGCTCGGTGGCCGGAGGCTCGAAGTTGAACAGGGTTCGGATGTTGCGGCACATGACGGGAATGAGGATAACGCTGGACGCACCGGCTCAGGTGGCCAGCGCCCGCCCGGTTCGGGCAAATGCCCGCGCCTGCGCCCGCAGCCAGTCGCAAAAAGCGCCAACCTGCGGGCGCGCCGCCGCGGCACGCGTGGTCAGCAGCCAGTAGCGGTAGGGGCCGCGCACGCCGGTGCCGGGCGCCACCGCCAGCAGGCCCTGGCGCACCGCGTCGGCCGCCAGCACATCCGAGGCCACCGCCACGCCCTGCCCGGCCGCCGCGGCGTCCAGCGTGAGATAGCTATGCGAGAAGCGTAAGCCCTGGCGCAGCGCCGCCGGCGGATGCGCGACCTGTCGGGCCGCTTTGTGCGCCGCTTCTTGCGCGGCGAACCAGCGCGGCCAGTCCACCTGCTCGGGAATGCGCGGCTCGTGTTCGTCGTGCAGCAGGGTCTGGGCCAGCAGGTCGCGCGGCGCGCGCAGCCGCCGCGCCATGGCCGGCGAACACACCGGCCAGTAGGTTTCGCGCAGCAGCGGCGCGGCCTCCAGCCCGGCGTAGGGGCCGGTGCCCAGGCGGATCGCCACGTCGACGCGCTCGGCGGCGAAGTCCACCGGCGGCACCGACGCCAGCAGGCGCACCTCCACCGCCGGATGCTGTTCGCGAAAGCTCCCCAGCCGCGGCATCAGCCAGCGCGTGACGAACGAGGGCATGGCGGTAACGGTGACCTCGTCGGAGGCGCCATGGTCCTTCAGCGCCAGCGAGGCGCGCTCCAGCTCCTGCAGCAGCTCGCGCACTTCGCCGAAGTAGCGCCGCCCCGCTTCCGTCAGCGCGACCGAGCGCGGGCCGCGCGCGAACAGCATCACGCCCAGCCAGTCCTCCAGCTGCCGCACCTGGTGGCCCACCGCGCCGGGCGACACGCACAGCTCTTCGCCGGCGCGGGAAAAACTGGCGTGGCGGGCGGCGGCCTCGAAGGCGCGCACGGCGGCGAGGGGCGGCAGGCGAAGCATAGGTGCAATCGTATTGCATCTCAGCAGCCAAAGTATTGGTTTGTGCCGGCGACGCGCGCTCCCTATTCTTGGCAGCATCCCATCCACCAGGCTCAACGCCATCGAGCCAACCACCAGGAGCATCTTTCCATGGACCTGCAGATCCACGCCCAGGCCGGCACCGGCCTGTCCCCGGGCTACCACAAGGTGCTGGTGCCCTGGGCCGTCCAGGGCGGCCTCAACCCGCCGGTGGTCACCCATGCCAAGGGCTGCCATTTCTACGACGCGCAGGGCAAGCGCTACCTGGATCTCACCAGCGGCTACGTCGCCGTGTCGCTCGGACACGGGCATCCGAAGGTGGTGCAGGCAATCCAGGCGCAGGCCGAGCGCATGTGCTGGGTGGCGTCGGGCTATTTCAACGACGTGCGCGCCGAGTACGCCGAGCTGCTGTCCGGCGTCGCGCCCTGGGCCGAGGGCAGCCGCGTGCACTATGCCTGCGGCGGCGCCGAGGCCAACGACGACGCCGTGAAGATCGCGCGCCTGGTGACGCGCCGGCCCAAGGTGCTCACCGCCTACCGCAGCTACCACGGCGGCACCATCGGCGCGAGCTCCATGACCGGCGTGGATCGCTGGCGCGACCCCTTCCCGGCGCTGCCCGGCATGGTGAAGTTCTTCGCGCCCTACCCTTACCGCAGCCCGTTCCACGCGGCAAACGACACCGAGGAGACGGAACGCGCGCTGGACCACCTGCGGCGCGTCGTCTCGCACGAAGGCGCCGGCAACGTCGCCGCCATCGTGTTGGAGCCGGTCACCGGCTCCAGTGGGCTGGTGGTCTATCCGGCCGGCTACCTGGAGGGCGTGCGCGCCCTGTGCGATGCGCACCGCATCCTGCTGGTGTTCGACGAGGTCATGACGGGCTTCGGGCGCACCGGCGCCGCCTTCGCGGCCAACCGCCTTGGCGTGGCACCCGACCTGCTGTCGTTCGCCAAGGGCGCCAGTTCCTCCTACACGCCGCTGGGCGGCGTGCTGGTGCGCGAGGGCATCGCACGCCATTTCGACACCGAATTGTTCGACGTCGGCCACACCCATGCCGGCCACGTGCTGGCGGTGGCCGGCGGCCTGGCGGCGCTGAAGGTGTACATCGAGGAAGGCCTGTTCGAGCGCGCCCGCGAGATCGAAGGCTGGCTGCGCCAGGGCCTGGGCGAGCTGCAGGCGCGCCACCGCAGCGTGGGCGATGTGCGCGGCCTGGGCGCGATGTTCGGGCTGGAGCTGGTGCGCGACCGCGCCAGCCGCGAGCCGCTGGTCGAATGGCACCACCCGGGCGGCTCGGCGCCCATGAAGGCGTTCTACGGCGAGCTGCTGCGCCGCGGCGTGCATGCCTATGGCCGCTACAACGTGGTGATCGTCACGCCGCCGTTGGTCATCACCAAGGCTGAGCTCGACGAGGGATTCGAGGCGCTGGATGCGGCGCTGACGGTGATGGAAGTCGCATGCTGAAGCGCGGCATTACGTGCAGCGTCGCGGGCCGCCGACGTATGGCATCGTGATCGTCCGACATGGCGTTCCGCAGCGATCCGCATACTCGCTGAATGCTACAAATTCCCATTTCCTCTCCGACGCACGCCCCGGCGCCCCCCATCGATTTCAATGCATGGGCTACCGCGCTCGGCACCGACGAATGGGAGCTGCGCGGCGCCGTGCGCGTCCATGGCTACCAAAAAACGGCCCTCATGATGGGCCCTCCCCCGCTGGAGGCCCTGCGCGCGCCGCGCGTGAGCACCACAACCGCCATGGCCGACGCCATCGCCGCCTGAGCTTCAGGCATTGCCACCCAGCCCAGCTGCGCCAGCAGCAGGCTGGCCGTGGGTGGTGGCAGCTAGTGTGGTGCGCGCCTCTGTTCTGTACTTATCGTGAGATCGCAGCCAATGCAGCCTTGGCTCTGGTGACCTTGGCCAGGATGTCCGAAGCACTGGCTGTCCAGATGAATGGTTTGGGGTTG